>NZ_JBFJVE010000216.1:0-4720 GCF_041624275.1 Shimia sp.
ACCTCGAGCCCGAATTGATGCCCCCACACCGCGCCCAGATCCGAGAAGATGTCGTACATCGGTGTCGTGCGATGCGGCCGCGCGGCGGGCAGTTCTTCGTTCGGGTAGGCGACGGAACACCGTTTCTGGTAGTTCTCGATCACCTTGGGCCGGGTATAGCCCGGCGTGATCCAACCGCCGAAACGGGCGCAGTCCATGGCGAAAGTGTCGCGCTCGCATTCGCCCTCCACCATCCATTGCGCCAGCATCAGCCCGACGCCGCCGCCCTGGGAAAAGCCCGCCATCACCGCGCAGGCCGACCAGTAGTTGCGCATCCCCGGCACCGGGCCGACCAGCGGGTTGCCGTCGGGGGCAAAGGTGAAGGGGCCGTGGATCACCGATTTGACCCCGGCGGCCTCAAGCGCCGGAAACCGCCGGTAGGCGAAGGCGATGGACTCCTCGATCTTGTCGAAATCGTCGGCCAGCAGCTCATGCCCGAAACTCCAGGGCGTGCCGTCCACCGCCCAGGGTTTGCAGGGCTGTTCGTAAAAGCCGATGCAGAGGCCGCGCCCTTCCTGTCTGAGATAGCTTTCGCCGGCCGGGTCCATGACATGCGGGTGCTCGCCGCCGGCCGCGATGATCTCGGCGATCAGTGGCACCTCGTCGGTGACGATATACTGGTGCTCCATCGGGTGCAGCGGGAAATAGACCCCGGCCATGGCGCCGACCTCGCGGGCCCAGAGGCCGCCGGCGTTGACCACATGTTCGGCGTGGATGCTGCCCTTGTCGGTGACCACGTCCCAGCTGCCGTCGGGGCGCTGGTTGGTTTCGCGCACCATGCAGTGGGTCTCGATGGTGGCGCCGCCCATGCGCGCCGCCTTGGCATAGGCATGGGTGGTGCCCGAGGGGTCGAGGTGGCCGTCGAGCGGATCGTAAAGCCCGCCGATGATGCCGTCGATATTGGTCACCGGGGCGATCTTCCTGATCTCTTCGGGGGTGATGATCTCGGTCTCCAGCCCCATGAAACGATGCTTGGCGCGTTCGGCGAGAAGCATGTCGAACCGGTCCTGATTGTCCGCCAGGGTGACGCCGCCGACATGGTGCAGACCGCAGGACAGGCCGGTGATCTCTTCCAGCTCCTTGTAAAGCCGGATCGTGTAGCCCTGAAGCGCCGCCATATTGGTGTCGCCGTTGAGGGTGTGAAACCCGCCCGCCGCGTGCCAGGTCGAGCCCGAGGTCAGCTCGGACCGCTCGAGCAGCATCACGTCGGACCAGCCGAGCTTGGTCAGGTGGTAAAGCACCGAGGCGCCGACGACGCCGCCGCCGATGACGGCCACGCGGGTGGTGGTTTTCATGGATCACTCCTGTCTTTTGTCGCGCCCAGTCTGGGGCAAATCCGGCCTGCGGCATGTGGGTTTGCGACGAATTGTGTCGCAATCGTCATGCCAATTGGCGGCGGTAGGAGAATGTCTGCACATATCGGGGCGATCGGGCAACTTCGGCGCGGGGCGGCCCGTTTCCGACAGCGCATGTCGGGATTTTGCATCCGGCGGCCTGCGGGCGGCGGCACAGTGGGGTCAAATTCATCAGCCGGAACGGAACAGCCCCATGCGAACCGAAGCCCAAGCAGTCGTCATCGGCGGCGGCGTCATCGGATGCTCGATTCTCTATCACCTGACCAAACTGGGGTGGCGCGACGTCGTGCTGCTGGAACGTGACGAGCTGACCTCGGGCTCGACCTGGCACGCGGCGGCCAATATCCACGGGCTGCACGACAGCGCCAACATCAGCCGCCTGCAACATTACACGATGACGCTCTACAAGGCGCTGGAAGAGGAGACCGGGCAAAGCTGCGGCGTGTTCCAGCCCGGCTCGCTGTATCTGGCGCAGACCGAGAACCGCGTCCACCAGCTGAAGCTTCAGGCCGCCAAGGCACGGCTTTACGGCATGAATTTCCACGAGATCAGCCGCGACGAGGCCGAGCGCCTGCACCCGCTGGTCGACTTCGACGGCATCCGCAGCATCATGTGGGAGCCCGACGGCGGCAATGTGGACCCCTCGGGGGTGACCAATGCCTATGCGGTCGGCGCGCGCCAGCGGGGCGCCGAGATCCACCGTTTCACGCCGGTCACCGGCACCGAGCAAAGGCCCGACGGCCGCTGGACCGTGCGCACCCCCAAGGGCGACATCACCACCGAATGGGTGATCAACGCCGCCGGTCTCTGGGGGCGCGAGGTGGCGGCCCTTGCCGGGCTGGAAATGCCGCTTCAGCCCACCGAGCACCAGTATTTCGTCACCGAGACCATTGCCGAGATCGCGGCGCTCGACAGGCGCCTGCCGTCGGTGGCCGACCGCGACGGCGAATACTACATGCGCCAGGAGGGCAAGGGGCTGCTGATCGGCGCCTATGAGCGCGACATGCGCTTCTGGGCCGAAAACGGCACGCCGCTGGATTTCGCCCATGACCTCTTTCCCGACGATCTCGAGCGGATCGAGGAAAACCTGCTGCGCGCCATGGCGCGGGTGCCGGTCGCGGCGCAGGCCGGGGTCAAGCGGGTGATCAACGGCCCGATGATCTGGTCGCCCGATTCCAACGTGCTTCTCGGGCCGGTGCCCGAGCGCGCCGGCTATTTCATGTGCGGCGGCATCATCCCGGGGTTTTCACAGTCGGCCGGCATGGGGCTGATGGTGGCGCAGTGGATCATCGAGGGCGAGATGCACTATGACATGTTCCCCTGGGATCTGGCGCGTTTCGGGCTCTGGGCCAACAACCGCGCCTTCGTCAAGGCCCGGGTGCGCGACGTCTATTCGCACCGGTTCGCGATCCATTTCCCCAACGAGGAACGCGCCGCCGGGCGGCCGCTGCGCAGGCGGCCGGTCTACGAGGTTCAGAAAGCCATGGGCGCGGTCTTCGGCATGACCTATGGCTGGGAACATCCGCTGTGGTTCGCCGGCAAGCCGGGGGTCGTCGATGGCAACGGGTTCACCCGCCAGAACTGGTGGGCGCCGGTCGGCGACGAATGCCGCATGCTGCGCGAGCGCGCCGGGATCATCGACATTTCGAACTTTGCCAAATACCGCTGCAGCGGTCCGGGCGCCGAAGACTGGCTGAACGCGGTCTTTGCCAACCGCATGCCGCGCGCGGTGGGGCGCAGCTGCCTGACGCCGCTGATCGGCAAGCGCGGCGGGGTGGCCGGGGATTTCACCGTGACGCGGGTCGGCGAACAGGACTTCTGGGTCATCGGCTCGGGCATGGCCGAACGCTATCACCAGCGCTTCTTCAATCAGGTGCCGCTGCCCGAGGGCACGGTCTTCACCTCGCTGACCGACAGCATCTGCGGTTTCAACGTCGCCGGGCCGATGGCGCGCCAACTCCTGCAGGGGCTGACCGGCACTTCGCTGGCCAATGACGATTTTCCCTTCATGCGCTCGCAAAGGATCGAGGTCGCCGGCATCGAGGCGCTGGCGCTGCGGGTCTCCTTCACCGGCGATCTCGGCTGGGAAGTTCATTGCCGCTCCGAGGACCAGGCGGCGCTTTACCGGGCGCTGCTGGCGGCGGGCGAGGCCCTGGGCGCCGGCCCGGTCGGCAGCCGCGCCCTGATGTCGCTGCGCATCGAAAAGGGCTATGGGTCCTGGAGCCGCGAATACAGCCCCGAATACTGGCCGCAGGAGGTCGGGCTCGAGCGGCTGTGCAAGATGGACAAACCCTTCCTCAACCGCGATGCGCTGGCCGATACCCTGGCCCGCGCGCCCCGTGAACGGCTGGTGCTGCTGCATCTGGACGAAGCCGACACCGCCACCTCGAACGCCGATGCCACCGGCGGCGAGCCGGTCTTCAAGGACGGCAGGGGTATCGGCAAGGTCACCTCGGGCGGCTACGGCCACTCGGTCGGCATGTCACTGGCGCTGGCCCATGTGAAAGACGCCGCGCCGGGCGATGAGGTCGAGGTGATGGTGCTCGGGACACCGCACAGGGCACGTATCCTCGACCGCCCGCCCTTCGACCCCGAGGGCCGGCGCCTGCGCGGCTGAGGCCATATTGCCGGAACGGGCATGAAAAAGGGGCGTTTTCACCCGTAAGTTTAATGCGGGGTTAAAGATATATGGGAGTTGTCCGATTTTTACACAATATATAGTTGCAGAAGGCTTCTGCTGACCTAGAGTCGAAAGGATCAGATGCTGCGGGCGTTGTCCTGCGGGCATAATCGTTCCCTGGAACGACCAAGTTGGCGAGGTCACGGCGAACTGCGATGAACGAACTCGGATTGAGGCGCGAGGCACTGCATCTATCCAGCCGGATCCACCCCTCGGAAGGCAAGGGGCTGACGATCGACGCGCTGTATTCCGTGCTTGGCCAGGCCGGGATCGGACTTTTCAAGATCGACCTGAAAACAGGGGAATCCTGGGTTTCGGATGTCTGGAAGACGATGCTCGGGCTTGACGCCGATGCGCCGATCCTCGGCCAGCAGGAGTTTCTGAACCGGGTTCACCCGGAGGATCTGAAAATCGTCGAAGCGGCGGATACGGCGCTGATCTCGGGACAGGAATCCAAGAGCAAATCGGTGTTCCGCATTCGCCATGAGGACGGTCACTGGCTGTGGATCCAATCCGACACCGGGGTCTCGGCCCGGGACGCCGAGGGGCGTCCGGCCGAGATATCCGGGGCCCATATCGACGTTACCGCCGAAAAGGTGGCGGAAGAGAAATCGCGCGCCAACAGCTTCCGCTACAAGGTGCTGAT
>NZ_JBFJVE010000217.1:0-4700 GCF_041624275.1 Shimia sp.
CGGGGCTTGGCAAGACCGGCCGGCGCCCCCACCCTGTTGCCAGCAACAGGAGACCGCCCCCATGCCCACCGAACGCATCACTTTTCCCGGCCACGACGGCGACCAGCTTGCCGCCCGGCTCGACCTGCCGGACGGGCCGGTTCTGGCCACGGCGCTTTTTGCCCATTGCTTCACCTGCTCCAAGGACATTCCCGCCGCCCGCCGCATCGCCGCGCGGCTGGCCAACATGGGCATCGCGGTGCTGCGTTTCGATTTCTCCGGGCTCGGCCATTCGCAGGGCGAATTTGCCAATACCGGCTTTACCTCGAACGTCGCGGACATTGGCGCCGCCGCAGCCTATCTTGCCGGCCGCGACATGGCGCCCGACCTGCTGATCGGCCATTCGCTTGGCGGCGCCGCGGCGCTGAAGGCGGCGGGCGAAATGCCGGGTCTGCGGGCGGTGGTGACGCTGGCGGCACCCTTCGATCCCGGACATGTCGCGCATCATTTTTCCGACGCGCTGCCGGCGATCCTGCGCGACGGCGCCGCCGAGGTCGACCTCGGGGGGCGCCCCTTCACCATCAGCCGGGCCTTTCTCGAAGACCTCTCGGCCTCTGCCATGACCGATGCCATCCACAATCTGTCGGCGGCGCTTCTGGTGATGCATGCCCCGCGCGACGAGATCGTCGGCATCGAGAACGCCAGCCAGATCTTTCTTGCCGCGCGGCACCCCAAGAGCTTCGTCACCCTGGACGGTGCCGATCACCTGATCAGCCGCGCCGAGGATGCCGAATATGTCGCCGAGGTGATCGCCGCCTGGCTTGCCCGCTACGTCGCGCTGCGCCCGCCCGCGCCGCCGCCCGGGGCGCCCGAGGGCATCGTCCGGGTCTCCGAGGTCGATCCCGCGGGCTTTCTTCAGGATGTGCAGTCGGGCCCGCACCACCATATCTTTGCCGATGAACCGGAGGCCTATGGCGGCACCAACCGGGGGCTGACACCCTATGGGCTGCTGGCCGCCGGCCTTGGCGCCTGCACCTCGATGACCCTGCGCATGTTCGCCCGCCGCAAGGGCTGGCCGCTGACCCGCATCAGCGTCGATGTCAGCCACGACAAGGTGCACGCCCAGGATGCCGAGACCGGCAGCCGCAACCGCATCGACCGATTTCACCGCAAGATCCGTATCGCGGGCCCGCTCGACGCCGCCCAGACCGCCCGCCTGCTGGAAATCGCCGACAGATGCCCGGTGCACCGTTCGCTCGAACAGGGGGCCGAGGTGGTGACGACCCTGCGCGAGGCCGCCGATACACCGCCCTAAGCCCATCGCGCGCCCACCGGCAATTCCGCTGGTGCCCCGGGCCGGGCGCGGTTAGGATTTTCTCGAGTGCGACACAGCCGAGACCATGACCCGACTTCTGATCGTCTATCATTCCCGCACCGGTGGCAGCCGGCAGATGGCGCAGGCCGCCCATGACGCCGCCCGGGGCGAGATCGAGACGCTCATGCTGCGCGCCGATCTTGCCGGGCCCGATGACCTGCTTGCCGCCGCAGGCTATATTTTCTGCGGCCCTGAAAACCTTGCTGCGCTGTCGGGCGAGATGAAGGAGTTTTTCGACCGCTGTTATTACCCGGTGCTGGGGCGCATCGAGGGGCGCGCCTATGCGCAGATGATCTGCGCCGGCTCGGACGGCGCCAATGCCGCCCGGCAACTGGCCCGGATCGCCACCGGCTGGCGGCTGAAACCGGTGCAGGAGCCGCTGATCCTGTGCACCCATGCCCAGACCCCCGAGGCGATCCTTGCCGAAAAGACCATCCCCGAGCCGGAGCTGGCGCAATGCCGTGACCTTGGGCTGGCGATGGCCATGGGGCTGGGCATGGGGGTGTTCTAGGCTCGGATCAGGCCGGCGGTCTGCAGGGCCGTCTGCATCGGGCCAAGGAAATCCTGGTAACGCTTCCAGCCGAGGTCGCTGTCCTTGTAGATCGGTTTGCGGACCTGTTCGGCGCTGGCGGTCAGAACCTGCGCCGCGCCCTTTTCGGGGCTCAGCATCTGCGCTGTCCAGTCCAGCCCCGCCGCCCCGGCCAGGGCCCGGGTCGCGGTGTCCGGGTCCGTGACCAGCTGCGCATAATCGACGTCGAACACCCGGCCCGGATAAAGCGCGCGCCAATGCGCCATCAGGTCGCGATGCAGCACCATGAACCGCGCGATGTCGTCGATATCATAGGCAAAGCCATTGGCGTCACCGACGAAATTGTGCCGATAGAGCGACCATGCCACCGCCATCGGGTCACGGTTGACATGCAGGATGCGCGCCTCGGGCAAGGCGGCGCAGATATAGCCGATCCAGCGGAAGTTCAGCGGCATCTTGTCGACCATCACCGGATGGCCGTCGTTATGGGCGGACAGGCCGCGCAGCAGGCGGCGGCGCATGTCCACGAAATCCTGTTCCGTCAAGGCCCTGTCCTGCCGCGCCATCGCTGTGCGCAGCAAATTGGCGACAGCGTTCTGCACCACCGCCAACTCGCCGCAGGCCTGCACCTCGGGGCTCTGGGCCAGAACCCGTTCGACCAGCGAGGTGCCCGTGCGCGGCAACCCGGTGACGAAGACCGGGCGCAGCTTGCCGGTCTCGGACAATGCCGCCGGGGCGGTCTTGAACAGAACCTTGCTCAGCGCGTAGATCTGGGCATCGTCCTTGAAGTCATATTCCAGCGCGGCCTTCTTCAGCCGGTTCGCAGCGTGCAGATGCTCCATCGCCTCGGCGGAAGCTTCGTAATCGTCCATCGCCTTGAACAGTGCAAAGCACAGCGCCGCGCTTTCGGGGTCATTGGTGCCCCGGGCAGCCAGTCTTTCGCGCATTTGCGACAGATGCGGGTGGTCGGCGGTGTATTTCGTCACATAGGCCAGGTTGGCATGCAGCAGCGGGTCGTTGGGCTGCAAGGCCAGCGCCTGCCGGCAATAGGCCGCTGCCGCCTCGGTTTCGCCGCGCGCACGGGCCAGCACGCCGAGGTTGTTCAGGGTGTGGACATCGGTCTCGGGATCGCCGAGCGCCGATGTCAGGCAGTCGATCGCCTCTTCGCCGCGCCCCAGTTCGCGCAGCGCCTGGCCCCGGATGTTCAGCGCCTTGGGGTTGCCGGGAAAGCGTTCCAGCACCTTGTCGGCCACCGAGAGCGCCTCGGGCGCCATGCGAATCTCCATCTGGCATGCCCCCAGCGCCAGCCCGGTGTCGATGATCTCGGGCGCCAGCGCGAAGGCGGCTTCGAGTTCGCGGATCGCATCGACCGAACGCCCGGCGCGCTGTGCCCTCTGGCCGGCCTCCAGCAGGGTCACGAGACCCTCGGCCCTGAGATCGGCCATTGCCTTGCGGGCCTTCTTGCTGGCCGGAAAACGCGCCAGAACCTCGCCCAGAAGGGTCACCGCCGTCGCCAGATCGCCGGATTTCGCCGCCTGTTTCGCCCGCGAAATGGCCTTGTCGGCTGAGAGTCTGGGGGCCATGAACAATCCTTTTCTGCGTCCAAACAATCCGGGCGGGCCCCGGCAGCGCCGGCACCTTCCCGCAGCCTAGTCGGCTGGCCGGGCGCGTCAATCGCCGATTGTCCCGGACTTCGGATCCTGCCGCCCGGCCCGCACCAGCACGCAATCGTCACGCCATCAATGACAAAAAAACCAGATCCCGGTCGCAATCAGGCAGGACGCGACGGAATCGCACCAGCAGACTGACCCCATCAGACCAAGGAGGCAGCCATGCGCGACCATTTCCGCGACACCCGCAAGATCGACCCCACGCGCGGCGAGCGCACCGGCGACAACACCCCGAACGATCAGGACCGGATCGAAATCGGCCCCACCCGGCTGGCACTGGCGGAATGGGCGGCGGCCGGGCTGCAACTGCCCGACCTTCAGGCCATGCGGCGCTTTCGCTGGGAACGGCTGACGCAGCATGTCGTCGACCGGGGCTATGGCGGGCTGTTGATGTTCGACCCGCTCAACATCCGCTATGCCACCGACAGCACCAACATGCAGCTGTGGAACACCCACAACCCGTTCCGGGCGCTGCTCTTGTGCGCCGACGGCTACATGGTGATCTGGGATTACAAGAACTCGCCCTTCCTCAGCACCTTCAACCCACTGGTGCGCGAACAGCGGTCCGGCGCCGACCTGTTCTATTTCGATCGCGGCGACAAGATCGACGTGCAGGCCGACGTGTTCTCGAACGAGGTCCGCCAGCTGATGGCCGAACACGCCCCGGGCAACATGCGGCTGGCGGTGGACAAGATCATGATCCACGGGCTGCGCGCCCTCGAGGCGCAGGGCTTCGAGATCATGGAGGGCGAGGAAGTCACCGAGAAGTCGCGCGCGGTCAAGGGCCCCGACGAGATTCTGGCCATGCGCTGCGCCCATCACGCCTGCGAGACCGCCGTCGCCGAGATGGAGCGCCGGGCGCGCGCCGAGGTGCCACAGGGCAACATGAGCGAGGACGACATCTGGGCGGTGCTTCATGCCGAGAACATCCGCCGCGGCGGCGAATGGATCGAAACCCGGCTTCTGACTTCGGGGCCGCGCACCAACCCGTGGTTTCAGGAATGCGGCCCGCGCATCGTCCAGAACAATGAGATCGTCAGCTTCGACACCGACCTGATCGGCTCCTACGGCATCTGCATCGACATTTCCCGCAGCTGGTGGATCGGCGATGAAAAGCCAAGGGCCGACATGATCTATTCCATGCGCC
>NZ_JBFJVE010000218.1:0-4690 GCF_041624275.1 Shimia sp.
AAAAATGCTTTGCGAAATCAAACTCCGCTGACCCTACTGGTTACCCAACGTCAGCAATAGTGCTGATGCAGGAGGAGGACACTATGAAGACACTGATTGCTGCCGCAGCTTTTGCGGCCACTTGCACTATTCCCGGAGTTACATTTGCGGCCTGCGATCCTGGTGAAATCGTCATCAAGTTCAGCCACGTCACCAACACCGACAAACACCCCAAGGGCATCGCCGCATCGCTGCTCGAGCAGCGCGTCAATGACGAGATGAACGGCAAGGCCTGCATGGAAGTCTTCCCCAGCTCGACCCTTTACAACGACAACAAGGTGCTCGAGGCCATGTTGCAGGGCGACGTGCAGCTGGCCGCGCCCTCGCTGTCCAAATTCGAGAAATTCACCAAGAAGTTCCGCATTTTCGACCTGCCCTTCATGTTCAAGGACGTGAACGCGGTCGATGCCTTCCAGGCCTCGGAAAACGGTCAGGCGCTGCTGGATTCGATGCAGCGTCGCGGCCTTCAGGGCCTGGCCTATTGGCACAATGGCATGAAGCAGATGTCGGCCAACAAACCGCTGGTGTCGCCCGCGGATGCCAATGGCTTGAAGTTCCGCGTGCAATCGTCCGACGTGCTGGTCGCACAGATGGAAGCCATCGGTGGATCTCCGCAGAAAATGGCCTTCTCCGAAGTTTACGGCGCGCTGCAACAGGGTGTTGTGGATGGTCAGGAAAACACCTGGTCCAACATCTACGGCAAGAAGTTCTTCGAGGTTCAGGACGGGGTGACTGAAACCAACCACGGCATCATCGACTATCTGGTGGTGACCAGTGTCGACTGGCTGGAAAGCCTGGACGCCGATGTGCGCGACCAGTTCCTGACCATTCTGGGCGAGGTCTCCGCGACCCGCAACGCCGAGTCGACCGCGGTAAACGAGAAAGCCAAACAGTCGATCATCGAGGCCGGCGGCACCATCCGCAGCCTGACCGCCGAACAGCGCCAGCAATGGGTCGACGTGATGAAGCCGGTCTGGGCCAAATTCGCCGATGACGTGGGTCAGGACAACATCGACGCGGCGCAGGCGATCAACGCCGGCCTTTAATCTGAAACCGGTGCGCAGCACGCGCACCGCTTGGGGCGGCTCAGAGCTTGTTGGGCCGCCCCGTCGCTCAAAACAAAAAACGGGTCACTGGGACATGCAACATAAGCATTCATTTGTGGACCGGATCGAGGAGACGCTGATGGCGCTTCTCATTGGGCTGATGACGTTGATCACTTTTGCCAATGTCATCGCCCGGTTCGGGTTCAACTCAAATATTCTCTGGGCGCTGGAACTCACGGTGTTCATGTTCGGCTGGCTGGTCCTGCTGGGCGCCCCCTACGCGGTCAAGAAACACAGCCATCTCGGCGTCGATGCAATCCTCAATATGGTGTCGCCCGGCGTGGCACGGCTGATGGGGATCTTCGCTGTCGCCTGCTGTCTGCTGTTTTCGGTCTTCATGATGAAGGGCGCCTATGACTATTGGGCCGTCTTTGCCGATCTGCCGCCCACTTCGGGGCGCTGGTTCCCGACCGGCTTCGAAGACAACTTCCGCAGCCAGTCGTTCTACGAGGTGCAGGACGTGCCGATGATCGGTCTCTTCTCGTTCTTGGAAGATCTGATCAACTACGGCGAGTCCTACGAAAAACTGCCCAAAGTGGTGCCCTATGTGGTGCTGCCGGTGTCGATGGGGCTGCTGTTGTTCCGGTTCTGTCAGGCCGCGATGCAGATCGTGCGCGGCGATGTCGATCGTCTCGTCGCCAGCCACGAAGTCGAAGATGAAATCGCGGAAGTCCGTGAACAGCTTGGAGAGCATGACTGATGGATATCGTTCTACTTTTTGGCATGGTGATCGGCCTGCTGCTGATCGGGGTGCCCATTGCCGTCAGCCTGGGTCTGTCGTCGATCCTGTTCCTGCTGTTCTATTCCGACGCCACGCTGGCCTCGGTTGCGGGCACGCTGTTCGAAGCCTTCGAAGGGCATTTCACCCTGCTGGCGATCCCGTTCTTCATCCTGGCCTCGTCCTTCATGAGCACCGGCGGTGTGGCGCGGCGGATCATCCGCTTCTCCATCGCCTGCGTCGGCCATCTGCCGGGCGGTCTGGCCATCGCCGGCGTCTTTGCCTGCATGATGTTCGCCGCCCTGTCGGGCTCGTCCCCGGCCACGGTGGTGGCGATCGGCTCGATCGTGATCGCCGGCATGCGCGAAGTCGGCTATACCAAGGATTTCGCCGCCGGGGTGATCTGTAACGCCGGCACGCTGGGCATCCTGATCCCGCCCTCGATCGTGATGGTGGTCTATGCCGCCTCGGTCGAGGTTTCGGTGGGCCGGATGTTCCTCGCCGGTGTCATTCCGGGCCTGATGGCCGGGTTCATGCTGATGGTGACCATCTATGTCATCGCCAAGGTCAAGAACCTGCCCAAGGGCGAATGGAAAGGCTGGGAGGAAGTCTGGACCTCGGGGCGCGAAGCCGGCTGGGGCCTGTTCCTGATCGTCATCATCCTGGGCGGCATCTATGGCGGCATCTTCACGCCGACCGAAGCCGCTGCCGTGGCCGCCGTCTATGCCTTCCTGATCGCCTGTTTCATCTACAAGGACATGGGACCGCTGGCGGGGGCTGCCGCCGGTGTCTCGGCGAGCAACCTGGTGGCGTCGACCGGCGAAAAGGGCAGCCTGCTGAAGAAGCCGCAAGCGCTGCTCACCGCCTTTGTGCACCCGGACACCAAGCACACGCTGTTCGAGGCCGGCAAGCTGACCGTGACGCTCTTGTTCGTGATCGCCAACGCGCTGATCCTGAAACATGTGCTGACCGAACAGCAGGTGCCGCAGCATATCGCCGGCGCCATGCTGTCGGCGGGCTTTGGTCCGATCATGTTCCTGATCGTGGTCAACGTGATCCTGCTGATCGGCGGCCAGTTCATGGAGCCCTCGGGCCTCTTGGTGATCGTGGCGCCGCTGGTGTTCCCGATTGCCATCGAACTGGGCATCGACCCGATCCACCTTGGCATCATCATGGTGGTCAACATGGAGATCGGGATGATCACGCCACCCGTGGGGCTGAACCTCTTCGTGACCTCCGGGGTGGCGGGCATGCCGATGATGAGCGTGGTGCGCGCCGCACTGCCCTTCCTGGCCGTGCTCTTCGTGTTCCTGATCATGGTGACCTATATCCCGTGGCTGTCGACCTTCCTGCCCAATACCTTCATGGGGCCGGAAATCATAACCAACTGAGTTGGAAACACGAGGGCAGCGGCGCTGCTGCTGCCCTCATCCCATGGATTTGGAGACTTTGAGATATGTCCACCCAATTGGAGCGTGATGCGCTCGACTATCATTCGTCCGACCCCAAGGGTAAGCTGCAGGTGCTTCCGACAAAGCCGATGGCGACCCAGCAGGACCTGGCGCTGGCGTACAGCCCGGGAGTGGCCATTCCCTGCGAGAAAATTGCAGAAGACCCGCTCAGGGCGCTGGACTATACCATGCGCGGCAACCTTGTTGCGGTGATCACCAACGGCACGGCGGTTCTGGGTCTGGGCAATATCGGCGCTCTGGCATCAAAGCCGGTGATGGAAGGCAAGGCCGCACTGTTCAAGAAATTCTCGGGCATCGATGTCTTTGATATCGAAGTGGACGAGACCGATATCGACGCCTTTTGCAACGTCGTGGCTCCGCTGGAGCCGACCTTCGGCGGCATCAATCTGGAAGATATCAAAGCCCCGGAATGCTTTGAAATCGAGGCGCAGCTGCGCGAACGCATGAATATTCCGGTGTTCCACGACGATCAGCACGGCACCGCGATTGTGTCGGCCGCCGCCGCCCTGAACGCGCTGGAACTGGTCGACAAGAAAATCGAAGAGGTCCGGATCGTGGCCAATGGTGCCGGCGCCGCGTCGCTGGCCTGTCTCGATCTGCTCGTCAGTTTTGGCGCCCGCAGGGAAAACATCATCGTTTGTGATCGCACCGGGGTCATCTTCAAGGGCCGCGCCGAAGGCATGGACCCTTACAAGGAACGGTTTGCCAACGACACTTCAGCGCGCACGCTGGCAGAGGCCATGGTCGGCGCAGACGTGTTTCTGGGCCTGTCGGCGGGCAAGTCGGTCACCGCCGAAATGGCCGCCTCGATGGCCGCCAATCCGCTGATCATGGCCATGGCCAACCCCGAGCCGGAAATCCGCCCCGAACTGGTGGCCGAGGTGCGCTCGGATGCGATCTGCGCCACCGGGCGCTCTGATTATCCGAACCAGGTCAACAACGTGCTTTGTTTTCCTTTCATCTTCCGTGGCGCGCTGGATTGTGGCGCGACCGAAATCAACGAAGAGATGAAGATGGCCTGTGCCAAGGCCATTGCCAATATGGCACGAGTCGAGGCGTCTGACGTGGTGTTGCAGGCCTATGGCGCAGACAACATGAGCTTTGGTCGCGATTACATCATTCCCAAACCGTTTGATCCGCGTCTCATTCTGGAGATCGCGCCGGCGGTGGCTCAGGCGGCGATGGAAACCGGGGTGGCGACCAACCCGATCAAGGACATGGAGGCCTATCGCGAGAAACTTTCGCGCTTTGTTTACCAGTCGGGCATGCTGATGAAGCCGGTCTTTGAAAAAGCCGCCCGCGCGCCCAAACGCGTGGCCTATGCCGAAGGGGATTCCTCGCGGGTTCTTCATGCG
>NZ_JBFJVE010000219.1:0-4612 GCF_041624275.1 Shimia sp.
ACGTTGGGGGCCTGGCGCTCGATGTCGGTCTCGCCCATGTAGACGACGCAGGGCAGGTCGAACAGGGCGCAGACCGTAGCGGTGGCGACGCCGTGCTGGCCGGCGCCGGTCTCGGCGATGATGCGGCTCTTGCCCATGCGCCGCGCCAGAATGATCTGCCCCAGCACGTTGTTGATCTTGTGGGCGCCGGTGTGGTTCAGCTCGTCACGCTTGAAATAGACCTTGGCGCCGCCGAGGGTCTCGGTGGTGCGCTCGGCGAAATAAAGCGGGCTGGGGCGGCCGACATAATGTTCCCAGAGATCGTCCATCTCGGCCCAGAAACTGGCGTCGGTCTTGGCCTTTTCATATTCGGCCTCGAGGTCGAGGATCAGCGGCATCAGGGTCTCCGACACGAAACGCCCGCCGAAATCGCCGAAACGGCCCTTGTCGTCGGGTCCGTTCATGAAGCTGTTGAAAAGATCTTCGGCCATCGTCCTGCCCTCTCTGCACCCGCGTTACCCTCTGCGTCAAATGGCTTTAAAACGCAGGCCGGATCGGGGCAAGTGCAAAGCGATTTTTAACACTGCAACCGCGATGTCGAATGCGCCGCCCCCGGCAGGTCGGGCCAGCAGCCGCGCCACATCGCGACTTTTCGCCTTTCGCGATGCCGCGCCGCGCGCGCCCGCGTCAATCACGCGCCTCAGCGCAGGATCGGCACGCCCTTGTCGGCGGTCGCCCCCGCCCCGGTCGCCGCCGCGACAAAGGCGCGGATCAGCGCCGCGTCCTTCACCCCCGGCGCGCTTTCGACACCGGACGAGACATCGACCTGCCGCGCCCCGGTCATCTTCACCGCCTCGGCGACATTCTCGGGCGTCAGCCCCCCGGCCAGCATCCACGGGCAGGGCCAGTACTTGCGGTTCACCAGCCGCCAGTCAAAGGCCAGCCCGTTGCCCCCCGGCAGCGCCGCGCCCCTGGGCGGCTTGGCATCGACCAGCAGCTGGTCGGCGACCGCGCCATAGGTCTGCAGCGCGCCAAGATCGGACTCATCGGCGATGCCCACCGCCTTCATCACCGGCAGGCCATAGCGGGCGCGCAGCTCGGCCACCCGCGCCGGGGTTTCCGCCCCGTGCAGCTGCAACAGGTCAAGCGGCACCCGGTCGACGATACGGTCGAGTTCGCCATCCGTGGCATCGACGGTCAGCGCCACCTTGGCCAGCCCCACCGGCGCCGCCAGCGCCAGATCGCGCGCCAGTTCGGTGGCGACGTGGCGCGGCGATTTCTCGAAGAAGACAAAGCCGGCATAGGCCGCACCGGCCTCGGCGGCGGCCACCACATGTTCGGGCCGCGTCAGCCCGCAGATCTTCACCCGGATATCCATGTCACCCCCATAGCGGCGCGGCGGGCGGATGGCAATCACCCGCCCCGGCCCCAGTCCGAGCGGGCCGCGAAAGGCCGCTCAGCCCGCCTTGTCCAGAAGCGCGATCACCTCGTCCTGCGCCTCGCCGCTGTCGCCCTTCAGCCGGCGCATCTCGCGCTGGGCCTGCTTCAGCTCTTTCTGGCTGCGGGACTTGGCCGAGCGGTGCTTGTGCTCGCGCAGCCATTCCCAGACAAAACCGATCAGCAAGCCAAATGCGATGCCGGCCAGGATCACCGCGTAAAGCGGCAGGGCAATGCTCTGGTTGACACCGACCAGATCGGCGATCGCTTCGGGAAACAGGTTCAGCGTGACGATGCCGCGATTGGCGATCGCCACCGAGATCAGGACGATCGCGAGCACGCCCCAAAAGGCATAGCGAATATAGCGCATGGCTTACTTTCCGTTGAGACGGTCGCGCAGCAGTTTTCCGGTCTTGAAAAAGGGAACATGCTTTTCCTCGACATGCACGGATTCTCCGGTGCGCGGATTGCGCCCGATACGCGCTTCGCGCTTCTTCACCGAAAAGGCTCCGAAACCGCGCAGCTCCACCCGGTCGCCGCGAGACATGGCGTCTGTGATTTCATCAAAGATCGTGTTCACAATCCGTTCGACATCACGCTGATAAAGATGCGGATTTTCATCGGCGATTTTCTGGATCAGTTCCGAACGAATCATATGGGTCTCCCTGGGCGTGCATGTCTTGTCGCTTGCATCCCGGGAACTATAGAAACAATCCCGGCAAACGGAAACAAATAGCGCCGGATTTTGGCAAGATTTCGCACCCCGGGCGGGTCGAAAACCCCATTTCAGCGGAACTTTGCTAATGCAGCGCCGCATAAGCCCGGCAGAGCGCGCCGCTGCAACGCAGAGAAGCCGTTGATTTGGAATGGAAAAGCGACCGTGGATTCGCGCCCTGTCACGGCCGGAAGTCTAGCGCCGTAGCGCCGGCAGCCCGACCCCGGTGCTCTGGAAACCGCCATCGGCGGCCAGCACCTGGCCGGTGATGAAGCTGGCCTTCTCGGAACACAGGAAACCGATCGCCTCGGCGATCTCGGCCTCGCTGCCATAGCGGTTCAGCGGCAGCGCATCATGATAGGCGTCGATGATCTCCTGCGTGTGCACCGCCATCGCCAGCTTGGTGCGCACCGGCCCCGGCGCGACGCAGTTGGCGCGGATGCCGTATTCGCCCAGCTCGGCCGCCTGCTGCATGGTCAGCTGCATCACCGCCGCCTTCGAGGTGCCATAGGCGACCCGCAGCGTCGAGGCCCGCAGCCCCGAGATCGAGGCGATGTTGACGATGGCGCCGCGGCTGGCCCTGAGCAGCGGGATCGCCGCCTGGCTGCACAGGAACACCCCGTCGAGATTGGTCGCCATCACCCGCCGCCACATGTCGAATCCGGTCTCCTCGATGGGGCCGAACTCGGCAACGCCGGCGTTGTTGACCAGCGCATCAAGCCGCCCCTTGGTGCTGCGCAGATCGGCAAAGGCCCGCGCCACCTCGTCGGGGTCCGAGACATCATAGGGCAAGGCAAAGGCATCGGGGATCCCGGCCACCGCCGCCATCAGCGCCGGACGGTCGCGGTCCCACATGCCGACCTGCCAGCCCTCGGCCTGCATCAGCCGGGCGGTCGCCAGCCCGATGCCCCGCGCCGCGCCGGTAATCACTGCCACTTTCTGGCCCATCTCTCGGCCCTTTCTCGGTTTCTGGTCCAGGGCTTTTCGCTAAGCCCTGCGCCTGCCTCGTCCCTGCCGGTCCTGCATCAGGATGCCTCGACCTCGGCTTGCCTTGCGATCTCGCGTGTCACCTCGAGCCCGGGGATCCGTGTCATGACAAAGGGCCCGCCGAAGGGGACGTCGGGCAAATTGATGCGCCAGCGCCCCTCGATCCGCCTGCCCCCGGCCGAAATATGTCCGGTGTAATGAATCGGATGCGCCCCGCCTCTTGGCTTGCCATGATAGGCCTTGCGGAAATGCAGCTCCAAACCGCTGCGCGACCCGCTGACCTCGGCGCGCAGCTCCGGGCCGGCATTTCTGGCGAATGTATTGGGCTCCAGCGTCTCGCCCCAGACCACACCGCCGACATCCGTCAGCCTCGCCGTGAAGGGCACCGCGTCCTGGCCGCCAAGCCCGTAGTCAAACACACCCGTCCAGTTGCCACTCAGATCCATGGCCACAGCTTCCATCGCGGCCCCCCACAGGTCAAACAAAAAGGCCCCCGCATCTGCGGGGGCCTTTGCATTTCCTGAGCGAAAGCCCGGCGAGATCAGTCGCCCGACTTGAGCGCCGCGCCGAGAATGTCGCCCAGCGACGCACCCGAGTCCGAGGAACCATACTGTTCGACGGCCTCTTTCTCTTCGGCGATCTCGCGTGCCTTGATCGACAGGCCGAGACGACGGGTCTTGCTGTCGACATTGGTGACGCGCACGTCGACCTTGTTGCCGACCGAGAAACGCTCGGGGCGCTGCTCTGCGCGGTCGCGCGACAGGTCCGAACGGCGGATGAAGGACTTCATGCCCTCGTATTCCACCTCGATGCCGCCATCTTCGATCGCGGTCACTTCGACGGTGATCACCGAGCCACGCTTCACGCCGCCAACGGCTTCGGCGAACTTGTCACCGCCCAGCGCCTTGATCGACAGCGAGATACGCTCTTTGTCGATATCGACTTCCGAGACCACGGCCTGAACCACGTCGCCCTTGCGGTAGTTCTGGATCGCATCCTCGCCACGCTCGTCCCACGAGATGTCGGAGAGGTGAACCATGCCGTCGATTTCGCCGTCGAGGCCGATGAACAGACCGAACTCGGTGATGTTCTTGACTTCGCCTTCGACCTGGGTGCCCTCGGGGTGGGTTTCGGCAAAGACTTCCCAGGGGTTGCGCATGGTCTGCTTGAGACCCAGCGACACGCGACGCTTGGCCTGGTCGATTTCCAGAACCATGATCTCGACTTCTTGCGAGGTCGACACGATCTTGCCGGGATGGACGTTCTTCTTGGTCCAGGACATTTCCGAAACGTGCACCAGACCCTCGACGCCGGGCTCCAGCTCGACGAAGGCACCGTAGTCGGTGATGTTGGTGACGCGGCCGGTGTGCACCGATTCCAGCGGGTATTTGGCGGCGACCAGATCCCACGGATCGTCCTGCAGCTGCTTCATGCCCAGCGAGATGCGGTGGGTTTCCTTGTTGATCTTGATGACCTGGACCTTGACGGTCTCGC
>NZ_JBFJVE010000220.1:0-4345 GCF_041624275.1 Shimia sp.
CGTCGGCGACGTCACCGACCGGGTGAACCTGACCCCGGTGGCGATCCGCGAGGGCATGGCCTTTGTCGAAACCGTGTTCAAGGGCAACCCGACCAAACCCGATCACGAGTTGATTCCGACGGCGATCTTCACCCAGCCCGAGATGGGCACCGTGGGCCTGTCGGAAGAAGAGGCCCGCGAACAGGAACCGATCGAGGTCTACGCGACCAGTTTCAAGCCGATGCAGCAAAGCTTTGCCGGGCGCAGCGAACGGGTGTTGATGAAACTCGTGGTCAGCCAGAAGACCCGCAAGGTTCTGGGCTGTCACATCGTGGCGCCGGGGGCCGGAGAGATGATCCAACTGGCGGGAATTGCGGTGAAAATGGGCGCCACCAAGGAAGATTTCGACCGCACTGTTGCGGTGCATCCGACCATGTCGGAAGAAATAGTAACGATGAAAACACCGACCCGAACGGGTTGATTTTTCGCCGGGCCTGCACAGGTTAAGTTGTGGCCCGAGACGTGATGAGGAAGGGATGGACCTTTATGGCAGGTAATACTGGCGGCCCCTGGGGCGGCAACGACAACAAGGGCGGCGGCGACAATCGCGGCAATCAGGGCGGCGGTCGCGGCCCGGATGACGACGGGCCGCAGATTCCCGACATCGACGAGTTGATGAAAAAGGGACAGGACCAGCTGCGCGTGCTGATGGGCGGGCGCGGCGGCTCGGGGGGCAATCGCGGCGGTGGTGCCGGACGGCGCCCTTCGGCCGGTGGCTTTGGCAAGGGCACGGTGGTGCTCGGGCTGGTCGCGGCGACGGTGCTCTGGGGCATGGCCAGCTTCTACACGGTGAAGCCCGAAGAGCAATCGGTCGAACTGTTTCTGGGCGAATATGCCTCGACCGGCGGTCCCGGTCTGAACTTTGCGCCCTGGCCGGTGGTCACGGCCGAAGTGGTTCCGGTGACTCGTGAACAGACCGAAGACATCGGTGTCGGTGGCCGTGGCAGCGATGCCGGGCTGATGCTGACCGGCGATGAAAACATCGTCGACATCGACTTTCAGGTGGTGTGGAACATTTCCGATCCGGCCCAGTTCCTGTTCAATCTGCGCGAACCGCGCCCGACCATCCGCGCGGTGTCGGAATCGGCCATGCGCGAGATCATCGCCCAATCCGATCTGGCACCGATCCTCAACCGGGACCGGGGCGTGATCGCGGGAAATCTCAAAAACCTGATCCAGCAGACGCTCGACAGCTATGATTCCGGTGTGAACATCGTCCGGGTCAATTTCGACAAGGCCGACCCGCCCGAACAGGTGATCGACGCCTTCCGCGACGTTCAGGCCGCCGAGCAGGAACGTGACCGGACCCAGAAACAGGCCGATGCCTATGCCAACCAGGTGCTGGCCGGCGCCCGTGGTGAAGCGGCGCAGGTTCTCGAAGAGGCCGAAGGCTATCGCGCCCGCGTCGTCAACGAGGCCGAAGGTGAAGCCAGCCGCTTTACCGCCGTTCTCACCGAATATCAGAAGGCTCCGGATGTGACCCGCAAACGTCTCTATCTGGAGACCATGGAAGAGGTGCTGGGCCGCGTTGACAAGGTGATCATCGACGAACAATCCAGCGGTCAGGGTGTCGTGCCCTATCTGCCGCTGAACGAACTGAACAAGGGGGCGAAGCAATGAGAAAGTCGACCTATCTGCTGCCCGTTCTCGTGGTGGCGCTGATTGCGATCTTTTCTTCGCTGTTTATTGTCGACGAGCGTGAAAAGGCGCTGGTCCTGCAATTTGGCCGGGTCGTGGACATCCGTGAAGAGCCGGGGCTTTATGTGAAAATCCCCATGATCCAAGAGGTTGTGACCTATGATGACCGCATCCTCAGCCGCGAAGTCGGCCCGCTCGAGGTGACGCCGCTGGATGATCGCCGTCTTGTGGTGGATGCTTTCGCCCGTTACCGGATCATCGATGTCAACAAGTTCCGCGAGGCCACCGGCGCCGGTGGCGATCAGGCCATCGAAGTGGCCGGGCGCCGTCTAGATTCGATCCTCGTGGCGCAGACCCGCGAAATCCTCGGTTCGGTGTCCTCCAACGACATCCTCAGCTCGGATCGGGCGGCGCTGATGC
The DNA here is from genome assembly GCF_041624275.1 of Shimia sp. Classification (GTDB taxonomy): domain Bacteria; phylum Pseudomonadota; class Alphaproteobacteria; order Rhodobacterales; family Rhodobacteraceae; genus Shimia. The sequence goes on from NZ_JBFJVE010000220.1 coordinate 2,098, forward strand.
TGCGCATCCGCAACGGGGCGATCATGGATGCCCGGGGGCTGGGGCTCGAGGTGATCGACGTGCGCCTGAAACGCACCGACCTGCCGCGCGAAAACCTCAGCGCCACCTTCGACCGGATGCGCGCCGAGCGTGAACGCGAGGCCACCGACGAACGCGCCCGAGGCAAGGAAGCCGCACAGCGCATCCGCGCCCAGGCCGACCGCACCGTGGTCGAGCTGGTCTCGGATGCCAACCGGCAGTCCGAGATCATTCGCGGTGAGGCGGATGCGAAACGCAACGGCATTTTTGCGACCGCTTTTGGCGCCGATCCGGAGTTCTTCGAATTCTATCGTTCGCTGGCCGCCTACCGTGCGGCGCTGCAAGGCAACAACTCGACCATGGTCATGTCGCCGGACAGCGAGTTCTTCGACTATCTGAAATCGGTCACTCCCGGTCGATGATCGGGCTTGTCCTGTTTGCCATCGGCCTGGTGCTGGTGATCGAGGGGCTGGTCTATGCACTGGCCCCTTCGCTTGTCGAGCAACTGCTCGAGGCGCTGCGCGCCCTTCCCAAGGGGCAGCGCCGCACGCTGGGTCTGGCGGCGATGGCGCTGGGGCTGGTGCTGATCTGGCTGGCGCGGCTGCTCGGCGCCTGATCTGGCCGCGCCTCGCCGACGTTTCGATGGCACCCCGCGCACGTTCGGTTGGCGATTTGTTCATCGCTTCACAGTTTCATCACATCAAATTGTCCCTATGCGATGGGCGTTGAGTTGCGCATGATGCTGCCTACATACAATGTGTCGCAGAACAGGCCCCCGCCCGAGGGGGCCGTCCAACAGGTCGCAATACAGGAGAATACCGAGTGACTAATCAGGCAATCGCAATCGCGCGCGCCCGGGCGCCGCAACGACGGGACATCTGGGTTCTTGCGCTGGCCGCTCTGTTGTTTCTCGCTCAGGCCCTCAGCGCCCAGGCACGCCCCGAAACCTTTGCCGACCTCGCAGCGCGCGTCAGCCCGGCGGTGGTCAACATCACCACCACCACCGTGGTCGCCGGGCGCACCGGCCCGCAGGGCATCGTCCCCGAGGGTTCGCCCTTCGAAGAGTTCTTCCGCGAGTTCCGCGATCGCAACGGCGAAGGCAACACGCCGCGCCGCACCTCGGCGCTGGGCTCGGGTTTCGTGATCTCCGAAGACGGTTTCGTGGTCACCAACAACCACGTGATCGACGGCGCCGACGAAATCATGATCGAGTTTTTTTCGGGCGAGGAACTGCCCGCCAAGGTGGTCGGCAAGGATGCCACCACCGACATCGCGCTGCTCAAGGTCGAGACCGATCAGCCGCTGTCCTTTGTCAGCTTCGGCGACAGCGACACGGCGCGGGTCGGCGACTGGGTGATGGCCATGGGCAACCCGCTGGGCCAGGGGTTCTCGGTTTCGGCCGGCATCGTCTCGGCGCGGGGCCGGGCGCTGTCGGGCAGCTATGACGACTACATCCAGACCGACGCCGCGATCAACCGTGGCAACTCGGGCGGCCCCTTGTTCAACATGGCCGGCGACGTGGTCGGGGTGAATACCGCGATCCTGTCGCCCAACGGCGGCTCGATCGGCATCGGGTTCTCGATGGCCTCGAACGTGGTTGCGGGCGTGGTCGACCAGTTGAAAGAGTTCGGCGAAACCCGGCGCGGCTGGCTTGGGGTGCGCATCCAGAACGTCTCGGAGGACATGGTCGAGGCCGTTGAGGGGCTGGAAACCACCGCCGGCGCCATGGTCACCGACGTGCCCGACGGCCCGGCCAAGGACGCTGGCATGCTGGCCGGTGACGTGATCCTGAATTTCGACGGCCAGGCGGTCGAGGACGTGCGCGGGCTGGTGCGTCAGGTCGGCAATGCCAAGGTCGGTACCGCGGTGCGCGTGGTGGTGCTGCGCGATGGCAAGACCAAGACCCTGAAAGTGACTTTGGGGCGGCGCGAAACCGCCGAGACCGCGCAGGCCGCAACCCCGGATCAGGAGCCGCAGCCGCCGGTTGAAAAACAACTCATGGGGCTGACCGTCATCCCGCTGAACGACACCATGCGGTCGGAACTGGGTGTGGCCGAGGGCGTCGACGGTCTGGTGGTGACACAGGTGGACGAGGCGTCGAAAGCCTTTGAGAAGGGCGTGCGGGCCGGGGATGTTCTGACCGAAGCCGGGCAGAAGAAGCTGGTCTCGGTGGACGATCTCGAGGCCCGCATCACCGAAGCGCGCGAGGCGGGGCGCAAATCGCTCCTGC
>NZ_JBFJVE010000221.1:0-4317 GCF_041624275.1 Shimia sp.
CAGAGCATCAGGAAGCCGGCATTGTACCAGTCGGCCGATTCCGGCACGTCGGTCTGTTCGCCCCAGGTCATCGGCGACGACGGCGGAAGGTCGCAGTACCAGTCGTAGAAGCTCATGCAGGTGCCGCCCAGCAGGCTGAGATAGCGCGAGCCGGCCGCATAGGAGACCATCGACATGGCGGGGATCGGCGAGAAGCCGAAGACCCGGTCGGGACCGTGGGTTTTCGCGGTATAGGCGTTGGCCGCCGCGGTGATTTCGGTGGCTTCATCCCAAGAGGCGCGCACGAAACCGCCGCTGCCGCGTTTCTTGGTGTAAGAGGCGCGCAGGATCGGGTCGCTCTGGAGCTTGGTCCAGGCCTCGATCGGGGTCAGGTTCTTGCGCAGGCCGCGATAGGCTTTCAGCAGCTGCGAGCGGATCAGCGGGGTCTTCACGCGGTTGGCGGAATAGAGATACCAGCTGTAGGAGGCACCGCGCTGACAGCCGCGCGGCTCGTGGTTGGGCAGGCCGGCGCGGGTGCGCGGATAGTCGGTCTGCTGGGTTTCCCAGGTGACGATGCCCGACTTGACATAGATCTTCCAGCTGCAGGACCCGGTGCAGTTCACACCATGGGTCGAGCGCACGATCTTGTCGTGCCGCCAGCGGTTGCGGTAGGTGTCTTCCCAGGCGCGGCTTTCATTGGTGGTCTGGCCGTGACCGTTCGAGAAGCGGTCTATCTCTTTTGAGCGGAAGAAGCTCAGACGATCGAGTAGATGGCTCATATAGGTTTTCTCCTGTTTTGCTGCCCTGCCCCGCAGCTGTGCCCGGGGCAGGACTGGCTATTTCAGTTGGATCAGGGGTTCTTCACATAGGCGCCGGGGCGCAGGTAGAACCACCAGTTGATCGCGATGCAGACGGCGTAGAAGATCGCAAAGCCATACAGCGCATATTCGGGCGTTGCGGCCTTGATCTGTTCACCAAACACCTTGGGGATGATGAAGGCGCCATAGGCGGCCACGGCAGCGGTCCAACCCAGAACCGGGCCGGCCTGCTCCTTGTTGAACACCACCGCGATGGTGCGGAAGGTCGATCCGTTGCCGATACCGGTCATCGCGAACAGGATCAGGAACAGGATCATGAAGGGCAGGAAGTACTGCTCGGGGGTTGCCGACACATAGGCCTGCTTGAGGAAATAGGCCACGCCCAGCGCCGAGGCGACCATGACGATCGAGATCCACTGCGTCACGCGGGCACCGCCCAGCTTGTCCGAGATCATGCCGCCGACGGGGCGGATCAGGGCGCCGATGAACGGACCCATCCAGGCATACATCAGGGCCGAGGGGCCGTTCGGGTTGGGGGTGTTGTGGGTCAGCACGCCGTCAACCATCAGGTGCTGGAAGCCGAACACCACCTTGATCGCCAGCGCGAAGGTCGCGGCATAGCCGATGAAGGAACCGAAGGTCATGGTGTAGATGATGGTCATCGCCCAGGTGTGCTTGTTGCCAAAGATCTTGTACTGGCGGCTCAGGTTCTGGCCCACGGCGCCGGGGATCATCTTCAGCAGGATCACGGTCAGCGCGATCACGATCGGCAGCACGATCCATTTCGACACGCCCAGTCCCGAGACCGGAAGGCCGCCGTTGGTGGCGGGCAGCATCAGCCACAGGCCGAAGGCGGCGGTGGCGAAACCGACCAGCAGCATGCCGGTGATGATGCTGAAGGAACCGATCGGGTTGGGGATGTCGGGCGACACGTGCTCGTCACGGATGTTGTTCATGCCGATCCAGCCGATGATGGCCAGCGGCACCAGCGCGATCAGCCAGACGAAACCGGCGTTGTGGATATAGGTCTCGGTGCCGGCCGGGATCTTGCCGATCAGCGTGCCCGAGGTGTTGACCAGGGTGCGGCTTTCGCCACCGAACAGGCCGAAGGTCATCACCAGCGGGATCAGGATCTGCATGGTGGTCACGCCGAAGTTGCCGAGGCCCGCGTTCATGCCCAGCGCATAGCCCTGCACCTTCTTGGGATAGAAGAACGAGATGTTGGACATCGAGGACGAGAAGTTACCGCCGCCGATACCCGACAGGAAGGCCAGAACCTGGAATTTCCACAGCGGCGTGTTGGGGTCCTGAAGCGCGAAACCGGCACCGATCGCCGGGATCATCAGAAGCGCGGTGGTAAAGACGATGGTGTTGCGTCCACCGGCGATGCGAATGAAGAAGGTCGACGGGATGCGCAGGGTCGCGCCGGTCAGGCCGGCGATGGCGCCCAGCGTGAACAGCTGCGATTTCTCGAAGGCGAAACCAAGGTTGATCATCTGCACGGTGATGATGCCCCAGTACAGCCACACGGCGAAGCCGCAGAGCAGGCTGGGGATCGAGATCCACAGGTTACGGGTGGCGATCGCCTTGCCGGTGGAGGACCAGTAGCTTTCGTCCTCGACGTTCCAGTTTCTTAGGTCTTGTCCCAATTTTTATCTCCTCAGGTGAGGTTGAGACGGGCCGGAGTGGCCGGCCCGTCTGTGTAGGTTAGTATTTCTTGGCTTTGTCGGGGTTGGCCCGATTGAACTCTTCGACGATGCGCACCGAGTTGGCGAGCGCCTCGTTGGCGCGCTCGGCGCGGACCTTGAGGGTCTGCAGGGCGGCCGCTTCGAAGGCTGCGCGTTCCTCTTCTTCCTGCTCGCTCGAGAAGCGGATGAAGAAGGCCAGGACCGAGGCACAGGCGACGGTGATACCGATCACCATGAAGACGTCGTTCCATTCCATCGCGCCCTTGAACAGGAAGCCCGCTGCAACCGCACCGGCGTTGCCGCCCGCGCCGACGACACCGGCGACGGCGCCCAGCGCCTTCTTGTTGATGAAGGGCACCACCGAATAGGTCGCGCCTTCGGCCATCTGGGTGAACAGCGAGAAGATGATCAGCATCGGCAGCGCCAGGAACAGCACCTGCATCTGGCTGAAGACCATCAGCGCGATGCCTTCACCCAAGAGCACGACGAACAGCCAGAACGAGCGGCCCTTGAGGCCCCAGAGCGCACCGAAGTTGTCGCCGAAGATGCCGCCCAGGGTCCGGGCAAAGATGTTCATCAGACCGAAGGAGGCGGCAACCGCACCGGCGGCGACCATGCTGAGGTCGAAGTAGTCGTAGAAGTACAGCGCCGCGACGTTGTTGACGGTCAGCTCGATGCCGAAGCAGGCACCGTAGATCAGGAACAGGATCCAGACCCGGTAGTCCGACATGGCGCGGAAGTAATCGGCGGTGACCGACTTCTTCTCGGGCATCATGTTCTTTTCGCGCAGTTCCTTGTAGTTGCCGTCCGGCGCATCCTGCGTGAGGAAGAAATAGGCGATACCGACGACGAAGATCACGGCACCGACGAAGACCATCGACAGGCGCCAGCCGACCGCTTCGGAGAAGCCGAAGCCGACCACGAACATCGAGAACACCATCGGCATCGCGAACTGGGTGACACCGCCGCCGAGGTTGCCCCAGCCGGCCGAGGTGGCGTTGGCGGTGCCGACCACGTTGGGCGCGAACATCACCGAGGTGTGATACTGGGTGATGACGAAAGAGGCGCCGATGACGCCGATCATAAGACGGAAGAACAGGAACAGTTCGAAACTGTCGGCCAGACCGATGCCGGCCACCGGGAAGGCGCCGAAGATCAGAAGATAGGTATAGGACAGCCGCGGCCCGATCCGGTCACAGAGCCAGCCGATGAAGAACCGCGCAAAGACGGTCACCGCCACCGAGGCGATGATCGACCAGCCGACCTGCGATTTGGTCAGCTGCAGTTCGTCGCGCACGATGATCATCAGCGGCGCGATTCCGAACCATGCGAAGAAGCAGGAGAAAAACGCGAACCAGGTCATGTGGAAAGTTCTGATCTGAACTTTCTTCACATTAAAAAAGTTTCCCCAAAGGCTCGTGGCCTTGTTCTGTAACTCCATTTCGGGTCCCTCCGAATGATGGGCGGCCTGATGCCGTCGGTTGGTTCCGCTCATGCTTAAAGTCTGTGAAGGTGGTGTGGGGTTGATCTGTGTCAAGGAATCTCGCAGCGGCAGCGAAAATAATTTCGAGAACTGCCGAAAGTCATCCAGCACGCGCTTTCGGGAACAAGTCGGCAAACCAGATAAATACCTCTAAGTCTTGACAATTATCAATTTATCAATAGTTTTCGCGACCAAAGGGGGGAACGACATTGTACCTAGGGCTGCCTGAGTCGGACCATTCGGACATCCGGAAACTGGACCTGTTCCGGGGCATCGACGATGCGTCTTTCAAGGCGCTGATGCGGGGTGCCTATGTCCAGACCTTCCCGCCTCATACCGAGCTTATCAC
>NZ_JBFJVE010000222.1:0-4294 GCF_041624275.1 Shimia sp.
GCGCCCGCGGTAGTGAACTGGCCGTGCGTGCCGAACAGCAAATCGGCACTGTCGCCCACCGCCTCACGGATCACCCTGCAGAACGCCACCGAGGTCGAGATGTCGTACATCGACGGCTGGTGCCCGCCGTGGATCGTGTAGGGGCCCGCAGGGTCGAACTTGACCGCCGTGTAGCCGCGGGAGACGAGGTCGAGCGCGGATTCGGCGGCCATCTCGGGCGAAATCCAGAACTGCGGCAGCTCATGATGCTTCAGCGGGTTCAAATACGAATAGGCGCGGATCCGCTCGTTCACCCGCCCGCCCAGCAGCGCCCCGACCTGACGGTGTTGGGGGCGTTTTCCGGGCTCGAGATCGCCTGCTGGGACATCCTGGGCAAGGACCGCGAGCGCCCGGTCCATGCGCTGATCGGCGGCAAGATGAACGACCGGCTGCGCGCCTATACCTATCTCTACCCGCTGCCGCATCACGACATGGAGGCCTTCTGGTCCTCGCCCGAGATGGCCGCCGAATGCGCGGCGGCGATGGTCGACAGGGGCTATACGGCGGTGAAGTTCGACCCCGCAGGGCCCTACACCATGCGCGGCGGGCATATGCCGGCCATGAATGATATCACCAAGTCGGTGGCCTTCTGCAAGGCGATCCGCGAGGCTGTGGGCGACCGCGCCGATCTCTTGTTCGGCACCCATGGGCAGTTTTCCACAGCGGGCGCCATTCGCCTTGGCACCGCGCTTGAGCCTTATTCACCGCTGTGGTTCGAAGAGCCGATCCCGCCCGACAATGTGGCCGAGATGGCCCGCGTGGCGCGCGCCGTGACCACGCCGGTGGCCACCGGCGAGCGGCTGTGCACCAAGGCCGAGTTCGCCGAGGTGCTGCGTCAGGGGGCGGCGAGCATCCTGCAACCGGCGCTGGGGCGTGCCGGGGGCCTGTGGGAGATGAAGAAGGTGGCGGCGATCGCCGAAGCGTATAACGCCCAGATGGCACCGCATCTCTATGCCGGGCCGATCGAATGGGCCGCCAATATCCAGCTTGGCGTCTCGATCCCCAATTGCCTGCTGATCGAAAGCATCGAGACCGAGTTCCACTTCGGCCTCATCAAACACAGCTTCGCGGTGGCAGACGGGTTCATCGAAGCCCCGACCGCGCCCGGGCTGGGCATCGAGGTCGACGAGGCACTGGCCCGCGCCCATCCCTACCGGGGCCGCGGGCTGCATCTGGAAATGCAGGAGGCGCCCTGCGACTATGCCGGCGGCAACAATTTCGCCGGCGGCGCCCCGCCCGAATCCGCCTGAGCCCGCCTGAGCCCGCCTGAGCGCCGCCCCCGGGGCGGCCCGCGCCCAGGTCCGCGTCCGGCACATCTCGCAATGTGCGAAATCCCGTGTTATATCGGGACAAAGACGCTCGAGGATCCTGTTCGTGAACATGCAGAAACCCCCTGCCCCCCCCGAGGAAATGGCGCGCAGCGCCGCCGCGGCCGCCGCCTATCTCAAGACCCTTGCCCACGAGGGGCGGTTGATGATCCTGTGCCATCTCGGCTCGGGCGAGAAATCGGTCGGCGAGCTGGAGAGCCTGCTGCAGATCCGTCAGGCGGCGGTCAGCCAGATGCTGGCGCGGCTGCGCGAAGAGGGGCTGGTGCGCACCCGGCGCGAGGGCAAGACCATCTATTACAGCCTTGCCGACCAGAACACCTCGGAGGTGATCGGCATGATGTACCGGCTGTTCTGCGGACCGACCGAGGCCTGAGCTTTGGCCGCGCGCGGCCTGCCGCCCCGCTTTGAGGATTGGTTCGCCGCCCGTGGCTGGCGACCGCACCCGCATCAGCGCGAGATGCTGGCCCGCGCCGGTGCCCCCTGCCAGCTGCTGATCGCACCCACGGGGGGCGGCAAGACCATGGCCGGCTTCCTGCCGACGCTGGTGGATCTGGCCGAGACCCCGCGGGCGGGGCTGCACACGCTTTACATTTCGCCGCTGAAGGCGCTGGCCGCCGACATCGGGCGCAACCTGCGCGCGCCCATCGAAGAGATGGGGCTGGCGATCCGCGTCGAGGACCGCACCGGCGACACCCCCCAGAGCCGGCGCAAGGCGCAGCGCGCCGACCCGCCGCATATCCTGCTGACCACCCCGGAAAGCCTGGCGCTGCTGATCTCCTACGAGGACGCGCCGCGCATCTTCGCCGGGCTGAAACGGGTGGTGGTCGACGAGATCCACGCGCTGGCCGAAAGCAAGCGCGGCGACCAGCTGATGCTGGCGCTGGCGCGGTTGCAGACCCTCTGTCCGGACCTGTGCCGGGTCGGCCTGTCGGCGACGGTGGATGACCCCGCCGAGATCGCCGCCCTGCTGGCGCGCCACCCCGACCCCTGCGAGATCCTGACCGCCGACCCCGGACCCGACCCCGACATCGCCATGCTGGACACCGAGGCCGCGCCGCCATGGTCCGGCGGCGGCGCCGCCCATGCGATCCCGGCGGTGATGGCGCAGATCAGGCGCCACCGCACGACGCTGATCTTTCACAACACCCGCGCTCAGGCCGAGATCTTCTTTCACAACCTGTGGCTGGCCAATGACGACAACCTGCCGATCGCGGTCCATCACGGCAGTCTCGACCGCCGGCAGCGCGAGCGGGTCGAGGCGGCGATGCTGCGCGGCGAATTGCGCGCCATCGTCTGCACCGGCAGTCTCGACCTCGGGCTCGACTGGGGCGATGTCGATCTGGTGATCCAGGTCGGGGCGCCGAAGAACGTCAAGCGGCTGGTGCAGCGCATCGGCCGCGCCAATCACCGCTATAACGCGCCGAGCAAGGCGCTGCTGGTGCCCGCCAACCGTTTCGAGGTGATCGAGTGCCAGGCGGCGCTGGCGGCGGTGAAGGCGCGCGACCTCGACGGCGCGCCGCGCGGCCCCGGCCCGCGCGACGTCCTGTGCCAGCATATCCTGCTCTGCGCCGCCGCCGGCCCCTTTGATGCCGACGCCCTGTTCGCCGAGGTCACCAGCGCCGGGGCCTATGCCGACCTCGACCGCGCCGCCTTCGACGCCTGCCTCGATTTCTGCGCCACCGGCGGCTATGCGCTGCGCGCCTATGACCGCTGGCAGCGGCTGATACGGCGCGCCGACGGGCTGTGGCAGCTGCGCGACCCGCGCGCGGCGGCCCGCATCCGCATGAACGCCGGCACCATACAGGACAGCGACACCCTGAAGGTACGCCTGAAACGGGCCCGCGGCGGCCGGCCGCTGGGCGAGATCGAAGAGGGGTTCGCCGCCTCGCTGAGCGCCGGCGACACCTTTCTGATCGGCGGCCGGGTGGTGCGCTATGAGGGGCTGCGCGAGATGACGGTCGAGGTCAGCCGCAGCGGCGGGCGCAAACCCAGGATCGCCACCTTCTCGGGCACCAAATTCGCCACTTCGACCCAGCTGTCGCAACGCATCCTGCGGCTTCTGCAGGCCGGCGACTGGTCGGCGCTGCCCGGTCACACCGCCGACTGGCTCGAGCTGCAGCGCCGCCTGTCGCGCCTGCCCCGGCCCGACCGGCTGCTGGTCGAAAGCTTTCCCCGCGACGGGCGCGAGAACCTCTGCCTCTACGGTTTTGCCGGGCGCAACGCGCAGCAGACGCTGGGGCTGCTGCTGTGCAAGCGCATGGAAGAGATGGGGCTGGCGCCGCTGGGCTTCGTGGCCACCGACTACGCGACCCTGATCTGGGGGCTGGATGCGCTGCGCGATCCGACGCCGCTGTTCGACCGCCGGGCGCTGCGCGACGGGCTCGACGGCTGGCTGGCGGGCAACGCGCTGATGAAACGCAGCTTTCGCGCCGTGGCGACGATTGCCGGGCTGATCGAGCGCCACACGCCCGGGGCGCACAAATCCGGGCGCCAGGCGCGTTTTTCCAGCGATATCCTCTATGACACGCTGCTGAAATACGACCCCGATCACCTGCTGCTGCGGATCACCCGCGACGAGGCGATGCGCGGGCTGGTCGATTTCGCCCGCATCGAAGAGATGCTGGCGCGCGTCGGCGGGCGCATCGACCTGGTGCGGCTCGACCGGGTGACGCCGCTGGCGGCGCCGCTGTTTCTCGAGGTCGGCAGGGTGCGCATCGACGGCGCCGCCGAGGAACGGCTGCTGGCCGAGGAAAGCGCCGCCCTGATGCGCGAGGCCGGGCTCGCCGGCTAGGGCGTGGACTCAATTGCGCGTAGCCAGATCCTTGCGGATGCGAGTGCGACGGCAGCCATGAAGTTGGCGGCGTGTTTCTCGAACCGGGTGGCGATACGGCGGAACTGTTTGAGATTGCAGAAGAATCGTTCAACGA
>NZ_JBFJVE010000223.1:0-4283 GCF_041624275.1 Shimia sp.
GCACGCCGATTGCCGAGACTTCGTAGTCGAAGTCCAGCCACTCCTCTGCTATGAGCGCCGCGCCGGCAAGCTCCCGCCACGCGGCATCGATATCGTCCCTCGTTGTCACGCGGTACTGGCCCTTGCCGTCATAGCCGAAGCGGCGGGTCTTCAGGATCGCCGGGGCGCCGATCGCATCGACCGCCGCCGCCAGATCGGCGCGGGTTTCGACGGCGGCGAAGGGCGCGGTCTCGAGCCCCAGCCGCTTCAGGAATTCCTTTTCCGTCAGCCGGTCCTGGCTCACCCGCAACGCTTCGCGGCCGGGGCGGATCGGGCAATGCGCCTCGAGGATGTCGAGCGCCGAGGTCGGGATGTTCTCGAATTCATAGGTGATGACGTCGACCTCAGCGGCAAAGGCCCTCAGGGCCTCGGCGTCCTCGTAGCTGGCGGTCGTCACCCGCTGCGCCACATGGCCGGCGGGCGGGTTGGCGCCGGGCTCGAAGACATGGGTCACATAGCCGAGGCGGGCCGCGGCCACCGAGAGCATGCGGCCAAGCTGGCCGCCGCCGAGAATGCCGATCGTGGCGCCGGGCTTAAGGGGCTCAGTCATCCTGGGGCTCGTCTGCAATCGAGGCCGAAAGCGCGTCGCGCCATGCGTCGAGACGCGCGGCGAGCTCAGGGTCCTGCAAGGCCAGGATACCGGCCGCCATCAGCCCGGCATTGGCAGCGCCGGCGGCGCCGATGGCCATGGTCGCCACCGGGAACCCCTTGGGCATCTGGACGATGGAATAAAGGCTGTCGACCCCCGAGAGCGCGCGGGTCTGGACCGGAACGCCGACCACCGGCACCCGGGTCTTGGAGGCCATCATCCCCGGCAGATGGGCGGCCCCGCCGGCGCCGGCAATGATCACCTGAAGGCCGCGATCCGCCGCCGCCTTGCCATAGGCCCAGAGCCGGTCCGGGGTACGGTGCGCCGAGACGATCTTTTGCTCGTAGGCAATGCCCAGCTCGTCGAGAATGAGCGCTGCTTCCTTCATGGTCGCCCAGTCCGACTGGCTGCCCATGATGATTCCAACCTTGATGTCCGTCATTTTGCCCTCGTCAGAAAGAGCGGGCACTATAGCCAGATCGCGGCCCTAGGCAATGATATCCGGGGTCAGCCGGTCTTCGATCAGCGCGATCATGTCTTTTAGCCGCAGTTTCTGCTTCTTCAGGCGCTGAATGGTCAGCTGATCGCCGGTTCCGCGTTCGGTCAGCGCGTGAATCGCCTCGTCAAGGTCGCGGTGTTCCTGCTTGAAAACCGCGAGCTCGACCCGCAGCACGTCATTGGTCTTCATGGACAGGTCGCGGGGGGCGTTCATCGGGGGGTCCTTCGATCTTCGCGCCGAAGATAACCTTTTGCGGGCGCTGTGCAAAGCCCTTGCAGTCAGCCGCAGGCTTTCCCATATTCCTCCTGCACGGGTCGCCTCAACGGGGCCCGGCTGCACTGTCGCTTTAACCAAGGACGTGTCGATGACAAAACTGACCCTGGGCTCGCACCCGCACATGCTGGGATTTGAGCAACTTGAACGCCTTCTGGAACGCACGGCCAAGACCGGCAACGAAGGCTATCCCCCTTTCAACATCGAACAGACTTCGGAGCTGTCCTACCGAATCACCCTTGCTGTGGCCGGGTTCCGCGAAGAAGACCTGTCGATCACCGTCGAAGACCGCCAGCTGGTCATTCGCGGGCGCCAGACCGATGACAGCGCCGAGCGGATCTTCCTGCATCGCGGGATCGCCGCGCGGCAGTTCCAGCGCTCCTTCGTGCTTGCCGATGGCGTCGAAGTGGGCGAGGCGACGATGGAAAACGGCCTGCTGCATGTCGACCTGACACGGGCAAGGCCCGAGACGGTGGTGCAGACCATCCAGATCAGAAAGGGGTAGGCGATGTACGAGAAATACGAATTCGACCCCGAACAGGACGACCTCAAGCGCATCGTTTACGTGCGCGAGGTGGCAGTGGACGAGCTGCCCGACGACCTGCGCGAGGAAGTCGGCGATGTCGACCGCCTTTACGCGGTGCATGCCGCCGACGGCGAAAGGCTGGCGCTGGTGCGCGACCGGGCGATGGCCTTCGTGCTGGCGCGCCAGAACGATTTCGCCCCGGTAACGGTCCACTGAGCCGGGCCGCGCCGGCGGCTGGCACTCGGACGGCCAGGGCCTCGGAACGAGACAGATGAACGAATTCACGCCGGCGGTCGCCGTTCTGCCCTATGGAACCAAACTGGGCCTGCGCCCGGGCAGGCTGCCGCTGGGGCGGCTGAACTGGCCTCTGGGGCAGCCCGAGCGGCTTTTGGGGCGGAGCCTGCGCGACCTCGACCGGCGCGACCACCTGCTGATCTACCCCTCGGGCACGGCCCATATGCGGCCCTATTTCGGCACCCGGGCACGGGTGTCGATGATGGTGGTCGAACCGACTGCGCTGCATGGCCGCCACCTGCAGCGGCTGAAGCGGTCGCACCGGCGCTTTCACCGCGTCCTGAGCGCCAACGAGGCCTTTCTCGACAGCATCCCCAACGGCATCTTCCTGCCCTTCGGGACCACCTGGGTGCCAGACTGGCAGGGGCTTGATGTGACCAAGCGCCGGATGACCTCGTTGATTGCCTCGTCCAAGCGCGACCTCGAAGGCCATGTCCTGCGCCACCAGACGGTGGAATGGGCCGCCGGGAACGGCATCGAACTGGATGTCATGGGGCGTGGCTACCGGCCCTTCGAGCGCAAGTCAGACGGTCTGGCGCCCTATCGTTTCTCGGTGGTGATCGAAAACGTGCGCGAAGCCAATTATTTCACCGAAAAGCTGGTCGACTGCATCCTCTGCGACACCGTGCCGATCTATTGGGGCTGCCCCAACCCCGACCGGTTCTTCGACACCCGCGGCATGATCCTCTGTGACACCGCCGAGGATGTCCGCGCCGCCGTGGCCGGGGCCAGCGAAGGCCGCTACCGCGATCTGCTGCCGGCGCTGCGCGGCGCCAAGGAACAGGCGGCGCATTGGGCCGCGCTCGAGCCGCGCGCGGCGCAGGCGGTCCTCGCCGCTTAGCGCCGGTTAACACGGTCCGGCGCACGCGAAAGGGCCGCCCCCAGGGGCGGCCCTTTGCGATTTTCCTGGCCGGCGCGGATCAGCCCGCGATCAGCCCCAGGCTTTCCAGTTTCAGAATCACCTGATGGGCGCAGTTGTCGACCTCGACATTCTCGGTCTCGAGGCTCAGTTCCGGGTTCTCGGGCACGTCATAGGGATCCGAGATGCCGGTGAACTCCTTGATCTTGCCTTCGCGGGCCAGCTTGTAGAGCCCCTTGCGGTCACGGCGCTCGCATTCCTCGATCGAGGTCGCGACATGGACCTCGATGAAGGCGCCGAACTGCTCGATATCCTCGCGCACCGCGCGGCGGGTCGAGGCATAGGGCGCGATCGGGGCGCAGATGGCGATACCGCCGTTCTTGGTGATCTCCGAGGCGACATAGCCGATGCGACGGATGTTGAGGTCGCGGTGCTCTTTCGAGAAGCCCAGCTCGCTCGACAGGTTCTTGCGCACGATGTCGCCATCGAGCAGCGTCACCGGGCGTCCGCCCATCTCCATCAGCTTGACCATCAGCGCGTTGGCCACGGTCGATTTGCCCGATCCCGAGAAGCCGGTGAAGAACACGGTGAAACCCTGTTTCGAGCGCGGCGGCTTGGTGCGGCGCAGTTCTTTCACCACCTCGGGGAAGGAGAACCACTCGGGGATCTCGAGGCCCTCGGCCAGGCGGCGGCGCAGCTCGGTGCCCGAGATGTTGAGGATGGTGACGTCGTCCTTGTCCTTGATCTCGTCTATCGGCTCGTATTGGGCGCGTTCTTGAACCCAGACCATATGTTTGAAATCGACCATCTCGATGCCCATTTCTTCCTGGTTCTTGCGGAACAGGTCCTGCGCATCATAGGGGCCGTAGAAGTCTTCGCCCTGGCTGTTCTTGCCGGGGCCGGCATGGTCGCGGCCGACGATGAAATGGGTGCAGCCGTAGTTCTTGCGGATCAGCCCGTGCCACATGGCTTCGCGGGGGCCGCCCATGCGCATCGCCAGCGGCAGCAGCGACATGGTGGTGGTCGATCCCGGATATTTGTCAAGCACCGCCTCATAGCAGCGCACGCGGGTGAAATGGTCGACGTCGCCCGGCTTGGTCATGCCGACCGAGGGGTGGATCAGCAGGTTGGCCTGGGCTTCCTTGGCGGCGCGGAAGGTCAGTTCCTGGTGCGCGCGGTGCAGCGGATTACGGGTCTGGAAGGC
>NZ_JBFJVE010000224.1:0-4282 GCF_041624275.1 Shimia sp.
CCACCCCGACCGAGGGCGAGCGCATCGCGCTGTTTGCCGTCGGCGGCTATGGGCGCGGCGAGATGGCACCGCAGTCGGATGTCGACCTGTTGTTCCTGACCCCCTACAAGATCACCGCCTGGGCCGAGAGCGTGATCGAGAGCATGCTCTACATCCTGTGGGATCTGCGGCTCAAGGTCGGGCATGCCTCGCGGACGGTGAACGATTGCCTGCGGCTCGGCG
The DNA here is from genome assembly GCF_041624275.1 of Shimia sp. Classification (GTDB taxonomy): domain Bacteria; phylum Pseudomonadota; class Alphaproteobacteria; order Rhodobacterales; family Rhodobacteraceae; genus Shimia. Next base: position 223 of record NZ_JBFJVE010000224.1, read on the forward strand.
CCGAGGATTACACGATCCGCACCGCACTGCTGGAAAACCGCTTTCTGCGCGGCCATGAACCGCTGAACGAGGAACTCAACAGGCGGCTGGAGAAGGATCTGTTCCGCGGCAGCGAGCGCGACTTCATCGACGCCAAGCTCGGTGAGCGCGACAGCCGTCACGAGAAGCAGGGCCAGCGCTATATGGTCGAGCCCAACGTCAAGGAGGGCAAGGGCGGCCTGCGCGACCTGCAGTCGTTGTACTGGATCGCCAAATACGTCTACCACGTTCAGGACGCCCACGATCTTCTGGGCAAGGGGCTGCTGCGCGAGGACGAATACCGGCGCTTCGTCGCGGCCGAGAACTTTCTCTGGGCGGTGCGTGGTCACATCCACCTGATTGCCAAACGCCCGGTCGAACAGCTGACCTTCGACATCCAGGTCGAGGTCGCCGATCGCATGGGCTATGCCGACAAGGGCGGGCGCCGCGCGGTCGAGCATTTCATGCAGGAATACTTCCGTCACGCCACCAGCGTCGGCGACCTGACCCGGATTCTCCTGACCAAGCTCGAGGCCGACCATGCCAAGTCCGCGCCGCTGGTCGAACGCCTGTTCCGCCGCAAGCGCCGGGTCAAGCCCGGCTACAAGGTCATCCGCAACCGTCTGGCAGTGATCGACAACAAGGCCTTTCTCGCCGACAAGCTGAACATCCTGCGCCTGTTCGAAGAGGGGCTGCGCACCGGGTTGCTGATCCACCCGGATGCGATGCGGCTGGTCACCGCCAATCTCGACCTGATCGACGACGAGATGCGTCAGGACAAGGAGGCGCGGCGCATCTTCCTTGGCCTGCTGCTGAAACACGGCAACCCGGAACGGGCGCTGCGGCGGATGAACGAGCTTGGCGTGCTGGCGGCCTTCATCCCCGAGTTCGAGCCGATCGTGGCGATGATGCAGTTCAACATGTATCACTCCTACACCGTGGATGAGCACACCATTCAGGTGATCTCGAACTATGCCGAGATCGAGCGCGAAGAGCTGCAATCGGAATTGCCGCTGTCCTCCGAGATCCTGAAGACCGGGATCAACCGCAAGGTGCTGATGGTGGCGATGCTGCTGCATGACATCGGCAAGGGGCGCGACATCGACCATTCGATCCTCGGGGCGCAGATCGCCCGCAAGGTGGCGCCCAGCCTCGGGCTGAACAAGTCGGAATGCGAGACCGTGGAATGGCTGGTGCGCTATCACCTGCTGATGTCGGACACGGCGCAGAAACGCGATGTCGCCGACCCGCGCACGGTGCGCGGCTTTGCCAAGCTGGTGAAATCGGTCGACCGGCTGAACCTGCTGACGGTGCTCACGGTCTGCGACATCCGCGGCGTCGGCCCCGACACATGGAACAACTGGAAGGCGGTGCTGCTGCGGGCGCTCTACAAGCAGACCCGGCTGGTGCTCGAGGACGGCATGGAGGCGCTGAGCCGCGAAACCCGCGGCGCCGAGGCCAAGCAGCAACTGCGCGCCGAGCTGTCGGACTGGCCGGCACGGGATCTCAAGCACGAAACCGCGCGCCATTACGACCCCTATTGGCAGGGGCTGCACATCACCGCCCATAAGGTGTTTGCCGAACTGCTGCGCGGCATCGGCACCGACGAGGTCCGCATCGACCTGCACCCCGACGACGATCGCGACGCGACGCGGGCCTGTTTCGCCATGGCCGACCACCCCGGCATCTTCAGCCGCATGTGCGGCGCGCTGGCTCTGGTCGGGGCCAATATCGTCGATGCCCGCACCTTCACCTCGAAGGACGGCTATGCCACCGCCGCCTTCTGGATTCAGGATGCCGAGGGCAAACCCTATGAGCTGGGCCGCCTGGCGCGGCTGCGGCAGATGATCGAAAAGACCCTCAAGGGCGAGGTCGTGGCCACCGAGGCGATGCGCTCGCGCGATGTCATCAAGAAGCGCGAACGCGCCTTCAAGGTGCCGACCACGATCACTTTCGACAACGAAGGCTCCGAGATCTACACCATCATCGAGGTCGACACCCGCGACCGCCCCGGCCTGTTGTTCGACCTCACCCGCACGCTGGCCAACAGCAATGTCTATATCGCCAGCGCGGTGATCGCCACCTATGGCGAACAGGTGGTCGACGCCTTCTATGTCAAGGACATGTTCGGGCTGAAGCTGCACGCCAAGTCGAAACAGGACGGGCTGGAGCGCAAGCTGCGCGACGCCATCGAGAAAGGCGCTGAAAGGGCCGTGTCGTGAAACCGATAAGGCTGATGCGCGGGTTTTTCACCGTCGGCGGCTGGACCATGGCCAGCCGCATCCTCGGTTTTCTGCGCGATGCGCTGATCCTTGCCTTTCTCGGCACCGGCCCCTTGTACGAGGCCTATGTGGTGGCCTTCCGGCTGCCCAACATGTTTCGCCGCTTCTTTGCCGAAGGGGCCTTCAACATGGCCTTTATCCCGATCTTCTCGAAGAAGCTTCAAGGCGAGGAGAACGCCCTTGGCTTTGCCCGCGAGGCCTTTGCCGGGCTGGCGGCGGTGCTGATCGGGCTGACGCTGCTGGCGCAGATCACTATGCCCTGGCTGATCTGGGGGCTGGCCTCGGGGTTTTCCGGGCAGGCGCAGTTCGACCTCTCGGTCGAATTCGGGCGCATCGCCTTTCCCTATATCCTGTTCATTTCGCTGGCGGCCCTGCTGTCGGGGGTATTGAACGCCACCGGGCGCTTTGCCGCCGCCGCGGCGGCGCCGGTGTTGCTGAATGTGCTTCTGGTCGGGGCGATCACCGCCGCCGCCTGGCTGGGCTGGGACGTGGCGCGGGCGCTGATCTGGATGATCCCGGTGGCCGGCGTGGCGCAGCTGGCGCTGGTCGGCTTTGCCGCGGCCCGGGCCGGGTTCTCCATGTGCCTGCAACGACCACGCTGGTCGCCCGACATGCGGCGCCTTGTGCGGATTGCCATCCCCGCCGCCATGGCCGGCGGCGTGGTCCAGATCAACCTTCTGGTCGGCCAGCAGGTGGCCTCCTATTTCGACCGCGCGGTGGGCTGGCTGTTCGCCGCCGACCGGCTGTACCAATTGCCGCTGGGCGTCGTCGGCATCGCCATCGGCATCGTGCTGCTGCCCGACCTGTCGCGGCGCCTGAAGTCCCATGACGAGGCCGGTGCCCGGGTGGCGTTTTCGCGGGCCGCCGAAATATCGCTGGCGCTGACCATTCCCTGCGCCGTGGCTCTGGTGGTGATCCCGCTGCCGCTGGTCTCGGTGCTGTTCGAACGCGGCGCCATCACCTCGGACGACAGCGCCGCGATCGCGGTGGCGGTGGCGATCTACGGGCTCGGCCTGCCCGCCTTCGTGTTGCAGAAGATCCTGCAACCGCTGTTCTTTGCCCGCGAAGACACCAGGAGCCCGTTCCGCTACGCGCTGTGGGCGATGGTGGTCAATGCCGCTCTGGCGGTGGGGCTGGCGCCGCTCATCGGCTGGATGGCCTCGGCGATCGCCACCACGCTGGCCGGCTGGGTGATGGTGGTGCTGCTGGCGCGGGGCACGCGGCCGATGGGCTATGTGGTGAAATTCGACGCCCGGCTGCGCAAACGGCTGCCGCGCATCTGCTGGGCCTCGGCGATCATGGGGCTGGCGCTGTGGCTGAGCGCGGTGCTGCTCGGGCCGATGCTGGGCTCGGAGGGCTGGCGCTATCTGGCGCTGGCCCTGCTGATCGTCGCCGGGGCCCTGGCCTATTTCGTCTCGGGGCAGATGATCGGCGCCTTCCATATTTCGGATTTCAAGAAGGCCTCGCGGCGGCAGATCTGAGCGCAAGCCGGATGGCGAAGGCAAGGTGCGTGTGAACACGCACCCTACGGGCCTAGGGCGTGGACTCAATTGCGCGTAGTCAGATCCTTGCGGATGCGAGTGCGACGGCAGCCATGAAGTTGGCGGCGTGTTTCTCGAACCGGGTTGCGATGCGGCGGAACTGTTTGAGATTGCAGAAGAATCGTTCAACGAGGTTACGCTGCCGGTAAAGCTCGGCTGGAACGCTGCGTTGGATGCGGACGCGGCTCTGGGTCGGGATATGCGCCTCACCGCCCCGCG
>NZ_JBFJVE010000225.1:0-4196 GCF_041624275.1 Shimia sp.
GCCTGCGGCGGCACCGAGCCCGAAACCGCCATGGCGATGGCGACGCGGATCCCGGCCGAGCTGATCGGGCGCGCCGACATCGGCCGTTTGGCGCCGGGCTGCCGCGCCGATTTGCTCCACCTCGACGCAGAAGGGCGGTTGCGCCGGGTCTGGCAGGGCGGCAGGCCGGTCGGCTGAGGGCGGCTCAGCCCCGTGCCCCGGCATGGCGCGAGGTGAACCGCTGCACATCCGCCGCCTTGGGGCGCACCCCGGTGAACACCTCGACATAGTCGGGCATGCGCGCGATCCGGGCCTGCGGCGGTTCGTTCACCTGCATCGAGATATAGCCGATCTGGGTATAGATCGCGGTCATCGCCCGGGTATGGGCCTGTTCCGGCGTATAGTCATAGCGCAGGAACATTGCCGTCAACGCCTCGCAGCGCAGCCGGTCGGCGCGGTCGAGCCGGCCTTGCAGGTCGGCATCGTTGCGGGCCCAGTTGCGGATCGCCAGATCCAGCCGGGCGTCGAATAGATCCGCGTCCAGCCAGCAGTCGAACAGGTTGAACACCGCCTCGACGATACTGTCGGCAAAGGCCTCGCAGCGCGCCACCAGATTGCCGGTGTTCTTTTCCTCCCAGCGCGTCACCATCGCCTCGAGCAGCGCGTCGCGGTCGCGGAAATGCCAGTAGAAGCCGCTGCGCGACAGGCCCAGCCGCTTGGCCAGCGGCATCACCTTCACCGCCTCGACTCCGCTTTCGGTGAGAATGTCATAGGCCGCCGCCAACCAGGCGGCCTCGGAGTCACGTTTTTTCTGCCCGTTTTGCATGTTCGCGTCATAGCAGTCCGAAAAGCGACATACAAGAATATTGACACATGTGTCGAGTCAGGCAACATGAGTGTCGATACCAAGACTCCAACCCTGTCAGGATAGCCATCATGGTCGAAGCCAAGACCCGTCAGCGCCGCTCCCGGCGCAGCTCTTCGAAACCCGCGCGCTCGGCGGTGCCCGGTGAAAACCTGCATCTGCGGGTACCCTATATCACCCGCCGCATCCCGACTCTGGATCTTTTGGACGAGGAAAGCCTGCAGCGGATCGAGGCCACCGCCGACCGCATTCTGGCCGAGATCGGCATCGAGCTGCGCGAAGACGCCGAGGCGATGGCGCTCTACCGCGCCGCTGGGGCCAAGGTCACCGAACTGTCCTCCGAGGCTTGGAACCTCAAGTTCGAACCGGGCATGCTGCGCGAGATCCTGAAAACCGCGCCGGCCCGCTTCACCCAGCACGCGCGCAACCCGGCCAACAGCGTCGAGATCGGCGGCGACGCCATGGTCTTCGCGCCTTCCTACGGCTCGCCCTTCGTGATGGATCTGGACAACGGGCGGCGCTATGGCACCATCGCCGATTTCGAGAACCTTGTGAAACTGGGCCAGTCCTCGCCCTGGCTGCACCATTCCGGCGGCACCATCTGCGAGCCCACCGATATTGCGGTCAACAAGCGCCATCTGGACATGGTCTATGCCCATATCCGCTATTCCGACCGCGCCTTTCTGGGTTCGATCACCGCGCCCGAGCGCGCCGCCGACAGTATCGAGATGTGCCGCATCCTGTTCGGCAGCGATTTCGTCGACAAGAACTGCGTCATCATGGGCAATTTCAACACCACCTCGCCCTTGGTGCTGGACGGTGTCACCACCGAAGGCATCCGCACCTATGCCGAGGCCGGGCAGGGCTCGATCCACCTGCCGTTCCTCTTGGGCGGGGCGGTGTCGCCGCTGACCATGGCCGGGGCGGTGGCGCAGTGCCTCGCCGAATCCATGGCCTCCTGCGCGCTGACCCAGCTGGTGCGCCCCGGCGCGCCCGCCGTTTTGGCCGGGTTCCTGTCGTCGATGTCGCTGCGCTCGGGCTCGCCGACCTTCGGCACGCCGGAACCGGCGCTGGGCTCGCTGGTCATGGGGCAATTGGCGCGCCGCCTCGAGATGCCGCTGCGCTGCGCCGGCAATTTCTCGACCTCCAAACGCCCCGACGGGCAGGCCATGCAGCAGGCGATGATGTCGATGATGTCGGCGGTGCAGGGCGGGGCCAACTACATCCTGCACTCGGCCGGTTTCGTCGACGGGCTGCTGTCGATGTCCTACGAGAAATTCGTCATGGACACCGACATGTGCGGCGCGCTGCATGCCTATCTCAAGGGGCTCGAGGTCACCGAGGACACGCTTGGCTTCGAGGCGCTGGCCCAGAACGGGCCGGGCGAACACATGTTCGGCACCGACCACACCCTGCGCCATTACGAGACCGCCTATTGGGATTCCGGGCTCAACGACGATCTGCCCTTCGAGACCTGGGAAGAGCAGGGCAGCATTGACGCCGCGCAGCGCGCCAACCAACGTTGGAAGGACACGCTGGCGGCCTATGAGGCGCCGCATCTGGATGAGGCAACCGACGAGGCGCTGAAGGATTTCATCGCCCGCAAAAAGGCCGCGACGGCCGACGCCTGGTATTGAGGAGACCGTGATGTCGAAAGATCCGCTGCTGCAGCCCTATCAGCTGAAACACCTGACGCTGCGCAACCGCATCATGACCACCAGCCACGAGCCGGCCTATCCCGAAGACGGCATGCCCAAGGAACGCTATGCGGCCTATCACGCCGAGCGTGCCAAGGCCGGGGTGGCGCTGACCATGACCGCCGGTTCGGCCGCCGTCAGCAAGGACAGCCCGCCGGTGTTCAACAACATCCTTGCCTACAAGGACGAGGTGGTGCCCTGGATCCGCAACCTCACCGACGCGGTGCATGAACATGGCGCGGCGGTGATGATCCAGCTCACCCATCTGGGCCGCCGCACCGGCTGGAACAAGGGTAACTGGCTGCCGTCGGTGTCGTCATCCAAACACCGCGAACCGGCGCACCGGGCCTTTCCGAAACTGGCCGAAGACTGGGATATCACCCGTATCATCAAGGATTTCGCCGATGCCACCGAACGCATGAAGGAAGGTGGCATGGACGGGGTCGAACTGCAGGTCTACGGCCATCTGCTCGACCAGTTCTGGTCGCCGCTGACCAATGATCTCGACGGGCCCTATGGCGGCCAGAGTCTCGAGAGCCGGCTGCAGTTCCCGATGGACGTTCTGCGCGCCATCCGCGAGCGCGTCGGCGACGAGTTCATTGTCGGCCTGCGCTATACGGCCGACGAGGCCGCGGCCGGCGGCATCACCCCCGAAGAGGGGATCGAGATTTCCAAGCGGCTGGCCGCCAGCGGCATGGTGGATTTCCTCAACGTGATCCGTGGCCGCATCCACACCGACCCGGCGATGACCGACGTGATCCCGGTGCAGGGCATGGCCAATGCGCCGCATCTGGATTTCGCCGGCGAGGTCAGGAAGGCGACCGGAATGCCGACCTTCCACGCCGCCAAGATCCCCGATGTCGCCACCGCGCGCCACGCCGTGGCCTCGGGGCTGCTGGACATGGTCGGCATGACCCGCGCCCATATGGCCGATCCGCATATCGTCAGGAAGATCATCGAGGGGCGCGAGGACGACATCCGCCCCTGCGTCGGCGCCACCTATTGTCTCGACCGGATCTATCAGGCCGGCGACGCCCTGTGCCTGCACAACGCGGCGACGGGCCGCGAGCTGACCATGCCGCATGACATTGCCCCGGCCGAGGTGAAGAAAAAGGTGGTGATCATCGGCGCCGGCCCGGCCGGGCTTGAAGCCGCGCGCGTGGCGGCCGAGCGCGGCCATGACGTCACTGTCTTCGAGGCCCAGCCCGATCCCGGCGGTCAGATCCGGCTCACGGCGCAGAACCCGCGCCGCCGCGAGATGATCTCGATCATCGACTGGCGCATGGCGCAATGCGCGGCCCGCGACGTCACCTTTCATTTCAACACCTGGGCCGAAGCGGCGGATGTAACGGCGCTGAACCCGGATGTGGTGATTGTCGCCACCGGAGGGCTGCCAAACACCGAATTGTTCGAATCCGGCAAGCAGCAGGAGCTGGTTGTCACCAGCTGGGATCTGATTTCGGGCGATGTAGCTCCGGGTCGCAACGTGTTGATCTATGACGAAAGCGGCGATCATCCGGGGCTGATGGCGGCGGAAATCACCGCCAATTCCGGGGCCCGCGTCGAAGTGATGACTCCGGACAGAATGTTGGCTCCGGACATAATGGCGATGAACCTCGTGCCCTATATGCGGGCGCTTCAGGACAAGGATACGC
>NZ_JBFJVE010000226.1:0-4178 GCF_041624275.1 Shimia sp.
CCCATTTCTCCAGGACTTTCCCATGACAAACATCGTATCGTTCGATGTCGCCTCGCGGCGGCAAACAGCCGAAGTGCGCCATGCGGCGCTCATGCAGTGCTTTGCCCGGGAGCGTCGCATTCCCGACGACGTCTTCTGGCTGAAGGAAAACGCCGAACTGCTGAACATCCTCGAATGCAGCGGCGCCCGCCTCGACGCCGGCGCCCTGTCGGCCTATCAGTCATTCTATGACGGGGTCGAAAACCGGCTGCGTTTCTTCCCGCAATACTACCGTTTCCTGCTGTCGATCTGTCTCGACCTCGAAGATCTGGGGATGCCGGGCGACAAGGGGCAGGCGCTGGTCGAATGGGTCGCCGAACAGGGCTTTGCCCGGGCCGAACTGTCGGATCTGCAAAGGATGGAGGCGCGCCGCCTGATGCTGCGCCGTGGGGTCGACCCGCTGGCTGAGGATGGCGGGCTCGAAGAGCGGATGCGCCGCTTCATGGCGCGCAGCGCGACTTTCTCGATGCCCAACAAGAAGGCCGCCTATGAGTTGACCCATGCGGTCTTCTACCTGTCGGAATACGGCCGCCGCGATCCCGCGCTTGACGGCGACACGCGCCTGTCGCTCGAGTTTGCCGGCCTGCTGGCCTTTCTCGAACAGAATGCCGACCTGCTGGCCGAGATCTGCATCGCCCTGCGCTATGGCGGTTTCGAGGTGCCCGAGATCTGGGACACATGGCTGATGCGCCACAGCTGCCGCTTTGCCATCGAAAGCGGGGCCCGGGCGCCTGCCGCCGACGATTACCACGAGTTTCTGGTCTGCAACTGGATGCTGGCGGTCTGTGGCCATCATGCCTTTGCCAGGCCCGTCAAGCCGGGCCCGACCGGGTTTTTCCGCCCCGAGGCCGGCGCCGGGCCGCTGCGCGAACTCTCTGAATGCATGTTCCGCCTCGAGGATCGCAGCGGCGACTGGCAGCAGATGCGCCCGATCGTCCTTGGGCGGCTTTCCGAGGGTGCCGCCAGCCAGCTGTGCCGGGCCGAGCACAGCACCGACAGGTTCGGCGTCTTCTTTCAGGGCTTTGCCCGCAGCGGTTCGGCGATGGGGGCGGCAGGATGAGCGGGCTCGACCGATCCGCCCTGCTGGGCACCGGGCTGGTGGTGCTCTATACGCTGATGATTTCCTCGGCCGATGCGATCACCAAATTCATCGCCAACGGCTATGCCGCGCCGCAGCTCTTTGCCTTTTCCGGGGCCATCGTGGTGGCCCTGAGCTGGGGCTGCGCGCGGCTCAAGAGGGCTCCGCAATCGCTGCGCACGCGCTGCCCGCGGGCGATGGCGCTGCGGTCCGGGCTGACGGTGGTCGGCTCGGTCGCCTTCTTTTACGCCTTTCGCGAACTGCCCCTGGCCGAGGTCTTCGTCTTCATCGGCATGATGCCGATCTTTGCCGGCCTGTTCTCGGGGCTGATGCTGGGCGAATTCCTGCGCCCCGCCGCCTGGGCGGCGCTTGCAGCCGGTTTCGTCGGCGTGCTGTGCCTGTTTCCCGAGGGGCTGGCCGCCGTCACCACCGGCCATGTGATCGCGCTGTTTGCCTGTCTCTGCGGCACCTTCTCGATGCTGCTGGCGCGTTATATCGGACGGCACGAGGACAATGCCCTGGCCCAGGTCTTCTATCCCAATGCCGCGCTCAGCGGCGTCATGGCGCTGGCGCTGCCCTTCGTCTACCGGCCGATGCCGCTGGCCGATCTCGGCTGGGTCGTGGCCTATGCCGGTTTTCTCTTCGTGGCCCGCTGGCTGCTGGTGGTGTCGCTGCGCCATCTCGCTGCCTATGCGGTGACGCCCCTGATGAACCTGCAATTCGTCTGGATGGTGCTGCTGGGGGCGGCGTTCTTTGCCGAGATCCCGGCCTTCAACATCCTGCTGGGCGTCGCCATCGTGATCGCTTCGGGCGTGGTGCTGGTCTGGGACCAGATGCAGCCTGCACCGCTGGATGGATCGCGCGCAAGGCTCGTGCGGCGCCCGAAGATTGCCAGGTAATGACCTGACTTACATGGAAAAACTGGTTCCGCAGCCGCAGGAGCTCGAGGCGTTCGGATTGTCGATGACAAACCGGGCGCCGATCAGCTCTTCGGTGAAATCGATGGTCGCGTCCGACAGGAAGGGCAGCGACACGGAATCGACCACCACCTTTTCGCCCTGTCCTTCGAGCACCAGATCGTCGCTGGCCGGGCTGTCGAGCTTGATCTCGTACTGGAAGCCGGAACAGCCGCCGCCCTCGACCGCCACGCGCAGCGCCTGGCCCTGATCGGCGGCGCCGATCTCGGCGAGACGCGCAAAGGCGCGGTCCGTGACTTTGGGGGGGATGTGCATGCGCTCACTCCTGCAGCGGCTATTGGGGCGGTTCGAAGGTCGATGGCCGGTTTCGCAGCCTGTCGCGATGCAATATAGAAACCCACGGGACAGGCCACAAGGACCAGACGACATGAGAGCGCCCTATGCCTCGGATCCGACGACCGCCAGGGGACGGCGCGTCGCGGAGGAGGAAAGCACCTTTCGCTCCTGCTTTCAGCGGGACCGCGACCGTATCATCCATTCCAGCGCCTTCCGGCGGCTGAAACACAAGACCCAGGTCTTCGTCGAACACGAGGGCGATTATTACCGCACCCGGTTGACCCATTCGATCGAGGTGGCGCAGGTGGCGCGCACCATCTCGGGGGCGCTGGGGCTCAACCAGGAGCTGGTCGAGGCGGTGGCGCTGGCGCATGATCTTGGTCATACCCCTTTCGGCCATACCGGAGAGGATGCGCTGGACGCGCTGATGCAGCCCTATGGCGGCTTTGACCACAACGCGCAGGCGATCCGCATCGTGACCTCGCTCGAGCGTCATTATGCCGAGTTCGACGGGTTGAATCTCACCTGGGAAACCCTTGAAGGCATTGCAAAACACAACGGCCCTGTGCTGGGAGATCTGCCCTATGCACTGGCCGATTACAACGCCCTGCACGACCTCGAGCTTGGCACCTATGCCAGCGCCGAGGCGCAGGTGGCGGCGCTGGCAGACGACATCGCCTACAACAATCACGACCTGCACGACGGGCTGCGCGCCGGGCTGTTCAGCGAGGAGGATATCGGCGCCCTGCCGATCATCGGCGACGCCTATGCCGAGGTCGACCGCGCCTATCCCGGGCTGGACCCGATCCGCCGCCGCCACGAGGCGCTGCGCCGGGTCTTCGGGGTCATGGTGGCGGATGTGATCGACACCTCGCGAATGCTGCTGCGCGACAGCGGCGCGCAAAGCGCATCCGACGTGCGCAACAACGGCGCGCCGGTTATCCAGTTCTCGACCGCGCTGTGGTCGGACCTGAAAGAGATCCGCAGGTTTCTGTTCACCCGTATGTACCGGGCGCCCTCGGTAATGGTGAAGCGGGCCGAGGTGACACAGGTGGTCGAGGAGCTGTTTCCGCTGTTCCTGAGCGACACCGCGCTGTTGCCGCGCAAATGGCAGGCCGATCTGGCGGACGCGCGCGACCAGACCCATGTCGCGCGCATCGTGTCGGATTACCTGGCCGGGATGACCGACCGCTATGCATTGCAGGAACACGCCAGACTGTGCGGCGGGGCCGGTTGACGGCCTCGCATGTTGACCTGACCGCCCATGGTGATAAACCCGGCCCGAACCAAGTAGGACCGGTCTGATGAACCTTTTTACCGATATGCGTGCGCTGGTGATCGGCGCGCTGGAATCCCTGCAGACCGAGGGCGTCCTGCCTGCCGGGCTGGACTTTGCCAATGTCGCAGTCGAGCCGCCCCGAGATGCCGCCCATGGCGATATGGCGACCAATGCCGCCATGGTTCTGGCCAAGCCAGCCAAGATGAAACCGCGTGACATCGCGGAGTCTCTCGCCAGCAAACTTGCCGAGGACGGGCGGATCACCAGCGCCGAAGTGGCGGGGCCCGGCTTTCTCAACCTGAGGCTGGCGCCACAGCTCTGGCAGGGTCTGGTGAAGGCGGCGCTGGAAAGCGGCGCCGATTTCGGACGTTCGACCATGGGGCGCGGCAAGCGCGTCAACGTGGAATATGTCTCGGCCAACCCGACCGGCCCGCTGCACGTCGGCCACACCCGGGGCGCGGTCTTCGGCGATGCGCTGGCCAGCCTTCTGGATTTCGTCGGCTTCGACGTCACCCGCGAATATTACATC
>NZ_JBFJVE010000227.1:0-4165 GCF_041624275.1 Shimia sp.
CGGCGGTCAGCGGCGCCACGTTGGGAATGCCCTTGGGATCCAACAGCTTGAAGCCCGCCATGTTCATCGGCGTGCCGAGGCTCTGCATCATGGCAAAGACCTTGTCGCGGTTCAGCAGCTTGTTATAGCCCTGCATCGCGCGCGGCATCTGATAGCCGTGATCCTCGGTGATGAAGCGGATGGTGCGCCCATGCACGCCACCGGCGGCATTGACCTTGTCGAAATAGAGGTTCGCCCCCTTGGTCGCGGGCACCCCGACCGCGGCGAAGACGCCGGACAGGTCATTGACCGAACCGATCAGCACCTCGCTGTCAGAGACCCCCTGCGCCTCGGCCGAGGCCATGGTCGCCGCAGCGGTCAACCCCGCCGCCAGCGCCAGATTTTTTACCAATGTTTTCATTGTTTTCCTCCCTTTGGTAATCGTCATTTACGTCTCTTCAGAAAACCCGCGTCCTAGTACATGTCCTCGATCAGATGCGCGTGGCGCTTCTCGACATAAGAGCGTTTGAGCTTCATCGTCGCGGTCAATTCTTCGTCTTCGGCGGTGAGCAGAACGTCGATCAGCCGGAAATCCTTGATCTGTTCGACCCGCGCGAATTCCTTGTTCACCGCCTGCACTTCGGCGCCGATCAGCGCCTTGACCTCCTTGGCGGCGCAGAGCGAGGCGAAGTTCGAGAACGGCACCTTCAGGTCCTGAGCGTATTTCTCGACATTCTCCTGATCAATCATAATCAGCGCGGTGAGATACTTGCGCCGGTCGCCGATGATCACCGCATCCGAGATGTAATGCGAGAACTTCAGCCGGCTCTCGATCTCGGCCGGGGTGATGTTCTTGCCGCCGGCGGTGATGATGATGTCCTTGAGGCGGCCGGTGATGGTCACATAGCCATTGTCGTCGATACGCCCCACATCGCCGGTGCGCAGCCAGCCGTCATCGGTAAAGGTCTCGGCGGTCTTTTCATTGTTGCGCCAGTAGCCCTGAAAATTGTTGAGCCCCTTGGTCTGGATCTCACCATCCTCGGCGATGCGGATGTCATAGCCGGGGATGGGTCTGCCGATGGTGCCAAGGCTGTTCTCGTGGCGGGTGTTCATGGTCGCCAGACCGGCGGTTTCGGTCATGCCATAGCCCTCGACCAGCGGCACCCCGATCGACCAGTACCATTTCAGCAGTTCCGGCGAGATCGGCGCCGCCCCGGTGCCGCCGCGCCGCATCTTGTCGAACCCCAGCATGCGCCGCAGGTTGCGCAGCACCAGCCGGTCCCAGAGCCAGAACCGCGCCGCCACGCCGGCCGGCACCGGCTTGCCTGCCAGCAGGTATTCGGCCCGTTTCGCCCCGGCCTTCATCGCCATGGCATAGGCGGCGCGCCCGGCGGGCGTCGCCTCCTGCACCAGGATCAGCACCTGCGAATAGATCTTTTCCCAGACCCGTGGCACCGCCGTGAAGGTGTTGGGAGAAACCTCCTGCAGGTTGTTGAACACGGTTTGCGGGCTTTCCGCGAAATTCACCACACATTTGGCCGCCAGCGGGAAATAGATCGACACGTCGCGTTCCAGAATGTGGCACAGCGGCAGGAAACAGAGCTGGTTGTCGCTTTCCAGACATTGCAGGCGGCGCGCGCCGGCCTCGATCGCGGCCATGATGTTCTCGTTGGCCAGCATCGCCCCCTTGGGCATGCCGGTGGTGCCCGAAGTATAGATCAGCAGCGCCGTGTCCTGGGGCTGTGCCTTCTCGATCTCGGCCTCGAAGACGCCCGGCGCCTCGGCATCCGCCGCCTGGCCGATCTCGTAGAGCGCGTCGATCATCATGCAGCGCGGATGGTCGAGATCATGCAGCCCCTCGTCCTCGAGGATGATGACCTTGAGCAGCCCCGGCATCTCGTCTTCATGGGTCAGGAACTTGTCCAGCTGTTCCTCGTTCTCGACGATCAGGAACCGGCTGTCGCTGTCCTTGACCAGATAGGTCAGCTGGGCGGCGCTGTCGGTGGTATAGACCCCCGAGGCGATGCCGCCGACGCATTGGATGCCCATGTCGAAATAGGCCCATTCCTTGCGGTCCTCGGACAGGATCGACACCACTTCGCCGCGCTTCAGGCCCAGTTTGCGCAGCCCCATGCCGATCCATTTGGCGCGGGTCCAGTAATCCTCCCAGCTGTAGGATTTCCAGATCCCGAGATCCTTCTCGCGGTGCACGGTGCGGGTGCCGAGCGCACCGCAGCGCTGGCGGAACAGGGCCGGGATCGTGGTGCAGCCATCGACCTGAACCGGCCGCTGGCCGGCCTCGGCATTATAGGTGACACCGTTGATAACCGCGGTCTTCACAGGGGTTTGCATGTTCATCCCGGCTACCTCCAGGTCTTCTTGCGTTTCCAGCGGCGCTCTTCGCGCGCACCGTCTTCCTGCACACCCAGATAGAAATTCTGGATGTCCTCCGAGGCCATCAGTTCCTCGGCCGTGCCGTCCATCACGATGCGGCCGACCTCCATCACATAGCCGTCATGGGCCAGTTCCAGCGCCGCGCTGGCGTTCTGTTCGACCAGCATCATGGTCATGTTCTGCTCTTCGTTGAGCCGCTTGAGGATGGTGAAGATCTCCTTGACCAGCAGCGGCGACAGGCCCAGCGACGGCTCGTCGAGCAGCATCACCTTGGGCCGTCCCATCAGCCCGCGCCCGATCGCCAGCATCTGCTGCTGTCCGCCCGACAGGGTGCCGGCCTCCTGATTGCGGCGCTCCTTCAGGATCGGAAAATAGTCGAAGACCATCTCGCGGTCGGCGGCGATGCCCTTGGCGTCCTTGCGGGTATAGGCGCCCAGCGACAGGTTCTCGTCGACGGTCAGCAGCGGAAACACCTCGCGCCCCTCGGGCACATGGACGATGCCTTCCTGCACCACTTTATGCGGCTCGCGGCCCTGGATCTCGCGGCCCTCGAACAGGATCTGGCCCTTCTCCGGGTCCATCACCCCGGACACGGTTTTCATCAAGGTGGTCTTGCCGGCGCCATTGGCGCCGAGGATCGACACGATACGCCCCGCGTGCACATCCAGCGACACGCCGCGAATGGCCATGATCGGTCCGTAAAAGCTCTCGATATTACGGATTTTCAGAATTGCTTCGCTCATGCCACATGCCCCAGATAGGCTTCGATCACCGCCGGATCGGATTGCACTTCGGACGGGCTGCCCAGCGCCAGCCGCGCCCCGTCGGCCATGGCCAGCACCCGGTCGGAAACCCCCGAGACCAGCCCCATGTCATGTTCGACCATCAACACGGTGATGCCCATCTGGCGGCGGATATCGTCGATCCACCAGCGCATGTCGGTGGTCTCTTCGACCGACAGGCCCGAGGCCGGTTCGTCCAGCAGCAGCAGCTTGGGGTCGGTGGCCAGCGCCCGCGCCATTTCCACCACCTTGCGCACCCCATAGGGCAGCCCGGCGATGCGTTTTTCGCGATAGGCCTGAAGGTCGAGATAATCGATGATCTCTTCAACAAACTGCCGGTTCTGCAATTCCTGCTTGCGCACCGACGGGGTGAAGAACAATTCGCTGACCAGATTGGTTTTGCGATGCCGATGCCGCCCGACCAGCAGGTTTTCCAGCACCGTCGCCTGATCGAAGAGCTCGATGTTCTGGAAGGTGCGCGCGACGCCGAAACCGGCGACCTCGCTGGCTTTCGACTTCAACAGATCATGCCCGTCGAAGGTGATCGAGCCGGCATAGGGGTCATAGAAGCGCGAGATCAGGTTGAAGACCGTCGACTTGCCGGCGCCGTTGGGTCCGACGATGGCAAAGACCTCGCCCTTTTCGACCGAGAACGACAGGTTGTCGACCGCCGTCAGCCCGCCGAACTTGAGCGTGGTGTCCTTGAGTTCCAGAAGGCTCATCTCAGACGCTCCGTTTTCAGATAGGATTTCTGCCGCTTGAACATGTCCTTGCGATAGAAGGGGAACAGCTCGAAAAAGGTGCGGATCTTGAACCAGCGCCCGTAGATGCCCATCGGTTCGAACAGGATGAAGCCGATCAGGATCATGCCGAAAACGCCGAATTCCAGCCCCGGAACCGAAATCGTTCCGCCGCCGAACAGCCCACCGACCCATTCCTTGGCGATCGACAGGAACTGCGGCAGAAAGCCGATCACGATGGCGCCGAAAAACGCGCCATGGATCGAGCCC
>NZ_JBFJVE010000228.1:0-4121 GCF_041624275.1 Shimia sp.
CATGGCGGCCGAGACAGGCGGCAAGATGCCCCCCCAGCCCCAGCGGCGGGGCCAGCACGAAAATCGGCGCCGGGGGCGCGGCGGCGTTCTGTTTACCGGCACTATGCTGGCTCATCTCGGGCTCCCCACCAGACCTGAACGCCGCCGAATTCCGCGCTCTTGCCGCTCGAGGCGGTGCCCAGGAACAGCCCCGCCGGCGAGGGCTGCAGGAAGCGCGCGCCGCCGGTCTCGGGATTGGCTTCGAACCCGTCGCCGGTGACCAGCTGCCAGTCGATGCCGTCGCGGCTGCGCCACAGCGGAAAGCCGCCCTCATAGGCCGCGTGGCGGCGCGCGATCGCGGCCACCGCCGCCTCGGGCAGCCGCGAGGAGGGCGGCGGCAGGTAGCTCTCGAACAGCCGCCAGTCGCCGCCGGCGGCATAGAGCCAGCCGGCCTGTTCGGCGAGATGCCAGATGCCGCGGGCGGTGGCGATGCCAAAGGCGCCGCCAAGCCCCGAGAGCGGCGGTTTCCAGCCCTCTTGCGTGACCCGGTTCTGGCCGCAGACCAGCTGCCAGTCGCCGGCCGCATCGACCCGCAGCAGCTCGCCCGAGATCGGCCCGTAGCGGTCCATGCCCTCCTTGCCCTGCCGTTGCAGCCCGGTGGCCACATAAAGGTGATCGCCGAAGGTGCAGAGCGCCGAGACGATCGAGGCCGAGGGCCCGAGCCCGGCGCCGTCGCGGAACACCGGCTGCCAGCGCTCGGGGCGCATGTCGTCGAGCGGGCAGCGCCAGAGCTGGGCGCCGCTGCGGATGTTCAGCGTGCCGGCATAGAGGTGGTCGCCGAGCACCGCGATCTCGTTGACCGAGAGATTGTCGCCATCGCCGAAGCCCGGCGCGCTGACCGGCTGCCAGTCCTCGGCAAAGGGATGCGAGGCCCGGAACAGCATCGGATAGGCCGACATGTTGTCGTCCAGCATGCCGCGGCCCTCGATCATGCCCACCGGCGAGGTATAGACCCAGCCATCGGCCGCCACCAGCGAGCGGATCGAGGGCACATCGGCGCCCTCGGGCAGGCCGAGGCCGGAATGCGGCCCTTCCTCGAAGCTGATGCCATCAAGGGTGCGGATGAACCGCACCCTGCCCTTCATCGCCGAGACCCCGAAATAGAGCGCCGGCCGCCCGTCCGCCTCGGTCCTGACCAGGGTGGCGCGCACGTTGCGGTCGCGCGGGCCGGGGCCGCTGTCATAGTCGACGCTCGGGGTCTCGAACACCCGGCTCCAGCGGCCCTCGGCCAGCGCGTAGCGCCAGACCGAGGCCCCCCTGGGCGCCTCGGCGCTGGCCAGCGCCAGCCGGGCAAAGGGGCCCATCTGCGCCATCGCCGCATCCGACAGCCCCAGCGGGTTGAGCGAGCGCCCGCCGGTGCCGACATAGAGCGCGCCGTCGAACCAGGCCATGGCCTGGGCGATGCGCGTGGTGCGGTCGCCGAACCCCCCGCTGGCGATGCAGCGGAAATCTTCCCGCCTCAGGGGGGCGCCGGCGCTCATGTATAGCCCAGGCGGCTGGCCAGGTCGCGGGTCTCGGCGCCAAAGCCGACCGGGGCGCCCGGCATCCATTCCTGCGGCCCCGCCAGCGCCGCCTCGGGGATCGGGCGCGGCCGGAACTCGGGGTTCTCGAGATAGTTCGGATCATTGCCGAACCGCGCCGAGTCGGGGCCGAAACGGGCAAAGGCCGAACGTTCGGGATGCATCATCGCGGCGATCGCCTCGGCATCGTCGCGAATGCCCAGCCAGTTGCAGATCTGGCGCAGGTAGAAATCCGGATCCGACAGCAGGTCCTCGCCGCGGATATGCATGCCCTGGCCGATCGGCAGATCCTTGAGGAAGGCAAAGGCATTGGCGTTCATCCGGTTCCACAGCCGCTCGGGGTTGACCTGGTCGGCGCGGTTGCCGCCCTTCTTGGCATCGGTGGCCGCGATCAGCGCATGGATCGACTTGCAGGTCGGGCGCGGATGGCGGGTCAGATGCAGGAAGCGGGCCTCGGGAAAGGCCGCGTGCAGGCGCTGAAGATGGCGCGGGAAGGCGACCGAGGTCGGGCTTTTCTCGACGATCGCCCGCGGCGCCGCCCGGGCCGCGATATGGCGGAACAGCGCCGCCGTCGACCAGTCGCGCCGGGCCTCGAGCCAGCGGTCGGCCTCGGCCACGGTGGCATCGGTCTGGCCGCCGAATTCCAGCTCGGCAATGGTGCGCAGCAGCCCGTGCAGGCTGGCCGGGCGGATGCGGCGGAACATGTTCAGCAGCCCGCCGAGATTTTCCGCGGTCGACAGGTTGACCTCGGGCAGCCCGTAAAGCTCGGGGTGCTGGCCCAGCATGCCGCAGACCAGCGAGGAATAGGAGCGCATGCAGGTGGTGATGAAGACCGGCGGCGGAAAGGAGGAAGGCAGGGTCATGGTGTCGTCCTCATCATGTCCTCATCATGTCGTTCAGGAAAAACCGTCATTCAAATTCGCAAATCATGCAAAACACCCCGGTCGCGCTGTCGCGCCTGCCGGGTAAAATCGCGCCTGCCGGCGATCCGGCGGCTTCGGCCAAGGGATAGCATCGCCGCCGGCAGGTGACAACACGCATGCGGGCACCGGCGGATCGGCGCGGCTTTTGCCGCCGCGGGCGATTGTCATTGGACAACCGGCCGCCGGGGGGGCAACATCGGGGAAAATCCTAGGGCAGACCAGAGAGCGGACAGGAGCCTGTGATGAAGCTACCCAGATTTCTACTCGGTGCAATCGCCATGCTTGGGGTCGGCTTCACCGCCTCGAGCTGCATGGGAACCGTCGGAGCTCTCGGCGGCGGCGGGCAAAAGGCCCAGGCCACCCAGGCCACCCAGGACCGCATCCAGCCCGCCGCGGCCGCCTTCTCGATCGGCCTCAGCGAACGCACCCTCAGCGCCGGCGGCCGCAAGCGCAGCTACCAGCTCTACGTGCCGCGACAGGCGCGCAAGGCCCCGGCCGGGCTGGTGATCGCCTTCCACGGCGGCGGCCAGAACGTCCGGCGCTTCTCCGAGGGGGTCGAGATCCAGCGCATGGCCGACCGCTACGGTTTCGTCGTCGCCCTGCCCCAGGGCATCAAGAACACCTGGAATGCCGGCGGCAACCCGCCGGCGGGCTATGCCGAGGTGAACCGCATCGACGATCTCGGCTTCGTCACCGCGCTGCTCGACGAGCTCACCGCCAGCGGCCGCATCGACCCGGCCAAGGTCTATGCCATGGGAGTCTCCAAGGGCGGCATGATGGCCTATTGGGCGGCCTGCAACATGCCCGAGCGCCTTGCCGCCATCGCGGTGGTGGCGGGCACCCTGTCGGCCCCCGCCTGCCCGCGGTTCGACGATACCAGCCTGCTGCATATCCATGGCGAGAACGACCAGAACGTGCCCTTCCACGGCGGCCGCGGCGCCTATACCGCCAAGGGCTCCTACTGGCCCAGTGCCTTCGAGGGCATCCAGAAGTTCCGCCAGGCCGAGAGCTGCGCCGCCGAAGAGAGCGTCAGCCGCGTCGCCCCGGACACCACCTGCCGGGCCTCGCGCTGTTCCGGCGACGACACGGTGCAATATTGCCTGGTCGACGACGGCGGCCATGCCTGGCCCGGCGGCGATTCCTCCAAGCGGCACAAGAAACGCGGCATCTACGTCTCGCCCTATTTCGACGCCACCTCCTATATCGCCGAGTTCTTCCTCGCCAACTGACGCCGCCGCCCCGGATCAGCGCCCGTCAGCGCCTGCCGGTTTCAGGGTCGGCTTTCGGGCCCGGCACGGCGGCAGACATGGACCTGCAGCTTGCTGTCCGCGCCCGCCGGCCCCTTCTGCAGATCGCCATAGCTCTCGGCGATCTCCAGCCCGGCCCCGGCCAGCAGCCGCGCCACGTCCTGCGGGAAATACTGCCGCACCCGCTGGACGATCGGCGCCAGCGGCAGGGCTTCGCCGGTGGCGCTGTCATGCAGGGTCCAGGAGCCCGACAGGACCCTGGTCTCGGGGTCATAGGCGGTGTCATGCTCGATCACATGAAAGCGGCGGCCCTGGGCATCGGTGAAGCGGCGGGCCACGCTGGTCCCCTCCCAGGGGCCGGCCAGCCAGTCGAGATTGGGGCGGTAGATGTC
>NZ_JBFJVE010000229.1:0-4108 GCF_041624275.1 Shimia sp.
GCGGCCCTGTCGGTCAGCGCCGCCACGGTGGCCAGCTGCTCTTTCAGCACCCCGTCCAGCGCCTCGCCCTCGTTGCGCCGCATCTCGTTGAAACTGTCGATCAGCGCCGGCAGATCGGCCAGAAGCGCCGTGCGCAATGCCTTGGTGTCGGCCTGCAGGCTGCCGGCCTCCATCACCCCCTTCAGCGCCAGCACGTCGCCGGCCGTCGACGGCGCCAGCGCCAGGCCGCGTTCCATGGCCTCGGCCTCGACGGCGGCCATCGCCTCGAGCACCGTCGCCAGCTGGACCGGGTTCAGCGCCTGCTGCGGCGCCTCGTCGTCGCGCTGCACGCGCAGCGCCAGCGTCACCGAGCCGCGCGCCAGCGCCTTGCCCAGCCCGGCCCGCAGCGCCGGTTCCAGCCCGTCGATCCAGTCCGGCACCCGCAGCCGCAGATCCAGCCCCTTGGCGTTGACGCTGCGCAGATCCCAGCCCCAGCTATGGCCATGCGCCGCGCCCTTCAGCGCGGCAAATCCCGTCATCGAATGCAGCACGCCCGTCTCCTTGCCCGATCCTCTGGCCGACACCTAGCGCTTTTCCCGCCATCGGCGCAAGCGCACAGGGGGCGGCGGGGCGATCCCGGTTAACCAGTTGCCGACAATTTTCACGGCATTCGTGCAAAATGTGAAACCCTGTTGTGGCGGGCAGCGGACCGGGCAGAGGACCGGGCAGCGGACCGGGCAGAAAACGGGCGCGGAAAGCGAAAGGTTGAAGAGATGTCGGCATCGGATGACAGGATCAGGGACCGCGACGGTCGCAAACGGCGCCCGGGGGCGCAGCCCGGCGACCGGCTGGCGGTCATCGAAGGTTACTGGACCTCGCTGCGCGGCGGCGGGGCGGCGCTGCCGACGCGCTCCGAGATCGACCCCGGCGGTTTTGCCGAGGCGCTTCAGGTCGCCTTCCTGCTCGACCGGGTGGCCCCCGGCGTGGCGCGGTTCCGCATCGCCGGCAGCGCCATCAACGATCTTCTCGGGCTGGACGCGCGCGGGCTGCCGTTGACCGCCGTTTTCGACCGCGCGGCGCAGCCGCCGTTGCGCGATCTGGCCGAGGCCGTCTTCCGCGAACCGGCGCGGGCCCGGCTGCGGCTGCATCGCCCGGCCCGCTTCGGGCAGCCCGAACTTGGCGCCGCGATGCTGCTCTTGCCGCTGGTCTCGCCCTGCGGCGAGATCACCGGCGTGTTCGGCGGGCTGGAAACCGACCGGCCGGTGCCGCCGGGGCGGCGCATCGGCTTCACCCTCACCAGCAGCTTCCTGCGCTCTCTGAGCGGTGGCGCCTCGGCCCGCCGCCGCCGCTATCCCCTGCCCACGGGGCGGCGCCCCTTGCCGGCCCTGGGCCCGGCGCCGGGCGCTCTGCGGCTGGTGGCCGAGACCCCAAAACGCGCCCTGCCGGTGCGGGCGCACGGCAAAACGGGGCGCCCGATGGGTGCCCCGCTGCGTCTCGTGGTCGATAACGGGCCGCTCTGACCCGGGTCACTCCGCCCCGGCTCAGCCGGCGCGGGCCTGACGGTCTTCGCGCAGCGCCGACAGCTCCTCGGCGACGAGGAAGGCCAGCTCCAGCGATTGCGAGGCATTGAGCCGCGGATCGCAGGCGGTGTGATAGCGATCGCTCAGGTCCTCTTCGGTGACCGCGCGCACGCCGCCGGTGCATTCGGTGACATCCTGGCCGGTCATCTCGAAATGCACCCCGCCCGGAACCGTGCCCTCGGATTTGTGGATGGCGAAGAACTCGCGCACTTCGCGCAGCACCGAGTCGAAGGGCCGGGTCTTGTAGCCGGTCGCCGACTTGATGGTGTTGCCATGCATCGGGTCACAGGTCCACAGCACGTTGGCGCCCTCTTCGCGCACCGTCTTGATAAGACGCGGCAGGTGGTCGCCGACCGATCCGGCCCCGAAGCGGGCGATCAGCGTCAGCCGGCCCTCTTCGTTCTTGGGGTTGAGCTTCTCGAGCAGCTGCTTGAGGTCTTCGGCGGTGGTGGTGGGGCCGCATTTCAGACCGATCGGGTTCTGCACCCCGCTCAGATACTCGACATGGGCGCCGTCGGGCTGGCGCGTGCGGTCGCCGATCCACAGCATGTGGCCCGAGCCCGCCAGCCAGTTGCCCGAGGTGGAATCAAGCCGCGTCAGCGCCTCTTCGTATTCCAGCAGCAGGCTTTCGTGGCTGGTGTAGAAATCGACCGTGCGCAGCGCCGCCGAGGTCACCGAATTGACGCCGGCGGAATTCATGAATTCCAGCGCGTCCGAGATCCGGTTGGCCATATCGCGGTATTTGGCGGCCTTTTCACTTTCGGTAAAGCCCAGCGTCCAGGCGTGAACCTGGTGCACGTCGGCATAGCCGCCGGTGGAAAACGCCCGCAGCAGATTCAGCGTCGCCGCCGCCTGGGTATAGGCCTGCAGCATCTTGCGGGCGTCCGGCACCCGGGCCTCGGCAGTGAAGGGCAGCTCGTTGATGATGTCGCCGCGATAGCTCGGCAGCTCGACGCCGTCGACGACCTCGGTCGGGGCCGAGCGCGGCTTGGCGAACTGGCCGGCCATGCGGCCGACCTTGACCACCGGCACCTTGGCGCCATAGGTCAGCACCATGGCCATCTGCAACATCACCTTGAAGGTGTCGCGGATCGCGTCGGCCGAGAACTGCTCGAAGCTCTCGGCGCAGTCGCCCCCCTGCAACAAGAAGGCCTCGCCGCGCGCGGCGGCCCCGAGTTTTTCCTTGAGACTGCGGGCCTCGCCGGCGAAGACCAGCGGCGGATAGGTCGACAGCTGGGCCTCCACGGCCTTCAGCGCGTCCTCGTCCGTATAGTCAGGCATCTGGATACGCGGTTTGCTGCGCCAGCCAGATTTCAGCCATTCTGCCATTGTCTCTCTCCGGTCAAATAAGTTCAGGGTTTCTCTATACAAAAGCTCTTGAGCGAGGGCCAGTTCTGAATTACGGGCCTTGACCTGTTGCCGGTCAAAGGCGCTAAGGTTCAAACGCATGATGCCCGGCGCATCGCATGTTACAGGAATACGCTCATGTCGCAGTTGAAACAGTCTGGCAAGCAAATGCCCCGGCCGGACACTCCGCGCCGCTTTGTCTTTGTTTTGCTTGACAAGTTTTCGCTGCTCTCCTTCGCCTCGGCGCTTGATTGCCTGCGGATCGCCAACCGCCAGTTTCCCAAACCGGCCTATCAATGGCAGGTGATCGGCGAGGGCGGCGATACGATGGTCTGTTCCACCGACACGGTTTTCAAGCTCGACGACGATCTGATCGAGCTGCATCGCGACGACACGGTGGTGCTGTGCGGCGGCATCGACATCCAGGCCGCGACCAGCAAGAAGCTTCTCAACTGGCTGCGCCGCGAGGCGCGCAAGGGGGTGCGGGTCGCCGGCCTTTGCACCGCCGCCTATGCGCTGGCCAAGGCCGGGCTGCTCAACGGCAAGAAGGCGACCATCCACTGGGAAAACCAGGACAGTTTCTCCGAGGATTTTCCCGAGGTCAGGCTCAGCAAGTCGGTGTTCTCGATCGACGGCCCGCGGATGACCACCGCCGGCGGCACCTCGTCGATCGACCTTTTCCTTCAGGTCATCGCCGACGATCACGGCGAAGACCTCGCCAACTGGGTGGCCGACCAGCTGATCTATTCGTCGATTCGCACCGACCAGGACACCCAGCGCCTGTCGGTGCCGACCCGCATCGGCGTGCGCCACCCCAAGCTGAGCCAGGTGATCCAGATGATGGAGGCCAATATCGAAGAGCCGATCAGCCCCTCGATTCTGGCCAGCGACGTCGGCATGTCGACCCGCCAGCTCGAGCGGCTGTTCCGGCGCTATCTCAACCGCTCTCCCAAGCGTTACTACATGGAACTGCGCTTGCAGAAGGCGCGCAACCTCTTGATGCAGACCGACATGAGCGTGATCAACGTGGCGCTGGCCTGCGGTTTCGCAAGCCCTTCGCATTTCTCAAAATGCTACCGCGCCCATTACGACACCACCCCCTATCGTGAACGCGGCGCCCAGTCGCATCGCCTGTCGATCTGACCGCACCCCCTCCGCGCGCGCCGGACCACCCCAGCCCCGCCCTGCCCCCGCGCACCGCC
>NZ_JBFJVE010000230.1:0-3979 GCF_041624275.1 Shimia sp.
GTGCTCGGCGGCGTCGCCTTCGGGGTCTACAGGGTCAAGACGCCCTATGGCAATCCGCTGGAACAGGGGCTTGCCGAGGGTGCGGCGACCTTCAATCCATGGGTGGTGATCGACGCTGACAGGATTACGCTGATCGCGCCCCATGCCGACAAGGGGCAGGGGGTGGCCCATGCCCAAGCGGTGCTGATCGCCGAGGAGATGGACCTCGAGCCGGGCCAGTTCGAGGTCAGTTTCGGCCGCCCCGACAAGGCCTATTGGAACCGGGCGATGGCCGATGAGGGCGTGCCCTTCATGGCCACCGACACCGGCTTCGCGGCCGAGACCACGCGCGGCGTGATGGGCAGCATGATGAAGCTGATCGGCCTTCAGGGCACCGGCGGGTCGACCGCCATGCCCGACAGTTTCGACAAGCTGCGCGAAGCCGGCGCGGTGGCGCGCGAGACGCTGAAAGCGGCCGCTGCGCAGAAGAGCGGCATCAATACCACGGCGCTGAAGACCGAGGCCGGCCATGTGATCCTGCCCGATGGCGCGCGCCTCAGCTATCAGGAACTGGCGCCGCTGGCGGCGACGCTGGATCCGGTGCGGGACGTGACCCTGCGCGATCCCGGCCAGTGGCGGCTGATCGGTCAGCCGATGCAGCGGCTCGACATGGTGGCGAAATGCACCGGCACCCAGACCTATGGCATCGACCTCGAGATCGAGGGGGCGCTGCATGCCGCGATCCGGGTCAGCCCGCGCCGGGCCGGAGTCACCGGCTATGATGCCTCGGCGCTGAAGGGCATGCGCGGGGTGCAAGCGGTCTTCGAGGTGACCAACGGCGTTGCCGTGGTGGCCGACAACAGCTGGCGTGCCTTCCGGGCCGTCGAGGCCATCGAGGTGGACTGGGCCGAGGCGCCCTATCCCGCCGGGCAGGATCAGCACTGGCAGGCGCTGGCCGCGTCCTTCACCGAGGCGCGTCTGGACAGCACATGGCGTGACGAGGGCGAGGTCGAGGCGGCCTTGGCGTCGGGCGCCGCCCTCGAGGCGGAATACCGCGCGCCCTATCTGGCGCATGCGCCGCTCGAGCCGCTCAATGCCACGGTGCTGGTCACCGACGCGGGGGTGACGGTCTGGTGCGGCCACCAGATGCCGCGCCTCTTGCAGCAGCAGGTGGCAGGGGTGACCGGGCATGACGCCGATCAGGTCACCTTCGTCAACCAGTTCATCGGCGGCAGTTTCGGGCATCGTCTGGAGTTCGAATTCGTCAAGCAGGCGGCCGAGATCGCCAACCGCATGCGCGGCACGCCGGTCAAGCTGACCTATACCCGCGAAGAGGATTTTGCCCAGGATTTCCTGCGCCCGCCGGGAATGGCGCGGGCAAGGGGGGCGGTGCAGGACGGCAGGGTCGCGGCGCTGGACCTGCAGGTGGCGATGCCCTCGGTGATGGGCTCGCAGATGGGCCGGGCCGGGATCCCGGTGCCGGGCCCGGACAGCCAGATCGCCGCCGGGGCCTGGAACAACCCCTATCGGCTGCCGGGTTTCCGCATGCGCGCCTATCGGCTGCCGGAACTGGCGCCGGTCTCGTCCTGGCGCTCGGTCGGGGCCTCGGCCAACGGCTTCTTCTTTGACACCGCGCTCGACGAGCTGATCCATGCCGCCGGGGCCGATCCGATGCTGGAACGCATCCGGCTGATGGATCACGATGTCAGCCGCAAGGTTCTGGAAACGGTGGCCGAGATGTCCTCATGGGGCGGCGCGCTGGCGCCGAACAGGGGCCGCGGCGTGGCCTTTGTCGAAAGCTTCGGCGTGCCGGTGGCCGAGGTGGTGGAAGTCACCAACACCCCGGAGGGCATACGCATCGACAAGGTCTGGGTGGCGGCGGATGTCGGCACCGTGGTCGACCCGGTCAATTTCGAGAACCTGGTGCAGGGCGGGGTGGTGTTCGGCCTTGGCCATGCCATCAACTGCGAGATCACCTATGCCGACGGCATGGCCGAGCAGAGCAACTTTGACAGCTATGAAGGCATGCGGCTTTCTCAATGCCCCGAGATCGTGGTGCGCGGGCTTGAAAATGGCGCCCGGATTCGCGACATCGGCGAGCCGCCGGTGCCGCCGGCCGCGCCGGCGCTGGGCAATGCGATCTTTGCCGCCACCGGCAAGCGCATCCGCGAGATGCCGTTCAACAAACATGTCAGTTTTGTCTGACGTCCTGGGGGATCGGGGGGCGCTGCCCCCATCGCGGCAGGCCGCGATTCCCCCGGGATACTTCGGGCAAGAGAAAGGGGGGTGGGCGTGGTCGCTCACCCTGGCGATGCCGCGTTCCAAGGTGACAAAAGCCTGATGAAATAGCCGGTTTTGCAGAAATCCCTAGGGCCTATTCTGTTTTCGGAGCTGCCGAGCATCGCAAACAGCCAGGCTGTTTTTGGGGAAAGCTCTCTTTTCTGCTAGGATGAAGCCGCGGTTCGTTCAGCCTCAAGGCGTTGAATGGGGCAGATCGCGGGGGGGCGCATGGCTGTTGTTTCCATATACATGGCAGAAAAAGCTGCCGATTTCGAAATCGCTCGGGCATTGTGTCGCGACTGGCTCGACTGGCATTGGCGTCACTATCCTGAGGATTGGCCCGCGGGAAAGGATCATCCGATGAATCCTGAGAGTTTTCAGAAAACCCTGGCGGACCTGCCTGAGCTGCACGGTCGGCCAGGTGGTGGCATTATCCTCGGGCTGGTGGACGGGCAGGCGGCAGGGTGCGTGATGTATCATGAGGCGGACGCCGGGGTCGCGGAATTCAAGCGGATGTTCGTGCGCGAAAACGGTCGCGGACATGGGCTCGGGCGCAGGATGCTCGAGCATATGTTCGAACAGATGATCGCCGACGGCTATCGAAAGGTGTTTTTTTCGTCGGCAGCATTCCTGACACATGCAAAGGCAATGTACGAAAGTGTCGGGTTCTCGCACATGCCGCACCCCGCGGGGTTTCCGGACGACTGGCGCGAGCGGGTCTATTTTATGCAGCGCGCGCTTCTGTAACCGCTTGTGGGGGGCGGTTGTGGCGACAAGGCGGTTGCGCGGGGCGTGCCCCTGAGAGGCTTGGCCGTTGAAGACTGTCTCGCGCTATTGGCGGCGCAATGGGCTTACTGAATGGCCAGAGGATCAACCCAGCGCCCTGTCGTGCGGCGTAGCCGGCGAAATCACTTCGGTGCGTTTGATCTTGCGCAACACCACATTGGTCTGGGCGCTGGCCACGGCGGGCATGCGGAACAGCACGGTTTCGAGGAAGCTGTTGTAGGTGGCGATATCGGGGAACAGCACATGCATGTGATAGTCGGACTGGCCGGTGGTGGCATAGCATGACAGGACCTCGGGGCGCTGTCCGATCACCCGCACCAGTTCGCTCAGCTTGTCGGGGTCGTGGCGGGTCAGCTGGATCAGCACGATGGCCTCGAACTCGAGCCCCAGCCGTTCGGGATTGAGCACCGCGCCATAGCGTTCGATGATGCCGGCCTCTTCGAAGGCGCGCACCCGGCGCCAGCAGGCCGAGGCCGACATGCCGACCCGGTCCGCCAGATCGGCGTTGGAAATCCGGCAGTCGGATTGCAGCAGGGCAAGGATTTTCCGGTCGCGATCGTCGAATTCCATGGCGGGTGTTTTCGAATTTCCGGGGCTATGCGGATAGAATATCCGAAATTCCGGCGAAAACCAGCGAAATGGGGTCAAATTCTTCACCGGCTTGCGGCTAGACTGGAGCCACGCCAGCAGGAGCCCGCGAGATGACTGATCTTTCCCCCGAATTTTCCACCTATCAGCTCGAAGACCGATACGCGCGCGAGACCGGGCGGGTGTTCCTGACCGGCACCCAGGCGCTGGTGCGGATCATGCTGGACCAGGCGCGGCGCGACCGGGCGGCGGGGCTGACCACGGCGGGATTCGTCTCGGGCTATCGCGGCTCGCCCCTGGGGGCCTTCGATCTGGAGCTGTGGCGGGCCCGCGCGCGGGTGGAAGA
>NZ_JBFJVE010000231.1:0-3965 GCF_041624275.1 Shimia sp.
CGGCACCCTCGCCGGCATCGGCCGAGGCGCCCGAGGCAGCCAGACCCGAGGTGAACAGCTCCAGCCCCTCGCCCGCGACGCTTTCGGCCGAAGCGGTGGGCGCCAGGCCCGAGGTGAACATCTGCACCAGGCCCGAGGTGAACATCTCGGTGGCCTCGCCGGCATCCGCCGAAGCGCCCGAAGCGGCGAGCCCCGAGGTGAACATCTCGACCCCCTCGCCCGAGACCGTGTCGGCGGCATTGCGCGGCGCAAGTCCCGATGTGTACATTTGGACCAGACCCGAGGTGAACATTTCGGCACCGTCCCCCGCCATCCTGTCATGGGCGGTCTGAGGCGCCAGGCCCGAGGTGAACAGCTCGGTGTGCAGACCGTCGTGGAGGCTGACCTCCGGGCTGTGTGCAGCGGTGTGATTAACCATTTCAGCAGATTTTTTAGCGAGCATTGGGAACCCTCCGGGGTGTCGTTTCGTTGAAGTTTTGAGCCCTTTCACGCTTGCACGCACTGCGCGTTTTTCAAAATGATTTTTCCCGTTTTTGCTGTTTTCAGCGCTACGCGCTGATTTAACAAAAGTCTCTAGAATATTGATTTACTGACCTTTTCAGAGGTCTCGATTTGCCGGAATCGGCGCCGCATTTTCGCCGCATTTTTGCCCGATTCTTGACATTTTCCGGCCGAGCAGACGCCGGCCCCGAAAGGCGTTCATCGAATCGCAACAGGCCGAATCGGACACCGATTCTCCTGCACGGGGACCCGGCTGGAACGCGCCGTGGCGCGGCAACGAAACCGGGGCGCCGCCGCCTTCACACCGCCGTTTCCGCCCTTGTCGCCGGGCGGGCATTGGGGAATACTCGGCCGGTGCGATCGGGGGAACGAAATGAAAATTGTGACTTTCAACATCAACGGGATCAAGGCGCGCATCGCCGCCCTGCCACAGTGGCTGGACGAGGCTGCCCCCGATGTCGTGCTGTTGCAGGAAATCAAGTCGGTAGACGAAGCCTTTCCGCGCGAGATCTTCGAAGAGCGCGGATACCAGGTCGAAACCCATGGCCAGAAAAGCTTCAACGGGGTGGCGATCCTGTCGAAACTGCCGCTCGAGGATGTCCGTCGCGGATTGCCGGGTGACGATGAGGACACCCAGGCACGCTGGATCGAGGCCACGGTCATGGGCCCGGTGCCGCTGCGGGTCTGCGGCCTGTACCTGCCCAATGGCAACCCCTGCCCGGGGCCCAAGTACGATTACAAGCTGGCCTGGATGCAACGGCTGGAAGACCGCGCCAAGGCGCTGCTTTTGCAGGAAGAACCCTTTCTCATGGCCGGCGACTACAACATCATCCCCCAGGACGAGGACGCCCGCCGCCCCGAGGCCTGGCACGAGGATGCGCTGGCACGCCCCGAAAGCCGGGCGGCCTGGCGGCGGCTGGTCAACCTCGGCTTTACCGAGGCGTTCCGCGCCCGGGTGCAGGGCGGCGGTCACTATTCCTTCTGGGACTATCAGGCCGGGGCCTGGAACCGCGACGACGGCATCCGCATCGACCATTTCCTGCTCAGCCCGCAATGCGCCGACCTGCTGACCGACTGCCAGATCGACAAGATGGTGCGCGGGCGCGAGAAACCCTCGGACCACGTGCCGGTCTGGGTCGAGCTCGACCTGCAAGGCTGACCAATTCGCGGCACCGGCGCGGCGCCACTTTCGGCCGGCTTCTGCCTGCCCCACCCTGCCGAGTTCTGGTCTTGGGGAGGTTGCGGTGATCAAAAATTCCCACGGGGCAACTCGGCACTAGCGCCGCGAATAGTTGTCCGCTAGTCTCGCGCTCAGATTGAAGAGGCACGCGCCCCGGTGTGATTTCCCGGGGCGCCTGCTAGGTGGAACTTATTGATGTACTGGGGCTTTTGGGCATTCGCCAAGACTTGGCCGCGCCCCGTCCCCTTTTGAAACGGACGCCCCGGCGGGGTCGGTCCGGGGTATTCTTCGGGAGGAGCCCGGAATTGATTGATATGCGGACCGAGCGGCTGAAAGCCCTGGTGACGGCACTCGATGATTTCGCTGACGGACCTGCGGCAGCGGATGCCGCATTGGCGGGCATCGGCCTCGGGCGCAACGCCCTGACGGGGGCCACGCTACGCCCGAAACCGGGCAGCGAGGCCGCTTTTTTGCAGGATGCCTGCAAGGCCGTGCAGGATGACCGCTTTGCCGCTCTGGCCGGGCTGGCCTATCGCGATGGCACGGTGCAGACCGGCTGTATCTGCAAGTATTCCCGCACCCTGCGTAACGCGATCAACCACACCGCGCGCTTTCTGTCGAACCTTGATCCGGGACTGCGGGTGAGCCTGAAACAGTCGGGCAACAGCGCCGCGCTGGCCCTGACCCTGCCCAAGGACGAAACCGCCGGGCAGGACCGTTTTGCCGAGTTCCTGATGTTCAGCACCCTCAGCCGCCTGCGCCGGATCGCCGGGGCGGCCTTCCTACCGCTCGAGATCCGGTTTTCTCATGCGGCGCCGCATATCGCCGAGAGCATCAGCCGCCAGGCCGGATGCGCGGTGACATTCGGTGCCGGGCGCTGCGAGATGATCCTCGCCCCCAGCGTGCTGGAGCTGCCCGTTCCCGGCCATGATCCGAACCTGCGCGCCCATGAGTTGTTGCAGGCAGGCAGGCCGCGCCCCGAGGCATCGTCCGAAAGCGCCGATCTGCGCCACCGGGTCGAGGCGGTGCTGCTGGCCAACCTGCCCGGCCGGGTCGTCCTTGCCGACGAGGTGGCCGGCAATCTCGGCATGAGCCGACGCACCTTTGCCCGCCGGATGCGGGAACAGGGGTTGAGCTATCGCACCCTGCTTGACGAATTGCGCTGCGAGCTGGCCTGCACCTATCTCGGGACGGGGTACAGCATCAACGAAATCGCGGTCTTTCTCGACTATGCCGACCCGGCCGCCTTTTCCACCGCCTTCCGGCGCTGGACCGGCACCAGCCCCAACCGTTACCGCCGTCAGTACCGTCTGGCGCAGGCCTGAGCGCGCCGGCGCTCAGAAACCGCCGTGGCTGCCGATGGCCGCCACCAGAACCGTGACCAGGCTGGCGCCCAGAAGCACAAGGTGCAGGATGCGTATGAGACGAAAGGTCTGTTCCGGCCGCGCCGCCGCATGGCGCAGAAACCAGCGGTGCAGAAACAGCGGCTCGGCGACGAACAGCATCACCGTGAACAGGGCCCAGATCAGCACCATGGCATGCATCCAGAAGTACTGAGGCGTCAGGAACCGGTCCCACAGGTCCCAGGCGATCACGATATATAGTCCGGACAGGCCGGTCAGCAGCGTCGTGAAACGCGCCTGCCAGGCAAAGCGGCCCTCGACCTCCTCGAAGAAGGCGACCCGCTCCTGCGGGGTTTTCAGCCGCTGCACCGCCGGCAGCAGCACCGTGGTGACGAAGCCGACGCCGCCGATCCACAGGATCACCCCCAGAAGATGCAGCGCGCGGGCGATGGCGACATCATCCATTGCGGCGATCTCCGTTGCGTCGGGTCTGCGACTCAGGCGCCGATTTCTCGAGTGACATCATGGCGATAGATCCAGTCGAACTGCTGCAAGAGACGTCGCGGCGCCACCTGCGAGGCCAGCCGCAGCCCCAGATGCGCCGCCAGGCGCAGCGGCGGAAAGGACAGGTGATATTTCCAGGCATTGCTGCCGGCGGCGGCGATCACCCTGCTGACCCGGTCGTGACGCCTTGCCTGATAGGCGGCCAGCCCCGCTGCGATGCTGTCGGCGCGGTGCAGCGCATCGGCCAGCACCCAGGCGTCCTCCATCGCCATCACCGCCCCCTGCGCCATGAACGGCAGGGTCGGATGCGCCGCATCGCCCAAAATGGCGGTGTTCTCGGCCGTCCAGACCGGCGCCACCGGATGGCGGAACAACCCCCAGAGACCGACCTCGGAAACCTCGGCCAGCATCTCGGCGGCAACCCCGCCGAAATCGGC
>NZ_JBFJVE010000232.1:0-3945 GCF_041624275.1 Shimia sp.
GAAGAAGCCGACCCCGAAGACGCCGCCGACGGCGATATGGGTCGAGGACACCGGCAGGCCGAGCCACGAGGCGACGATCACCGTGATCGCCGCCGACAGGGCGACGCAATAGGCGCGCATCGGGTTCAGCTTGGTGATCTGGCTGCCGACCATGCGGATCAGCTTGGGGCCGAACAGGAACAGGCCGAAGGAAATGCCGAAGGCGCCGATCACCATCACCCAGCTGGGGATCGCCACCTTGGCGGCGAAATCGCCGAATTCCGAGGCATGGACGATGGCCGCCAGCGGGCCGACCGCATTGGCGACGTCATTGGCGCCATGGGCAAAGGACAAAAGCGCCGCCGAGAAGACCAGCGGCATGCCGAACAGCACCTTCAGCGACTTGTTGCGGTTCTCCAGCCCCTCGGACTGGCGGCGGATCAGCGGCCGGGTGACGACATAGGTCGCGACGCCGATCGCGGCGCCGATCATCAGCGCCGTGGCGAGGTCGATCTTGACGATGCGCTTCAGCCCCTTCAGCGCCAGATAGGAGGCAAAGGCGGCGGCCATGATGCCGACCAGGATCGGCACCCAGCGGCGGGCGGCGGCGATCTTGTCGTCCTGATAGATGATCTTGGCCTTGATCAGGGCCAGGAATCCGGCGGCGATGGCGCCGCCCAGAACCGGCGAGATCACCCATGAGGCGGCGATCTTGCCCATGGTCGGCCAGTTCACGGCGGCAAAGCCGGCGGCGGCGATACCGGCGCCCATGACGCCGCCCACCACCGAATGGGTGGTCGAGACCGGCGCCCCGACATAGGTCGCGAGGTTGACCCAGAGCGCCGATGAAATCAGCGCCGCCATCATCGCCCAGATGAAGATCTGCGCGTTCTGGATGCCGGTCGGATCGATGATGCCCTTGGAGATGGTCGAGACCACGTCGCCCCCGGCCAGCAGCGCGCCGGCGCTTTCGAACACCGCCGCGATGGCGATGGCGCCGCCCATGCTGAGCGCATTGGCGCCGACCGCCGGCCCCATGTTGTTGGCGACGTCATTGGCACCGATGTTGAGCGCCATATAGGCACCGAACACCGCCGCGATCGCCACCACCAGGTTCGACGAGGACTGGCCGAAGAGCATCGAGGCGGCAAAGCCCGCCAGCAGGATGAACACCAGCGCGATGCCGGGGCCGACCATGGGGCGCGCCACGTATTGGGTGGCGGTTTCGAGATGCGAAAAGCGATGCAGGTCGCGATCCAGCGTTTCCAGATGGTCGGCGTCGTTGGGTTGGGTGCTCACCGGATCGTCCCCCTTTGGCATGGCAATCGCCGTCGCACTAGGCGAGAGGGGGCCGCGACGCAAGCCATGGGTCACCAAACCGCCACAAAATCGTTACATCTGCCTCAGGATGTCCTGCAACTGTGGCTCGTTCACCATATTGGCCGCGGCCTCGGGGCTGACCCATTTGCGGCGCCGTTCGCCGGATTCGGGATAGCGGTCGGCCAGGTGTTTGACCCGCACCGGGAACACCAGCGTCTCGACCCGCACCGGCAGGCCGGTCTTCAGTTCCTTCTCGTAGTCATAGGTGCCGATCGCCTCTCCGGTGATCTGGCCCCGGCGCACGCCGGCCTCTTCCCAGGCTTCCTGCAATGCCGCCTCGGGGGCGTTCTTGCCGTCGATCGGCCAGCCCTTGGGGATGATCCAGCGCCCGGTGCCCCGGCTCGAGACCAGCAGCACTTCGCGCGCGCCGTCGCGGTCGCGATAGCACAGCGCGCCGACCTGGAACCGCTTGGGGCGGCGCAGCATCGGCCCGACCATCTCGGTCAGCGCTTTCTTGAAGCCATCGGTCATCGGACTGCTCAGGGTGGTTCACTTTTTTGACTGTCTGCAGTATATGCGCCCGTCGCCCCGAAATACAAGGCCCGGCCCGGAAAACAAGGGGTTTCAGCGGTTTCTCCGCTTGGCGCGCAGGGTCGGGTCGGCCTCGGTCGGGTCTTCGGGCCAGGGGTGTTTCGGATAGCGCCCGCGCATGTCCTTGCGCACATCCGCGTAAGAGCTGGCCCAGAACCCGGGGATGTCCAGCGTCGTCTGCACCGGGCGCCCGGCGGGCGATAGCAGGGTGACCCGCAGCGGCGTGCCGGCCACCGTCGGGTGCCGGGTCTGGCCGAAAAGCTCCTGCAGGCGCAGCGCGATTTCCGGGTGCTCGCCGGAATAGTCGATGGGAATGTTTCGATCCAGCGGGGTGGTGAAATGGGCCGGCGCCTCGCGGTCCAAGAGCTGCATCTGCCCCCAGTCGAGCCGCGCCCTGAGCGCCTCGAGCAGCTCGAAGCGTTTCCACTGCTCGGCGGTCTTCACGCCGCCCAGATGCGGCAGCAGCCAGGCCTCGAGGCCGTCGAGCAGCGCCGCCTCGGACATGTCGGGCAAATCATGCCCGGCGGCGCGCAGCAGTTCGACCCGGGCGACAAAGCGGCGCGCCTTGTCCGACAGGGTCAGGCCGAGGTCGCGCACCCCGTCGAGCATCGCCCGCGCCACGGCCTCTTCGGGCGCCTCCTTCCAGATCCGCTCGGTCAGGGCGATCGCCCCCAGCCGTTCCTCGCGGCGGGCGATCACCCGCCGTTCGCGGCGCGACCATGCGCAGCTGTCGGCCCAGGCGATGCGCTCGGCGTAAAGGGCGCGGATCTCGGCCTCGGAAATGGCCACCGCCTGCCGGATGCGCGCCTCGCGCGGGTTGCCGTCGGTGTCGGTGACCACGATCAGCCGGGTGTTGGCCAGCGGGTCGTCCTGTTCCAGCACCGCCCCCTTGCCGCCCGACAGCACGAAGCGCGGCGCATCGCCCTTGCGGCGCAGCCCGATGCGGTCGGGATAGGCCAGGGCGGCCATTTCCGCCGCGCTCAGGGCCGCCTTGTCCGCGGATGCGCCCCGGGTCAGCCGTTTCTGTTCATCGCGAATGCCGTGCAGCGCCGCCCGGTTCACCGCATGGGGGCGGCGTTCGGTGAAGCCGCGCAGATCGGCCAGCGCCTCGAGCCGCAGCAGCAGATCCACCGGCGCGCCGCGCCCCAAGGGATCGCGCGCCGCCAGCAGCGCCGCCAGCGCCGCCGCCCCGGCCCCGGCGACCTCCAGCATATGCGCCAGCCGCGGGTGCAGCGGGATCCTTGCCAGCCGCCGCCCATGGGCGGTGATCGCCTTGCCCGCATCCAGCGCCCCCAGCATCTGCAACAGCGCCTGCGCCTCGGCAAAGACGCCTTCGTTGGGCGGTGTCAGCAGCGCCAGGTCTTCCGGTTTCGCCCCCCAGAGCGCCAGTTCCAGCGCCAGCCCGGTCAGGTCCGCCGCCTCGATCTCGGCCGGCGGAAAGGGCTGCATGCCGCCCTCTTCGCCCTTGGTCCAGAGGCGGTAGCAGACCCCTTCGGCGACCCGCCCGGCGCGGCCCCGCCGCTGCGTGGCCTCGGCGCGCGTCACCCTTTCGGTGACCAGCCGCGCCATGCCCGAACCGGGATCGAACCGTGCCCGCCGCGCCCGCCCGGCATCGACCACCACGCGAATGTCCTGAATGGTCAGCGAGGTCTCGGCGATCGCGGTCGCCAGCACCACCTTGCGGCCCTGTTCCACGGGCCTTATCGCCGCCTGCTGCTCCTTGAAGGGCATGGCGCCGTAAAGCGGCCGCAGCTGGCAATCACCGGGCAGGTTCAGCAGCGATTGCGTGCGCCGGATCTCGCCCTCGCCGGGCAGGAACACCAGCACCCCGCCCGTGGTCTCGCCCACCGCCCTTTCGATCAGCCGCGCCGTGGCCTGTTCCAGCCGCTCTTCCTTGCGCAAGGGGCGGTCGAGCCAGATGGTCTCCACCGGATGGCTCTGCCCCTCAGAGGTGATCACCGGCGCATCGCCCATCAAAGCGGCCACCGGGGCGGCGTCCAATGTCGCCGACATCGCCAGGAGGATCAGGTCGTCGCGAAAGGCCTCTGCGATCTC
>NZ_JBFJVE010000233.1:0-3851 GCF_041624275.1 Shimia sp.
CCGGCAGGTTCGACAGGTTGCCGAACTTATGCGCGTTGGGATTGCCCAGATAGACCCCCACAGCGTCGCGCCCATGTGCCGCCTGCACGGCGCGCAGCTTTTCGGCGGCCAGATCCAGCGCCGCGTCCCAGCCGATTTCGCGGAATTCCCCGTCGACCTTCAGCAGCGGCGCGGTGACCCGGTCGGGATCGCTGCGGAAATCCTGCAGGGCCACGGCCTTTGGGCAGATGTGGCCACGCGACAAAGGATCGTCGGCGTCGGGCCTGATCGCGACGACATCGTCGTCGTCATATTCCACGATCAGCCCGCACATGGCCTCGCAGATGTTGCAGGTCCGATGTTGGCTCCGGGTCTGTGACATGAGTTGCCCCCTTCCTGTTCGCGTCTGAGGTTGCGGTTTCAGAGACCGCGCTGCCGCAGCAGCCAGTCGCCGTGGCATTCACCGTCGCCAAGATATTCGGCGCAGGCGCGGGCCTTTTTCATGAACAGGCCGATGTCCAGTTCATCTGTCATGCCGATGCCGCCATGCATCTGCAAGGCTTCGCGCACCGCCAGCGAGGCGGTCTTGCCGGCCTTGGCCTTGGCCACGCGCGACAGCATTTCGGCCTCATCGGTCCCGTCATCAATGGCGCGCAGCGCGGCGGCGACCACCGCCTCGGTGGTCTGGATCTGGGTATAAAGATCGGCCGCCCGATGTTGCAGGGCCTGAAACTGCGACAGCGGCACGCCGAACTGTTTGCGCTCGCGCAGATAGGCGGTGCTGCGTTCGGCCACCTCCTTGGAGACCCCCACCAGCTCGGCCGAGGCCACCGCCCGCCCGACGCGCAGCGCGCCGTCCAGCGCCGCCTGCGCCGCAGCGCCACTGGCCAGCAGCGCCGCGCCATCCAGCTCGACGCCGGCAAAGGTCAGATCGGCGGCGTTGCGGTTGTCGACCGTCTTCAGCGCCCGCGTGCCGACCCCGGTCTGCGCCGGGTCGACCAGCAGCAGCGCCAGACCCGCGTCGCGCATCGCGGTGACGATCAGCCGGTCGGCCCCGGCGCCGTCACTGACGAAACGCTTGGCGCCGTTCAGCACAAAGCCGTTGCCGGCCTTGGTGGCGGTGCAGGCGACGGCCTCGGGGCGGTGGCGCAGCCGTTCGTCGATGGCCATGGCCACAACCGCCGTGCCTTCGGCGATCTTTCCCGCCCAATGGGCCTCGCCGCTGGCGCGCAGCGCACTGGCCGCCATCACCCCCGAGGACAGAAAGGGCGAGGCGCTGAGCCGGCGGCCCATTTCCTCGGCCACCAGACCGGCGGCTTCGGCGCCCATGTCGAGGCCGCCCGCCTCTTCGCCCAACAGCATCCCGAACCAGCCCATCCCGGCCATCTCGCCTTGCAGTGCCGCGTCATGGGTCTGCCCCGCATCGCGCAGCGCCCGCAGTGCCGCGACCGGGGCTTTTTCCTCGAGAAACCCTGCCGCCATATCGCGGATCATCACCTGTTCTTCATTCATCAAACGCATGGTCTCACCCCAGTTCCAGAACCGCTTTTGACAGGATCGACAACATCACCTCGGATGTGCCGCCCTCGATCGAATTGCCCTTGGAACGCAGCCAGAGCGAGGCTTTTTCGTCCCCCGCCGCATGGGCGAAATCCCATTCCAGCGCCGCCAGCCCGCCAGAGGCCATGATCAGCTCCTGGCGGCGTTTGTTGAGCTCGGTGCCGGTGTATTTCAGCGTCGCGCTTTCGGCCCCCAGCTGGTTGCCGGCCCGGCTCCAGGCCTTGGCCCGTGCCAGTTCGGCGTCAAAGGCGATCTCGTCGATCAGGAAATCGGCGATCCGCCCGCGCAGGATCGGATCATCCAGCCGCCCCTGATCGTCCAGTCCCAGCGCCTCGCGCGCCACCTCGACCAGATCCTCGCTGCCGAACAGCGCCGAGTCGGTGGCGCCGATCATCTCGCGTTCATGCGTGAGCAGGTACTTGGCGATGCTCCAGCCCTTGCCGCGTTCGCCGACCACCTGGCCGACGGGCACTTTGACGGCGTCGAAAAAGGTCTCGCAGAAGGGCGAAGAGCCGGAAATCAGCTGGATCGGCTTGGTGGTCACACCGGGGCTGGCCATGTCGAACAACAGAAAGGAAATCCCCTTGTGCTTGGGCGCTTCGGGCTCGGTGCGCACCAGACAGAAAATCCAGTCGGCGCGGTCCGCATAAGAGGTCCAGATCTTCTGGCCCGTGACCTCGAAATACTCGCCGCAATCGACGCCCCGGGTCTGCAAAGAGGCCAGATCCGATCCGGCACCGGGCTCCGAATAGCCCTGACACCAGCGGATCTCGCCGCGCGCGATCTGCGGCAGGAAATGACGTTTCTGCTCTTCGCTGCCAAAGGCCAAGAGTGCCGGGCCCAGCATCCAGATGCCAAAGCTTTGCAGCGGCGGGCGGGCCGAAATCCGCGCCAGTTCCTGTTTCAGGATCCGGTCCTCATCACCGCTCAGCCCGCCGCCGCCATAGGCCTGCGGCCAGGTCGGCACGGTCCAGCCGCGCGCTGCCATCCGCTCCAGCCAGACCCGTTGCGCCTCGGACTGGAACTGCCAGTCGCGCCCGCCCCAGCAGACATCCGCTTCGGACATCGGCCGGCGCATGTCCTCGGGGCAATTCTCCTCCAGCCACGCACGCGTAGCGGCGCGGAACTCCTGCAAATCCGTCATCATGTCACCTGAAAATTGGGGGGCGGGCGCCGCTGCTCGGGCGCCCGCCTAAGGGGTGGTTTACTCTTCGTGAACCTTGACCCAGTTGCCGTCTTTCACGACATTCACATAGACCGAGTTGGCGCCCTGATGATCCTCGGGGCCATAGTCGATATGGTTGCCCACAAGGTCATCCATATAGTCGAGCGTTTCCATCGCCGCGATGAAGCTTTCCTGCGTCAGGTCGGGGCCGGCAGCCTCGAGTCCCTTCACCATCTGCGCAGCCGCAGCATAGCCCAGCATCGAGAAGCCCACCGGGTCCTCGCCATAGGCTTCCTTGTATTCGGCAATGAAAGCCGCCGGGGCCGGATCGGTGGCACGGGCCCAGAGATCCTGCCAGCTGGCCGCGGCATAGAAACCTTCGGTTATGCCACCGGGCACCTTGGCGACCACGGTCAGGAAGCTGGCCGAGGTGCCGAGGAACTTCATGTCGGCCAGACCCATCTTCTTGGCGGTGCCGACGATGGTGATCGCCTGACGCACCGGCACACCGATGGCGACGACCTGGCAGCCGGCCTCGTTGAGCTTGGACAGCGAGCCGACGAAATCGCTTTCATCCGGCTTGTGGGTGGTTTCCGCGACAAACTCGATGCCGGCCTCTTCGGCGCCCATCTTGGCACCTTCGAGAATCTCCTTGCCGAAATCCGACGGCAGATACATCGAGCAGGCCTTGGTCCCGCCATAGGTGGCGGCAAGGTATTTCACACCCACCCGCGCCTGATCGACATAGGACGAGAACGAGGTGAACTTGTTGTGCATCGGCTCCTGCAGCATCTGGCGCGCGGCGGTCAGCGGCGCCACGTTGGGAATGCCCTTGGGATCCAACAGCTTGAAGCCCGCCATGTTCATCGGCGTGCCGAGACTCTGCATCATGGCAAAGACCTTGTCGCGATTGAGCAGCTTGTTATAGCCCTGCATCGCCCGCGGCATCTGATAGCCGTGATCCTCGGTGATGAAGCGGATGGTGCGGCCATGCACGCCGCCCGCTGCGTTCACCTTGTCGAAATAGAGGTTGGCCCCCTTGGTGGCCGGCACCCCGACCGCGGCGAAGACGCCGGACAGGTCATTGACCGAACCGATCAGCACCTCGCTGTCAGAGACCCCCTGCGCCTCGGCCGAGGCCATGGTC
>NZ_JBFJVE010000234.1:0-3788 GCF_041624275.1 Shimia sp.
ACAACGCGGCCGAGAAACTGAGCGAAGGCGGATTTGCCTCGGAGACCCGCGTCGCCTCGGCCCAGGCGGCGGTGCGCGCGGCCGAAGCCGGCGTGCAATCGGCCCGCTCGGGGCTGCAAAGCACCGAGGCCGGCATCCGCTCGGCCCAGGCGGCGGTGGCCGCGGCCGAGCGCGAGATTGCGCGGCTGACCATCACCGCCCCCTTTGCCGGGCTTCTGGAAAGCGACACCGCCGAACTCGGCAGCCTGATGCAGCCG
The DNA here is from genome assembly GCF_041624275.1 of Shimia sp. Taxonomy (GTDB): domain Bacteria; phylum Pseudomonadota; class Alphaproteobacteria; order Rhodobacterales; family Rhodobacteraceae; genus Shimia. Next base: position 258 of record NZ_JBFJVE010000234.1, read on the forward strand.
GGCGCGCTCTGCGCCACGGTGATCCGGCTTGATCCGATCCGGCTGGTCGGCTTCGTGCCCGAAACCGAGATCGCCAAGATCACCCCGGGCGCCTTGGCCGGGGCGCGGCTGACCACCGGGCAGGAGGTCACCGGCCGGGTCAGCTTCCTGTCGCGCAAGGCCGATGAGGTGACGCGCACCTTCCGCGTCGAAGTGGCGGTGCCCAACCCCGATCTCAGCATCCGCGACGGCCAGACCGCCGAGATCGCCATCGCCGCCCCCGGCGCCGATGCCCACCTGATCCCGCAGTCGGCGCTGACGCTGGATGACGACGGCAGCCTTGGCGTGCGGCTGGTGAACGACGCCGGGCTGGTCGCTTTCGCGCCGATCCGCATGCTGCGCGACACCGCCAAGGGCATCTGGATCACCGGCCTGCCGCAACAGGCCAACGTCATCGTCATCGGCCAGGAGTTCGTCACCGACGGCGTCACGGTCGAGGCGGTCTATCAGGAGCCGCAGCAATGACCGGCATCGTCGACTGGGCCGCCGACCGGGCGCGGATGGTCCTGGCCTTCATCTTCCTGTCGCTGGCGGTGGGCGGCTATGCCTACGGCACCCTGCCCAAGGAGGGCGAGCCCGACATCCAGATCCCCGGTCTTTTCGTTTCGGTCCAGTTCCCCGGCATTTCCGCCGCCGACAGCGAGGCGCTGCTGGTCAAGCCGATGGAGACCGAGCTTTCGGACATCGACGGGCTCGACAAGATGACCGCCACCGCCGCCGAGAACTATGCCGGCATCTTCCTCGAGTTCGACTTCGGCTGGGACAAGTCCAAGACCCTTGCCGACGTGCGCGACGCGATGAACACCGCCGAGGGCCAGTTCCCGGACGGATTCGAGAAATACTCGATCCACGAGATCAACTTCTCGGAATTCCCGATCATCATCGTCAACCTGACCGGCGACGTGCCCGAACGCACCATGTCGAAATATGCCAACCAGTTGCAGGACCGGCTGGAAAGCATGGATGCGGTGCTCGAGGCCGGGCTGGCGGGCGGGCGCGACGAGATGCTCGAGGTGATCATCGACCCCTTGCGGCTTGAAAGCTACAATGTCACCGCGGGCGAGCTGATCAATGTGGTGGTCAACAACAACCAGCTGATCGCCGCCGGCGAGATCGAAAGCGCGCAGGGCAAGTTCTCGGTCAAGATCCCCTCGTCCTTCGACGAGCCGCGCGACGTCTACAACCTGCCGGTCAAGACCAATGGCGACCGTATCGTCACCCTGGGCGATCTGGCCGAAATCAACCTGACCTTCGAAGACCGCGAGGGCACGGCGCGGTTCAACGGCGAGACCACGGTCGCGTTGCAGGTGGTCAAGCGCAAGGGCTTCAACCTGATCGACACCGCCGCGCTGATCAAGCAGGAGGTCGAGAAGGCCCGCGCCGACTGGCCCGAGGATCTTCGGGTCGCGATCGAGGTCGGAACTTCGAACGACCAGTCGCGCATCGTCGGCTCGATGGTCAGCCAGCTCGAGGGCTCGGTGATGACCGCCATCGCGCTGGTGATGATCGTGGTTCTGGCCGCCCTCGGCTCGCGCGCGGCGCTGCTGGTCGGCTTTGTCATCCCGACGTCCTTCCTGCTGTGTTTCGCGCTGCTGGCGGCGATGGGGATCACCATTTCCAACATCGTGATGTTCGGCCTGATCCTCGCCGTCGGCATGCTGGTCGACGGCGCCATCGTGGTGGTCGAATATGCCGACAAGCGCATCAACGAGGGCGTCGGCCCGATGCATGCCTATGTCGAAGCGGCGAAACGCATGTTCTGGCCCATCGTCTCGTCGACCGCGACCACGCTCTGCGCCTTTCTGCCGATGCTGTTCTGGCCCGGCGTGCCGGGGCAGTTCATGGGCATGCTGCCGGTGACGCTGATCTTCGTGCTCTCGGCCTCGCTGGTGGTGGCGCTGGTCTACCTGCCGGTGATGGGCGGGGTGACCGGACGCGTGAGCCGCAGCTTTCACAACGCCTCGGAATGGCTGCGGGCCCGCGCGCCATGGCTGGTGCGGGCGGCGCTGGTGCCGCCGTCGCTCTATTTGATGTTCATCGGCGCGATGCAGTCGGTCAACCCCGGCTATCTCTTCGCCGGCGAGGCCCCGGCCGCGGGGATCGCCGGGATGCTGCCGGGCTTCGCGCTGTTCCTGGCCGGGGCCTTTGCCGCCTCGATCACGCTGGACGCGGCGCGGATCGAACGGCGCCAGCGGCGCATCCGCTCGGGACACCGGCTGTCGCCCTTCGGCTGGCTCATCAAGCTGATCGCCGGGAACCCGGTGATGCCGATCGTCAGCATCGCGGCGGTGATCGCCTTCGTCATCGGCGTCTTCGGCTATTTCGGCAACAACAACAAGGGCGTGGAATTCTTCGTCGACAGCGAACCGGAACAGGCGATCGTCTATGTGCGGGCGCGCGGCAACCTGTCGCTCGACCAGAAAGACGCCCTGATGCGCCAGGCCGAGGACATCGTTCTCGCCCATCCCGGCGTCAAGACCGCCTTTGCCTTTGCCGGCAAGGGCGGGCTGGACCAGAACACCGGCGGCGCCCAGGCCCCCAAGGACACGATCGGCCAGATCCAGCTCGAGACCATCCCCTGGGAAGAGCGGCCGGACAGCCGCGAGACATGGTTCACCCTGCCGCTGGTCAAGGCCGATGTCACCCGCGCGGTGAAGAACCCGGCCTGGGACGGCAACACGGTGCTCAGGGAACTGGAGGCCGAGCTGCGGCGCATCCCCGGCACCGAGGTCGAGATCCTCGCCGCCGACCGCGGCCCGGCCTCGGCCAAGCCGGTGCACCTGCAACTCAGCGGCCAGAACTGGGAGGCGCTCATCGAGGCCACCACGCTGGCGCGGGCGCGCTTCGACGCCACGCCGGGGCTGGAGCTGATCGAGGACACCCGCCCCCTGCCCGGCATCGACTGGCAGATCGACGTCGATGTTGCCAAGGCCGGCCGCTACGGCGCCGACGTGGCGACGGTGGGCGGCATGGTGCAGCTGGTGACGCGCGGCATCCTCCTGGACACGATGCGCGTCGACACCTCGGATGAAGAAATCGAGATCCGCGTCCGCTTCCCCGAAGAAGACCGGGTGCTGTCGACCCTCGACACGCTGAAGCTGCGCACCCCGGGCGGGCTTGTGCCGCTGTCGAATTTCGTCACCCGCAAGCCGGTGGCCAAACTGGCCGAGATCAACCGGATCGACCAGAAACGGGTGTTCGACATCAAGGCCGGCGTCAGCGACGGGCTGACGGTGCTGCGCAACCCCGACAGCGGCGCCACCGAGGTCATCGACACCGGGGACTGGCAGGGCGACGCGGCGCTGCGCAAAGACTATGCGGCGCGCGGGTTCACCGCCGTGGTGATGACCCCTGCCGAGCGTATCGCAACCCTGACCGAATGGCTCGAGACCGACCCGCTGCCCGCCGGCGTCGAGTGGATCTGGACCGGCGACACCGAGGACGAAGCCGAAAGCCAGGCCTTCCTGTCGAGCGCCTTCATGGGGGCACTGG
>NZ_JBFJVE010000235.1:0-3770 GCF_041624275.1 Shimia sp.
GGCATCTTCGATGAAATCACCCAGGTGGGAATCTTCGTCATCACCGATGGGTGTTTCCATGGAGATCGGTTCCTTGGCGATTTTCAGTACGCGCCGGACTTTCTCTTCCGACATGTCCATGCGCTCGCCCAGTTCCTCCGGCGTCGGATCCCGGCCCTTTTCGTGCACCATCTGACGGGAGATACGATTGAGCTTGTTGATGGTCTCGATCATATGCACCGGAATCCGGATGGTGCGGGCCTGATCGGCAATCGAGCGGGTGATCGCCTGGCGGATCCACCAGGTCGCATAGGTCGAGAACTTATAGCCGCGACGGTATTCGAACTTGTCCACCGCCTTCATCAGGCCGATGTTGCCTTCCTGAATGAGATCAAGGAATTGCAGGCCACGGTTGGTGTATTTCTTGGCGATCGAGATCACCAGACGCAGGTTGGCCTCGACCATTTCCTTCTTGGCCTGGCGGGCCTCTTTCTCGCCTTTTTGCACCTGTTGCACGATGCGGCGGAACTCGGGGATGTCGAGACCGACATAGGTGCCGACCTGCGCCATGTCGTTGCGCAGCTCTTCGACCTTGTCGGCCGAGCGTTCCATGAACATCTGCCAGCCGCGCCCGGGCTTCTGGCTCATGTCGTCAAGCCAGGTCGGATCCAGCTCGCGGCCGCGATAGGCCTCGATGAATTCGCGGCGGTTGATACGGGCCTGATCGGCCAGCTTGACCATGGCGCTGTCGATCTGCATCACCCGGCGGTTGATGCCGTACAGCTGGTCGATCAGCGCCTCGATGCGGTTGTTGTGCAGGTGCAGCTCGTTGACCAGCTCGACGATCTCCGAGCGCAGTTTCTGATAGGTGCTCTCTTCCTTTTCGGTAAAGGAATCGTCCTCGTTCAGGGTCGCGCTGATGCGGGCATCCTGCATATCGGACAGCAGGGCGAAATCGCGCGCGATCAGGTCGAGGGTTTCCAGCACCCGCGGTTTCAGCGCCGCTTCCATCGCCGCCAGCGACATGTTGGCCTGTTCGTCCTCGTCTTCGTCGTCATCCTTGGCGATCGGGTTGCCGTCGGCGTCAAGTTCGGGGCCGGCGTCTTCCTTTTTCGGTGCCGCGTTGACATTCGAGGTGTCGACCACAGGCTCTTCTTCGTCATCGCCCATCTGGTTGCCGAAGGTGGTCTCGAGGTCGATCACGTCGCGCAGCAGGATGTCTTCGGACAGAAGTTCGTCGCGCCAGATGGTGATCGCCTGGAAGGTCAGCGGGCTTTCGCAGAGACCTGCGATCATCGTGTTGCGCCCGGCCTCGATGCGCTTGGCGATGGCGATCTCGCCCTCGCGGCTCAGCAGTTCGACCGAGCCCATCTCGCGCAGATACATGCGCACCGGGTCGTCGGTGCGGTCAAGCTTTTCGGTGGTGCCCGAGCCAAGCGCAACCTCGCGGTTTGCCGACGAGGTGTCGACCACGGCGGTGGATTTCTGCTCTTCTTCCTCGGCCTCTTCATCCTCGATGATGTTGATGCCCATTTCCGAAAGCATCGACATCACGTCTTCGATCTGCTCCGAGCTGACCTGATCGGGGGGCAGCACCTGGTTCAGCTGATCGTAGGTGATATAGCCTTTCTCGCGGGCCTCGGCGATCATCTTCTTGACCGCCGCCTGGCTCATGTCGAGCGAGATTTCAGCGTCCTGATCGGCCGGCTTGCGGTCGTCGTTGTCTTTGGCGGCCATGCGGTGCTCCTGCAAAAAAGGGCTGGCGGGTGATTCGCGCTGCAACGAATCAACAGTGCGCGAAAATGATTCGCAACCCGAATACCCCGATTCCTTTACCTGCTCCCCGCGGGAATGCCCAGCGACCCGCCGGCCTCATTCCTTGGAAGAGCCAATTCGTTTCATCAGCGCGTCCAGCGCCGCGCGTTCCTGTTTGTCGATCGGCGCCCCGTTGGGGCCGATCTCGAAATCGCCGCTGTCTTCCTGGCGGCTGCGCAGGGCGCGGTTGCGCGCCTCGGCGGCCTGCCCCAGGCGCCAGGTCACCGCCTCGTCGGCGACGAGGTGAATATCCTCTTCGGCCTCGGCGATCTCGGCCGTCAGCCCGCGCTCGGTCTTCATCTTGGCCAGTTCCTCGCCCAGCGTCAGCCGCGCCAGGTCGCGGTCTCCGGGATGGCGCACCGCCGGCGTGATCGCCACATGGGGATGGCGCAACAGGGTTTCAACCGCCTCGGTCCCCAGCACCCGTTCGACCGCCGCACGCGGGTCGGGGCTGTGGGCGTTCTGCAACAGCACGTCGCGCAGCCGCGCGGTCTCGGGGTCGATGCAGTCCATGGCCTCGATCTCATATTCGAAATCATCGAGGATCTCGGGCGTGGTCAGCACCACCGCCAGCACCACGCTCTCGCGCAGCCGCTGTTCCACCGCGCCCTGCGCGGCGGCCAGCATCGAGGCGCGGGTGTTGGTCTGCACCTGCGGTGTGGGCGACCATTTGCCCTTGCCCCTGCCTTGGAAACCGCCCTCGCTGCGCTTGGGGCGGAACAGCTGCCAGCGCAGCTCCTTGATTGCCTCGCCGTAATGGCGGCGGATCGAAGGATCGCGGATCAGCAGGATCTTGTCGCGCAGCGCCTTGTCCAGCGCCGCCCGGCGCTCGGGGCTGTCGAACACCCGGCCCTCGATCTCGCGGCGCCACAGCAGGTCGACCATCGGCACCGCCGCATCCAGCACCTTCTGCACCGCGCCGGCGCCCCGCGCCCGGATCAGGTCGTCGGGATCCTGCCCCTCGGGCATCAGCGCGAAACGCAGGCTCTTGCCGGCTTCGAGCAGCGGCAGCGCCAGGTCGATCAGCCGCATCGCGGCGCGCAGCCCGGCCGTGTCGCCGTCCAGCGCGATCACCGGCTCGGGCGCGATCCGCCACATCATCTCGAGCTGGCTCTCGGTGATCGCGGTGCCGAGTGGCGCCACCGTGGCGCCGAAACCGGCCTCGGCAAGGGCGATCACGTCCATATAGCCTTCGGCGACCACCAGCGGCCGCCCGCGGCCGGCGGCTTCGCGGGCCGGTCCGTGGTTGAACAGGCTGCGCCCCTTGTCGAACAGCTCGGTCTCGGGCGAGTTCAGGTATTTGGCATTGTCATTGGGGTCCATCGCCCGCCCGCCGAAGGCAATGCAGCGCCCGCGCGCGTCGCGGATCGGGAACATGATGCGGTTGCGGAAGGTGTCATAGGGCTTGCCGCCCCGGTTCGACGGCTTGGCCAGCCCGCAGCCAAGGATCATCTCCGGGGGCACCCCCTTGCCGGCTAGGTGATCCCACAGCCCCTGCCAGCCTTCGGGTGCGAAACCGATGTCCCAGCGGTCGCAGGCCGCCGCGTCAAGGCCGCGCCCGGCAAGATAGTCGCGCGCCGCCGCCCCGGCCGCGGTCTTCAGTTGCAGGCGGAAGAATTGCGCCGCCTGTTCCATGACCTCGGCCATCCGGCTGCGGCGGTCGGATTTCTCCTGCGCCCCGGGGTCGCGCGCCGGCATCGGCATCCCGGCCTCGCGGGCCAGGATCTCTACCGCCTCCATGAAGCCGACATTCTCGGTTTCCTGGACAAAGGAAATCGCGTCGCCCTTGGCCTGACAGCCAAAGCAATAGTAGAATCCCTTGCGGTCATCCACATGAAATGACGCGGTTTTTTCCTGGTGGAAGGGGCACGGAGACCACATGTCGCCCTTACCCTGATTGGACTTGCGCGGATCCCACGTGACCTTGCGTCCCACCACCTGGCTCAGGCTGGTGCGGCTGCGCAGTTCATCCATGA
>NZ_JBFJVE010000236.1:0-3754 GCF_041624275.1 Shimia sp.
CGCTTTCTTGGCCGCTGTCTTGGCCGGGGCCGGTTTCTCGGCGGCCAGCCGCCTGGCGACCGCCGCGCGGAAGGCCTGGTATTCCTCCTCGATCAGATCGGCGACCGTATCGGTTTCGGCCACCGCGGCCTTGCCCGAAACGATGCCGAAATCCAGCGTTTCCATATAGCTTTGCGCGGTGATGTTGAGCCCGACACCGTTGTTCGGGATCGACACCGGGTAATAGTTCTTCATCTCGTGGCCCAGCAGGTACCAGGGGCGCGGCGAACCGGGCACGTTCGACACGATCACGTTCATCGGCGGCGGCAGGCGGTCGGCGGCCCGGGTCGCCGACAGGAACTGCGTCCAGCCCTGAAGCACCTGCGGCGCCCCGATATAGCTGTATTCAAGGTGGATGACGTCCCTGACCAGCGACAGCCGGTCCTTGGCCTCGGCCATCGCCCCCTGCACCGCCGCAAGGCGATCCAGCGGATCGGGGTGGTCGGTCGCCAGGCTGGCCAGCATCAGCACCACCTGGTTGTTCATCTTGAGATCCCCGGCCTTGCGCAGCGAGGCCGGGATGCCGCCGATCAGCGGCTCGGCCGGCAATTCGCCCAGCCGTTCGAGATAGCGGCGCAGCGCCCCGCCGGCCAGCATCATCACCACGTCGTTGATCTTGGCCCCGACTGACGCCCCGAGGCTCTTGATCTCCTGCAGCGGCAGGTTCAGCGTCGCGAAACTTCTTTCGCGGCCGATGCTGACGTTGATCGGCGTGTGCGGCGCGGTGGTCGGCGCCTTGGGGTGCACGACGTCGTCAAGCACCTTGCGCGCCATCTGCTCCATCGTCTTCAGCGTCTGCGGCGCCGATTCCAGCATCGAGATCTGCTGGTGCAGCAGGTGGGAATAGGATTCCCTCAGATGCTGCGCCCAGTCCGGTTCCTGATGGTGCGGCTGGCCGCCCAGTTTCGGCGGCTCGATCTCGCTGGGTTCCGGGGACTGGTCATAGAGGATGTTCATCGTGATGATGCCCGCGCCGCCATCAAGACAGGCATGATGGGTCTTGGTATAAAGCGCGAACCCACCGTCCTCGAGCCCCTCGATGACGTAGAACTGCCACAGCGGGCGGTTGCGATCCAGCGGCACCGCATGCAGCCGTTCGACCAGCTCGTTGAGCTGCCTGCGGTTGCCCGGCCGCGGCAGCGCGTTGTGGCGGATGTGATAATCCCAGTCCAGGTCGCTTTCCTCGATCCAGATCGGATCGAAGGGCGCGAAGGCCGAGGTGCTGAGACGCTTGTGCAGATAGCTGATCAGATGAACCCTGTCGGCAATGAACTTGCGGTAATCATGAAAGATGTTGCCCTGATAATCGGCGCGCGGCTTGAAAATCGCCAGCCCGGCCACATGCATCGGGGTCTCGGGGGTCTCGTAATACAGGAAGGTCGCGTCCATGGTCGAAAGATGGGCCATAATGTTCCTCGTTCTTCGGCGGATCGGCGCTGTGCCGGTGTTGTGCCGGTGCTGTGCCGGTGCTTGGCAATCATGTCGGCGGCCCCGAGACCCGAGGGCTTTGACCGGAGTGCAGGGCCGGCGGCCACAGGCCGCCGGCGGGGTCTCGCGGATCAGCTCTTGCTGCCGATCGTCGACAGCTGGTCGATGGCCGCATGCGCCCGGTCCGAATAGGCCTTGGAGGCATCGCGCAGGGTCGCCATGCGGATATCGTTCAACTCGCGGATCCCGGTGCTCAGGGTCTCGGCGGCGGATTTCAGGAAATCCTGCTCGATCTCGCCGGCCTGCTTGAAGTCCGATTGCTGCAGGATCGACAGGGTCGCCGAAGACCGCGCATTCAGCAGGTCACCGGCCAGTTGCAGCAGGCGGGTGTTGTGCTGAACCTCGCCCTCGATGGCGATGTTCCCGGCGGTCTTGAAATCCTTCGTCGCCTTGGCCGCCGCGTCGCGCAGCTTTTCCCCGGCATCCTTGGCCCAGGCATTCACCTTGCTCGCTCCGCTGGGTTCGGCCGGTGCCGGGCTGACGGCCTCGGCCGGGGTCTTGGTCTTGGTGGTCATCGAAACTCTCCTTCTTTGCGCCAGCAAATAACAGGTGCCCGCTCTTCGGCGCATCTATTTTGCCGCTATGCGAAATATATTTCCACGATACTCGGAAGCCAATGATTTATTGGGATTCCGCCTGCTTTTTACGGGCTGAAACGGCCAGAACCGGGTCATCTTTCGGGATGCGGAACAACATCTTTCGGGATGCGGAACAAGCAGGCCCCGGAGATTGTCTCCGGGGCCTGCGGTGATTCGCGCTCTGGCGCGAAAGCCTCAATGGGCGGTCGGTTCGGGGGCGTGAAGATCCGAGAACAGGGCCCGCATGACCGGCGGCTTGGGGTCGAAGGGGCGCCATCCGCCTTCCTTCTGGGCCAGCCTGTCGGCGATCACGGCCAGCGCCAGCGGGTTGTGGCCAAGCCCGCAGTGGCTGCTTTCGAGGCCGACGTTTTCGCACTGCGGCCCCTCGGTCTCGATGCAGCATTCCCAGGCGACCACGCCATCGGTGCGGCTGAAGATCGAGGTCGTCGGCACCTGCGGCGCAGTGGCGATGTCCTCGGTCTCGCGCACCTCGTCCACGCTGTGGCCGGCCAGCGCCTCGTACAGGCGCCAGGCATTGGACGATCTCGGGTGGCCCTTGAACGGGCTGCCCAGCGTGATCACGTCGCGCACCATCTCGGGCATCGCCTTGGCCAGTTGCCGGGCGTAGATCCCGCCCAGGCTCCAGCCGATCAGGCTGACCTTCTGGCCGTGGGTCGCGTGGATCTCGCGCAGCCGCTCCTGCTTCAGCTCCTTCAGCCCCGGGCGAAACCCCTGGTTGGGCCCCAGCGCCCAGCCATAGACCGTGTAGCCCCGATTTTTCAGGAACAGTCGCATCGGCAGCGTCGACATGTCGCCGGCCGACAGGCCCGGGATCACCAGCACCGGCCGCCCGTCGCCGCGCGGCAGACGGTCGAGAAAGGGCAACGACAGGCTGAAGGCGCCGAATTCCGCCAAGGCGCGCCATTCCGCCGCCAAGAGGAACGGAGACGGCGCCTGGGCCGCGTCTGGGTTAGCTTTCATGGGGTGACCTCCTCCAAAGGGGCGGAACCGGCTCCGCCTTTCAAGATTTCCGCAGCGGTGCGGCCGCCCGCAGACGTGCCCCGGCCACGGTGATCGCTCATGCCCGTTCCAGGGCAATGGCGATGCCCTGCCCGACCCCGATGCACATGGTCGACAGCGACCGCCTGCCGCCGGTGTCGCGCAGCTCAAGCGCCGCCGAGCCGGTGATGCGGGCCCCCGACATGCCCAGCGGGTGGCCAAGGGCGATCGCGCCGCCGTTGGGGTTGACCCGGGGGTCGTCATCCGCCAGCCCGAGATCGCGCAGCACCGCCAGACCCTGGGCGGCAAAGGCCTCGTTCAGCTCGATGACGTCAAAATCTCCGATCCCGAGCCCGAGCCGCGCCATCAGCCGGCGCGAGGCGGGGGCCGGGCCGATGCCCATGATGCGGGGGGCGACACCGGCCGCCGCGCCGCCGAGAACACGGGCGATCGGGGTCAGCCCATGGGCCGCCGCCGCCCTTTCCGAGGCCACGACCAGCGCCGCCGCACCGTCGTTGACCCCCGAGGAATTGCCCGCCGTCACCGTGCCGCCGCTGCGAAACGGCGCCCGCAGCCCGGCCAGCGCCTCGGCCGTGGTCCCGGGGCGCGGGTGCTCGTCCTGCGTGACGCTGATGGGCGCCCCCCTGCGC
>NZ_JBFJVE010000237.1:0-3728 GCF_041624275.1 Shimia sp.
AGCATCGGCAGCCCGCGCGCCGTGCGCGCGGTCGGCACCGCGGTCGGGCGAAATCCGGTAAGTTGGCTGATCCCCTGCCACCGCGCCCTGCGCAAATCGGGGGGGCTGGGCGGCTATCACTGGGGCCTGCCGGTGAAACGGGCGCTGCTGGCCCGCGAAGCGGCGCGGGCCGAGGCCGCACAGACGGCCGGGGACGACGGCAAAGCGCAAGAACTTGCCGAGAAACCCCTCTGAGAGGTTTGGGTCCGGGTCGAAACTGCCCTATGTTGGAACCGGAGCCGGAAAACCGGACCAGGACCTACCAGAGGCAGCCACAATGACCCGCATTCTTCTTCCTGCACTTCTTACCTCAGCCATCGCCCTTGGCGCCTGCACCAGCCCGGAATATGTCACCGGAGACCAGCAGTCGCAGGACGAGTACCGCAACACCCGCGGAGGCGTCATTCTCGGCGGAATCCTCGGCGGGGTTCTCGGCGAGGTGATCGCCGACGAGCCGGTGGCCGGGGTGGTGATCGGCGCCGGTGTCGGCGCGCTGATCGGCCATGACCTGGACAAGCAGGCGGCCGAGCTGCGCCGCGACATCGACAACCGGAATGTCGGCATCGTCAATGCCGGCGACCGGCTGATCGTCACCCTGCCCCAGGACATCCTGTTCGCCACCGACAGTTTCGCGGTGCGCAGTGACCTTCAGGACGACCTTCGGGTGGTGGCCAAAAGCCTGAACAGCTACCCGGGCTCGGTGGTGCAGGTGATCGGCCATACCGACAGCACCGGATCGGCGGCGCACAACCAGAGGCTTTCGGTGCGGCGCGCCGAAGCGGTGGCCGATGAGCTGATGGACGCCGGGGTCGGCTTCGAACGCATCCAGACCATCGGCGCCGGCGAGAACCAGCCGGTGGCCTCGAACCTGACCGAAGAGGGCAAGGCCCGCAACCGCCGGGTCGAGATCGTGATCCTGCCCAAAGCCTGACGGTAGCCGATCACGCCAGCAGGTTGCTGATCTCGACCAGATTGCCGTCGGGATCGCGGATATAGAGCGACAACAGGGGCCCGGTTGCACCGGTGCGGCGCAGCGGGCCCAGTTCGACCGGCACACCGGCCTGGCGCAGGTGATCCTGCCAGAGCGCGAGCGGCGTATCGCTGAGGAAACAGAGATCCGCCGATCCGGGGCGGACATGGGCGGCCTTTGGGTCGAACTCGGCCCCGGCCTGATGCAGGTTGATCTTCTGCGATCCGAAAGCCAGCGCCCAGCGGGTGCTGCCGTCGGGCGGGGTGAAGGTTTCGGGCTGCATGCCCAGAACGTCTCGGTAGAAGGTCAGGGTCGCGGCGATATCGGCCACGGTCAGGACCAGATGGTCGATACCGGAAATCCGAGGTGACATGCCACTTGCTCCCGCGCTGTACCCGTCCTAGCCTGACGCGATGCAGGACGAGATTCAAGACAGGCTGCGTCAAAGCGACGTGATCGACCCGGCCCGCGCCGCCGCCGGGCTGGCGATGCTGGGGCTGGCCGCCGAGGTGTCGCCGGGCGATGCCCTGCCGCCGTTCTTTCACCAGCTCTATTTCTGGCAGGCCCGGCCGCCGGCGCAGCTGGGGCGCGACGGGCATCCGAAAACCGGCGGGATCATTCCCGACATGGGTCTGCCGCGGCGGATGTGGGCCGGCGGCGCGCTGGAGTTCCATGCGCCGCTGCGGGCCGGGCTGGCGGCCGAAAAGGTGACCACGCTCGAGAACAGCAGCCGCAAGCAGGGCCGCAGCGGACCGCTGGGCTTTGTCAGGCTGCGCCATGAGATTTCGCAGGGCGGGCAGCTTTGCGTCACCGAGTACCAGGACCTGGTCTATCGCGAAGACCCGGCGCCGGGCGCTCGGCTTCCGACGCCGCCGAGGGCGCGCGAAGAGGCGCTGCGCCGCGAAAGCCGCAGCTTCGACAGCACGCTGTTGTTCCGCTACTCGGCGCTGACCTTCAACGGCCATCGCATTCACTATGACCTCGATTACGCCCGCAGCGTCGAAGGCTATGACGGGCTGGTGGTGCATGGGCCGCTGCTGGCGCAGATGCTGATGCTGATGGCCGAGCGCGAGCTGGGCCGCCTCGGGCGGTTTTCCTTCCGGGCCACGGCACCCTTGATGCATTTCGAACCGGCCGAACTGTGTTGGGGCGGCGATGGCAACCTGTGGGTGCGGGCGCCGGACGGGCGGCAGAACATGATCGCCGAGGCGGGATAAGGGGCGCTGCCCCTCGCGCCCTGCGGGCGCTCACCCCGGGATATTTCAGGCAAGAGAAAGAGCGGCGCGGGCGCGCCGGGGTCAGCCGGCCTCGCATTCCTCGAGCAGCGCCTGGTGGCGGGCGGTGAAGGCAGCGCGGGTTTCGACCGGCGGGCGCAGGTGGATCTGCAAGCCCCTGAGCAGCGTGGCCCCGGGCCTGCCGAACAGCTTGTCGGCCTCGGCGCGGGTGAAGCCGGCGATCTCCACCGCCTCCATCCAGGCGCTGACACGGTCGGCTTTCTTGATCTGCACCTTGATCGGCGCCGGCAGGATGGTGGGCAGGCCGAAACGCAGGTGAATGGCGGCGCTCAGCCGCTGGTCAAGCGCCTCGTAGCCGGGGCCGACCGAGGCCTTGACCGGCGAAATCATGTCTCCGATCACGTATTCCGGCGCGTCGTGCAGCAGCGCCGCCAGCCGCCAGCGGGCGGAAATCCCCGGGTTGAGCCGGGCAAAGAGGGTCTCCACCAGCAGCGAATGCTCGGCCACGGAATAGGCGAAATCGCCCTTGGTCTGGCCGTTCCAGCGGGCGACGAAGGCCAGCCCGTGGGCGATGTCCTCGATCTCGATATCCATCGGTGTCGGGTCCAGGAGGTCGAGGCGGCGGCCGGAGAGCATGCGTTGCCATGCGCGGGTCAAGGGCAGGATCCTTTGCGGGCGGTTACCGGGAAGCGGCGGTCAGAGACGGGTTTTCCACGGATCAGGATGGCGCGCAACCAGCTTGTGCCAGGCCGGCAGGGCCCAGAGGTGTTCGACGATATTGGCGATCTGCCACAGCGGCCCGTAGCGGCGCCCGCCGGGGCGGTCCGGGGCGCATTGCCCGGGCAGGTCATGCTCTGCGAGAAAGCGCTGATAGGTGGCGATGATCCCGGCCGGGTAGCTGGTGCGGACCGTGGCCGCCTTCCAGGGTTTGGCCGGGCCACCGAAATGGATGATCTTCGGCGTCGCCCGCGCGGTGAACCGTGGGTATGCATTGGCCCATTGCCAGTTCCAGACCGGGGACAGCTCGGCCCATCGACCTTCGAGCGCCAGGTTGAGCAGCGACTGGTCGTGATGTGCCAGCGGCGTGCCCCGGCGATGGATCTCGAGCATGCGCGCGAGCAGCCCCTCGGCGTTGTAGCGCGCCACGTCGATCAGGCAGACGCCGGAATTGAGGTACCTGCCGACCGGCAGGCCGAGCTCGGCGAAATCGATGATCGGCCGGTCGGGGCGCAGCCATTGCAGCTTGTCGCTGACCGCGGCAAGCACATGCGGCCCGAGATCGGCCTCGAAGAGCCGCGACAGCTCGGCAGTGTCGAGATAGGTATCGGCGTCGGTGTAGAGGATCCGGTCGTAGCGGCCTGCCAGCGCCCGGGGCAGCCACAGCCGCAGGTAGCAGACCAGAGGCAGCCACAGCAGCGGCAGGTTCTCGGCCTCCATCTCGCGGCGCAGGTCGAGCACCTGGTTGCGGATGCCCAGCGCGGCGA
>NZ_JBFJVE010000238.1:0-3695 GCF_041624275.1 Shimia sp.
AGCAGCGCCGCCACCACCGTCAGCGTGGCGACGATGGTCGGGTTGCCGACCTCGGCCACCGCATGAATGGCGCGGCTGACCCGGTCTCCCTTGCCGGGCATGCCCCAGTGGCGGGCGATATTCTCGATCACCACGATGGCATCGTCGACAAGGATGCCGATCGAGAAGATCAGCGCGAAAAGCGACACCCGGTTCAGCGTGTAGCCAAGGATCCAGGCCGCGAACAGCGTCAGCAGGATGGTGACCGGGATCACGATGGCCACCACGATGCTCTCGCGCCAGCCGATGGCGATCAGCACCAGGCCGACGATCGACACCGTGGCCAGCCCGAGGTGGAACAGGAGTTCATTGGCCTTTTCATCCGCCGTCTCGCCATAGTCGCGGGTGACCGTGACCTCGATACTGTCGGGGATCAGCTGCCCCTCGAGCGCGTCGACCGCATGCAGGATATCTTCGGCAACGATCACCGCGTTGGCCCCGGCCCGCTTGGCCAGCGCCAGAGTCACCGCCGGCACCCGGCGCAGCCCGCCATCCGCGTCGCGGGTGACATGGCTGACGATCTTTTCCGCGCCGTCGGCGACATAGCCGATGTCGGCGACATCCCGGACATAGACCGGGCGATTGTCGCGCGCGGTCAGCAGCAGGTTGCCGATCTCGGTCGGGGTTTTCAGGGTTTCCCCCGCCACCAGCATCACCTGCTCGCCGCCGTCGCGCACCAGCCCGGTCGAAAACGACCTGTTGGCCCCCTGGATCTTGCCCGCCAGCTGTTGCAGCGTCACGCCGTATAGCGCCAGCCGCTCCGGGTCGGGCGCGATGCGGAGCGCCTCGGGGGTCTCGCCGACGATATAGGTGAAACCGACATCACCGATCTTGGACAGTTCGACCTGCAATTCGCGCGCCACGCGCGTGAGGTCGTTGGCGGTGACGCCCCTGCCGGTGTCGCGCGGAGACAGCGTCAGCGACACGATCGCCACATCGTCGATGCCGCGCCCGACGATCAGCGGCTCGTCGATGCCGACAGGGATGCGATCCATGTTGGCACGCATCTTCTCGTGCACCCGCAGGATCGCAGCATCGGCCGAGGTGCCGACGATGAAGCGCGCGGTGACCATGACATAGTCATCGCGGCTCTGCGAATAGACATGTTCGACGCCGTTCAGACCCTTGATGATGCTCTCGACCGGTTCGGTGACCAGCTTGACCGCATCCTCGGCCTTCAGCCCCGGCGCCTGAATGTGAATATCGACCAGCGGCACGGAAATCTGCGGCTCTTCCTCGCGCGGCAGGCTCATCAGCGCCACCAGCCCCACCGCCAGCGCGGCGAGGATCATCAGCGGCGTCAGCGCCGAGCGGATGAAGGACTTGGTCAGCCCCCCGGCAAGGCCAAGAGGGGTCTCGGACGGATCATTGCTCATCGTGCATCACCAGGGTTTCGCCGCCGGCTAGGCCGGACAGGATTTCGATCATCGCCGCACCGTCGACGGCATGGGTCTCTCCGAGCACCACCGCGCGGTCGACGCTTGCGCCCAGGTCGTCGCGGATGGCGACGAAATCCAGCCCCATGCGCGTCTGGACCGCCCCGGCGGGCACCACGACGGCCGGCTTCGTGCCGACCGGAAGACGCACCAGAACCCGGGCGTTGACGAAATCTGTGGCCAGCCCCTCGACCTCGACATCGGCGATCACCCGACCGTTCTCGATCATCGGGTAGAGTTTGACCAGCGTGCCCCTGATGTCGGTTTCGCCGTGGCCGATCAGGATGTCATCGCCCTGTCGCAGGCTCTCGGCGTGGCGTTCGGGCACCGCCAGGCGCAGATAGACACCACCACCGCCGATCAACGCCACCGGCTCGCCCGGCATGATGACCGAACCCGCCGTCACCGGCACGCTGAGGATCCGCCCCCGGATCGGCGCCAGAACCGCCCCTTCGGCGACACGCTGCAGGACCACCTCGCGCTCGGCCTGGACGGTATCGATCTGGCCGACCAGCACGTCGACCTGCGTGCGCAGGGCGTCGACCCGCTGTTTGGTCGCCACGCCCTGACGCAGAAGATTTTCACCCCGATCCAGCTCGGTCCGGGCATTGGCCAGTTGCGATTCCAGCGAGCGCAGCTGCGAATCGATAGCCTCGCGCTGCAAAAGAAGCTTGTCGTCCTTGACCCTGCCGATCACCTGCCCCCGGGCGACGTGATCGCCTTCGGAGACGTCGATCTTCTCGATCACGCCCCCAAGGCGGCTGCGCGCAGGCACCTGATCGCGGGTTTCGATGCGCGCGAAAACGGCTTTCCATTCAACCACTTCAATCCGGCGCGCCGTTTCCGATCCTGCCGCCAGAGGCCCGCCAGCCAGCATCAGAACCAGCGCCAGTTTCAATCCCAAGGCCTTCATCGCGTCACCCTCGTTGCCACGTTTCAACAGTGCCCTCCGGCACATGAAGCCCTATATATATTCAGTTATTGGAATTTAAAAGACCCTGGGTGAAAAGACCCTGGGCAAAAAGACCCTGCAAATCCGAAGCCCGGCCGCGCGGCCACCACGTCCGGCCACGCCCTGGCCGCGCCCTGAACGACGCCCCATCAGAAAACCGGTTCATGCGCCCAAGGGACGTCAGCAAAGCCGCCCCCGGCGTGGGTATACGTCAGGGGCGAAGCCGGCTCACAATGCGACCACGGTCTGGGTCTGCATCCCGAGACCATCGATGCCCAGCGTCACGACATCGCCCGGCTGCAACCAGACCGGAGGCTTCATGCCGGCGCCGACGCCCGGCGGCGTTCCGGTGCAGATCAGGTCGCCGGGTTCGAGGCGAAGGAACTCGCTGAGGTGGCTGACGATGGTCGCGCAGTCAAAGATCATGTTGTCCGTGTTGCCGCTTTGCCGGCGCTGGCCGTTGACGTCCAGCCACATCGCAAGACCGGCGCCGTGGTCGATCTCGTCCCCGGTGACCAGCCAGGGGCCGGTGGGGCAGAAATTGGGAAAGGATTTGCCCTTGGCCCATTGGCCGCCGCGCTCCATCTGCCAGGCCCGTTCGGACACATCATTGACCAGCGTATAGCCGAGAATGTGATCCCGCGCCGCTTCACGGGCGATGTTCAGCCCGCCCTTGCCGATCACGATGGCCAGCTCCACCTCCCAGTCGAGCTTGGACATTCTGGGGCTGTAGAGAATGTCGTCATCGGGGCCGCAAAAGGCGCCTGAGGACTTGTTGAACAGGATCGGCTCTTCCGGCACGGGCAACCCGGCCTCGGCCGCGTGGTCCGAGTAATTGAGGCCGATACAATAGATGTTGCGCGGCTGCGCGACGGGCGACGCCACGGGTTTGCCGGCGATCTCGGCGACCGGAAGGGTTTCGGGGTCGGTGGCCCGCAGCGCGGCGATACAGGCTTCGGTCAGGCTGTCAGGCGTGAAATCCGCAACCAGGCCGGACACATCCCGGGCCACGCCCGCCTTGTCGAGCATACAGGGTGTCTTGGGACCATGGCGGTCGCCGTACCGCATCAGTTTCATGTGAAAATTTCCTTCAAGTTCGCCGTGACAGTCAGATTTTTCAACCACAGGTCCGGGGCGGCTATTTCTGCCCGGCCAGCACCCGCCGTTTCTTGGCAGCCCTTTCGCGCAGCTCGCGCTGGTGGCCGATGCGGAAGGATTTCTCGACAAAGTCGATATGGGCCCGCGCCGCCTTGTCGGCGGCCTCGGGG
>NZ_JBFJVE010000239.1:0-3630 GCF_041624275.1 Shimia sp.
ACCAGGCCTGACGCGGGCCCAGCTCGGCGGCAGGCGTGCCCGGCAGTTCCGGCGGCAGGCCCATGGCCGGTGCCAGCTGCACCGCGATAAAGCCGCACATGCCCCAGACGAGGCCGGTCTTGGCATTGAGCGCGGCGCCGAAACGGTCGCGGGCAAAGCCCATCGCCGCTACCAGCAACAGGCCGTATCCCGCATAGGAGACGATGTTGAAGGCGACGGTCATCAGGTGACGGCCCCATTCATCGCCAAGCGGCGGCGCGCCCTTGACCGACTGGGTGGTGCCTTCGACGGCGAAATGCACCCTTGCACCGGTTTCATACAATTCGCCTTCCAGCAGAAGCGGGATGACAAAAACGAACTGAAGCAGAGCTGCGATCAGCCCTGCTATCAGGCCAGCGAACACAGCGCTGGACAGCAGATTTTTGGTCATTGAGCCGTGAGGCGCGTGCTTAGTGGCAGGGGAATGCCATGGCGTGACGCTGGTCATGCGCAGCATCGTGCAGCACGGTGGCTTGCGCCATGCCCGAAATGGTCAGCAGGCCCACGCCCAGAGTCAGCGCCAGCACGAAAGCGGCGGTGTTGGTGCGTGCGGCCGCGATAGTAGCAAATTTGGTCGACATTATGTCTTCTCCTTGTCCCGTCACCCCGACGGATGGGTTTACGTTTCCTTCATGTGGCCGGTCTCCTGGCTCGCGGGTCGACGCGGTGCATTCCCTTCCCAGGGGCTGTCCCCCAGTGGTTTTGAACGCGCGCTCGCCGCTTACAGTCGCGGGGGCGGCTGTGGCCTTGGGCTTCTGCCCGCACCACATTCCCGAGGAGTGGCCCCTTGGGGCCGACACCACACAGCCCCTGTTTGGCCTGTGTTTGGGGGTCCGGTCAAGGCCGATTGCGACGTCTGATTGTCGCGCAGCGTCGGGTGGCAGAAAAAATCACCGGGCAGAAAATCAATATCTTGTGGATAAGTGGCGCCGATCCGCCACATTCTGTGGTGCCTTATTGACTCACCCCCCGTGGCGCAGGCATTTTTCACCTAGCAACCAGAATCACGGGGTCACAGGCAGTCTTGCGCTTTTCGAAACTCAGACTGACGGGCTTCAAGAGCTTCGTCGATCCGACCGATCTCATCATCGCCGATGGTCTGACCGGGGTCGTCGGGCCCAATGGCTGCGGCAAGTCGAACCTGCTGGAGGCACTGCGCTGGGTGATGGGCGAGAACCGCCCCACCGCGATGCGCGGCGGCGGCATGGAAGACGTGATCTTTGCCGGCGCGGCGACCCGCCCGGCGCGCAATTTCGCCGAGGTCTCGCTGCATATCGACAATGGCGAGCGGCTGGCCCCGGCCGGCTTCAACGAGGAGGACGCGCTGGAGATCGTGCGCCGCATCACCCGCGACGTCGGCAGCGCCTATAAGGTCAACACCAAGGATGTGCGCGCCCGCGACGTGCAGATGCTGTTTGCCGATGCCTCGACCGGAGCCCATTCGCCGGCGCTGGTGCGGCAGGGGCAGATTTCCGAGCTGATCAACGCCAAGCCGAAGTCGCGGCGGCGCATCCTCGAAGAGGCGGCCGGAATTTCCGGTCTGTATCAGCGCCGCCACGAGGCCGAATTGAAACTGAAAGGCGCCGAGAGCAATCTGATGCGGGTCGACGATGTGATCGACCAGCTGGCCAGCCAGCTGGGCCAGTTGGCGCGGCAGGCGCGGCAGGCGGCGCGCTACCGCGCCATCGGCGAAGACCTGCGCCAGGCCGAGGGGCTGCTGCTGTATCGCCGCTGGCGCGAGGCCGACGAGGCACGGGCCGGGGCCGACGAGGAACTGCGCGCCCGCACCACTGCCGCCGCCCAGGCCGAGGGCACGGCGCGGGCCGCCGCCAAGGCACGCCTTGCCTGCGACGACGCCCTGCCGCCGCTGCGCGAGGAAGAGGCGATCGCCGCCGCCATCCTGCAAAGGTTGCAGGTGCAGCGCGACACGCTGAACGACCAGGAGGCCCATGCCCGGCAGATCATCGACACCCTGACCAGCCGCATCGGGCAGCTGGCGCGCGACATGGAGCGCGAATCCGGGCTCAACCGCGACGCCGAGGAGACCATCGCCCGCCTCGACTGGGAGGCGCGCGAGCTGGCCAAGGCCGGCGAGGGCCACGGCGAGCGGCTCGAGGCTGCCTCGCAGGCGGCGCGCGAGGCGGCCGGCGTGTTGCAGGAGCGCGAGAGCGACCTGGCGCAGCTGACCGAAGACGTGGCCCGGCTGGCGGCGCGCCACCACTCGGCGCAGCGGCTGCTGGAAGACAGCCGCAAGACCCGCGCCAAGAGCGAGGCCGAGGCAGACAAGGCGCGCGACGCAGTGACCAGCTCGAAGGCGGCGCTGCTGCGGGCCTCGCAGGACTATGACAGCGCCCGCCATGCCGAGGCGGCGGCGCAAGGCGCGGCGGCAGAGGCCGAGCAGGCGCTGTCGCAGGCCGAACAGGACCGGGCCGAGACCCAGGGCCGCGAGGCCGATGCCCGCGCCGAGCGCTCGGAGGCCGAGGGCGAGTTGAACGCGCTGCGCGCCGAGGTCACGGCGCTGGCCCGGCTTGTCGAACGCGACACCGCCGAGGGCGGGCAGATCCTGGATCGGCTGCAGGTGCAGCAGGGGTTCGAAAAGGCGCTGGGGGCGGCGCTGGCCGACGATCTGCGCGCCCCCGAGGTCGAGGACGACGGCCCCTCGGGTTGGCAGGTGCTGCCGCCCTATGACCAGGATCAGCCGCTGCCCGAGGGGGTGACCTCGCTGGTGGCGCATGTCTCGGTGCCCGAGGTGCTGGAGCGCCGGATGAGCCAGATCGGCCTGGTGGCGGCAGAGGATGCGCTGCGCCTGCAACCGCTGTTGCAGCCGGGGCAGCGGCTGGTGTCGCTGGAGGGCGACCTGTGGCGCTGGGACGGTTACCGGGCCTGGGCCGAGGATGCGCCGAGCGCGGCGGCGCTGCGGTTGCAGCAGCTGAACCGGCTGGAGGAGCTGAAGCAGCAGATGGCGCGGGCCACGGCGCGGGCCGATGGCGCGGTGCAGGCGCATGAGACCCTGCAGACGCGGCTGCGCGAATTGTCCGAGATCGACAAGGCGGCGCGGCTGACCCGGCGCGACGCCGACCGCGCGGTGGCCGAGGCCAACCGGGCGCTGAGCCGCGCCGAGGCCGACCGCAACCTTGCCGAGGGGCGGCTGGAATCGCTGGGGCTGGCGGTGGCGCGCCACGAGGAAGAGGCGATGGCGGCGCGCGCGCAGCTGCTCGAGGCCGAGCGCGGCATGGCCGATCTCGGCGATCTCGAGGCGGCGCGGGCCGCGGTCGAGGACATCAAGATGACGGTCGAGGCGGCGCGGATCGCGATGATGACCCGGCGCTCGGCCCAGGACGAGCTGCGCCGCGAGGGCGAGGCCCGGCTGCGCCGCGCCCAGGAGGTCACCAAGGAGATCAGCGGCTGGCGCCACCGGCTGGAGACGGCCGAGAAACGCATCGGCGAGCTGGCCGAGCGCAAGCTGACCTCGGAAGAGGAGCTGAAGGCGGCGGGCAATGCGCCGGAGGAGATCGCCGCCAAGCGCGAGGAACTGTCCGAGGCCATCGCCGAGGCCGAGGCACGGCGGCGCCGGGCCGGCGACGGTCTGGC
>NZ_JBFJVE010000240.1:0-3576 GCF_041624275.1 Shimia sp.
CGGGGCGGACAGGGCCCGCGAGCGCGGAGCGGGCTCAGAGCTTGCCGTCGGCGATGCGCAGTTGCCGCGCCCGGGTCAGGATCGCGTCTTCGATCGCCTTCACCGTCGCCGCCGAGACCGCGCCGCCGCCTCGGGTCTGCATCGCCACATGCAGCGAGCGCGCATCCAGCGCCGGGTCGCGCACGAAAACCGTGGCGCGATAGGCCCGGCCGCCGCCCGGCGGCACGCCATACCCGGTGACGATCACCCCCGAGAAGGGATCGACCGACTGCACCGGCAGGAAATCGAGAACCTCGAGCGAGGCGTTCCAGATGTATTTGTTCACCCGCACCGTGATGTCTGATTCGTCATCCTTGAAAATGTCCCAGATCGTCGACCGGTTGGCGTTTGTTTCCATCGGGTTGCCGACCATCGTCGGGTCGAACCGCTGGTCGCCCTCGGCGGGCTGCCGGTTGCCGCAGGACGCCAGAACGGCGACCGCCGCCAATGCTACAACAGTTTTGAGAACGTTTTTCCGTGTCATTGTTATACGGGCCCGATCCATGGAAATCGCCACCGTCCTAGCCAACAGGAGCCCGAGGAGCAAGGATATAGTCAATTGCCCACCCGCTGCCCGGGTCTGAAAACCGGCCGCGGATCGGGGTGGGCGGGGCAGTGTGGCATAGCTGCACCATTTTTTTCGACTCTGCACCGACGGGCGCGGGATTGCTTGCAAGAGGGGGCGGAAAAGAGTGAAACAGCCGTGCAACCCAAGTCGGAGTCACTGGCCTGGGCGCTTGAATTAGAAAACCGAGGGAAAAATCATGAAAAAGATTCTCTTCGCTACGACTGCTCTGGTCGCCACTGCTGGCGTTGCAGCCGCAGATCTGAACTTCAGCGGTTACGGCCGTTTTGGTCTGAACTACACCGAAGGTGCCGCTGAAGAGCTGCGTCTCGACCAGCGTCTGCGCCTGATCATCACCGGCACCGCCGAATCGGATGGCGGCCTGGCCTTCACCGCACAGACCCGCATCCAGTGGGACGACGCCGCGTCGACCCCCGGTGACGCAGTCAACGGCGCATCGGCCGCAATCCGCGACGCCGCATTCCACGTCGCATACGGCGGCCTGACCCTGTCGCTGGGCAACGTGTCGGCTGCTGAAGCCACCCCCGGCTTCTACGCTGGCTGCCTGGGCTACACCGGCTACACCTGCGTTGACCCCTGGAACAGCATCGGCTACGGCAACCATGACATCGGTCTGACCACTGCCGGCACCAACGGTGTTGTCATGCTGACCTACACCACCGGCGACCTGACCGGCCGCGTGTCGTACTCGAACGACGGCGCAGGCACCGACCGCACCCACGTTGGCGTTGACTACAAATTCGGTGACTACCTGATCGCTCTGTCGCACCAGGAAGAAAGCGGCGTCACCAACAACGACATCAGCAAGCTGTACATCCAAGGCGCGCTGGGCAACACCACCTTCGGTCTGTTCGCTGACGACTCGGCTGCCGGCAACGCCTTCGGCGTGACCGCAACCACCTCGATCGGTGCTGCAACCACCGCAACCCTGACTGCCGTTTCGCTGGCAGCTGGTGGCGAGAACATCGGTGTTGGCATCAACCACAGCCTCGGTGGCGGTGTTTCGTTCGGCGCAGGTATCTCGGACCTGAACGGCACCACCTACGGCGAAGCCGGCGTGGTCTTCAGCTTCTAATTCTGAAGCAGAAGTCAGCTATCGAAGGGCAGGTCTTTGGACCTGCCCTTTTCTTTTGCGCGCGCTTCATGTTGAACTGCGCGCAAAACCAGACTGCCTACGGAGCCCGCCATGTCGCTTGCCGAAATCACCCAACGCATCCACAGGGCCGAAGAACTGGCCGGCCGCGACATCGGGTCGACCCGGCTGATCGCCGTCTCCAAGGTCCAGCCGGACGAAAGGGTCGAGGCCGTGCTTGAGCAGGGGCACCGGCTGTTCGGCGAAAACAAGGTTCAGGAAGCGGCCGGGAAATGGCCGGGATTCCGCCAGCGGTTCGATGATGTGAAGGTGCATCTGCTCGGCCCGCTTCAGACCAACAAGGCGCGCCAGGCGATGCAGCTGTTCGAGGCCATCCATTCGCTGGACCGCCCCAAGCTGGCCACGACCCTGGCCCGGCTGGCGCAGGAGCTTGGCAAGTGCCCGGATCTGTTCATTCAGGTCAATACCGGCGAGGAACCGCAGAAGGCCGGGGTGCTGCCCTCAGGGGCCGATGAGTTCATCGCCGAATGTCGCGGGCTCGATCTGCCGGTGGTCGGGCTGATGTGCATCCCGCCGGTCGACGAGGAACCCGCGCTGCATTTCGCGCTGCTGGCCAAGATCGCCAAGCGCAATGATCTGGCCGGGCTGTCGATGGGCATGAGCGACGATTTCGAGCGCGCGGTGGCGCTTGGCGCCACCCATGTGCGGGTCGGATCGGCGATTTTCGGGGCCCGCGATTACGGCTAGGCCGGCGCTGCCCCCGGCTCAGCCGGTCACGATCAGCCGCGTGCCCGGGCGGGCCCTTTCGGCGATCCAGCGCATGTGATCGCGACGGAAGGCGATACAGCCCTCGGTGGGAAACCCCTTGCGTCGGTACTGGTGCAGGAAAATCGCCGAGCCGCGCCCGGGCTGCGCATCGGGCCAGTTCCAGTCGGTGAGCAGCACCAGATCATACAGCGGATCGGCGCGGCGCAGCGCCTCGTGGCTGAACCGATAGGGCGCCCGCACCATCTGGTTGTAGCAGGCATCTTCGCTGGCATCAGACCAAAGGTCGTCCTTGCCGATCGGCCGCGCCCAGGGCGCCGGCCGTGCCATGCGGTCGGGGCGGTAGAGCAGGCCGGTGATACGATGGGTCCCCAAGGGGGTGCCGCCGTCGCCCTCGCGCTTGTCGCGCACCAGCCCGCCGCGCCCGATGGTGCAGGGCAGCCTGCGCCCCCGATAGCGCAACCCGGTCGGCGTCAGCACCATATCGTGCGGGCTCACAGCAGGTGCCCGGACTTGGCCGCCTTGGTCGCCAGATAGGCGCTGTTGTGGGCGTTCTCGCCGACCTTCAGGGGCACCCGTTCGCGCACCGCGATGCCGGTGCCTTCCATCATTGCGATCTTGCGCGGGTTGTTGGTCAGCAGCCGCACCGAGGAAAACCCCATTTCGCTCAGGATCTTGGCGCCGATGCGGAAATCCCGCTCGTCGTCCTCAAAGCCCAGCCTGTGGTTGGCCTCAACGGTGTCGAACCCCTGATCCTGAAGGCTGTAGGCGCGCATCTTGTTGGCCAGCCCGATGCCGCGCCCCTCCTGATTGAGATAAAGCAGCACCCCGGCACCCTCGGCCCCCATCTGCGCCAGCGCGCCGCGCAGCTGCGGGCCGCAGTCGCATTTCAGACTGCCCAGGACGTCGCCGGTGAAACAGGCCGAATGCAGCCGGGTCAGAACCGGCCTGGAACGGTCGGGGCGGCCGATCTCGATCGCGTAATGCTCGGTCTCGCCGTTGCCGGGACGGAAGATGTGCAGGCGACCGGACCCAGCTAACTCCATCGGCAGACGCGCGGAGGCCACGGAATGCAGCGATGCGTGCGCGGCAA
>NZ_JBFJVE010000241.1:0-3534 GCF_041624275.1 Shimia sp.
GCCAGCCCGTCGCCGCCGATGTGTCGCCGGTGGCAAGCTGCGCCTCCAGCTGCGGCACCGCCCCGCGCAGGGCGTCGTAAAGACAGCCGGCATAGACATTGCCCAGCGAATAGGTCGGGAAATAGCCGAACAGCCCCACCGACCAGTGCACATCCTGCAAACAGCCGTTCGACGGCCGGTCCACCGGATGACCGAAATCGGACAGGAAGCGGTCGTTCCAGGCCGCCTCCAGGTCCGCCACCGCCAGATCGCCCGACATCAGCGCCCGCTCGAGATCAAAGCGCAGCATGATATGCAGGTTGTACTGCACCTCGTCGGCCTCGGTGCGGATATGGCCTTTGTGCACCCGGTTCACGATGCGATAGAAGCTTTCGGCGTCGCGCACTCCGAAATCGCCGAACATCTCGGTCATCTGCCCGAAGAGCCAGCCGCAATAGGCCCGGCCCCGCCCGATCTGGTTTTCATAGATCCGGCTCTGGCTTTCGTGCACCCCCATCGACACCCCCTGCCCCAGCGGGGTCAGCAGATAGGCGTCATCGATGTTCTGCTCGTAACAGGCATGGCCGACCTCATGGATGGTCGAATAGAGGCAGTTGAAAGGGTCGCTCTCGCTGGTGCGCGTGGTGATGCGCACATCCTGGCCGGAGCCGGAAGAAAACGGATGCACCGCCTTGTCGATGCGGCCCCGGTTCAGGTCATAGCCGAAGCCCTCGGCCAGGGTCCGGGTCAGCCGCATCTGCTGATCGGCCGGAAAACTGCCCCGCAGGCCACCGGGATCCGGCGCCGCCAGCACCGCGCCGCGCAGGGCCACCAGACGCGGCCGCATGGCAGCGAACATCGCCGACAGCCCGGCCGCGGTCATCGCCGGCTCGTAATCGTCGATCATCGCGTCGTAGACGTCGCCGCCATTCGCCAGCGCCTGCCCCTCTTCGCGTTTCAGCGCCACCACCTCGCGCAGCACCGGCAGGAAGGCCGCCACATCCTCTGCGGCGCGCGCCTCGGCCCATTGCCCCTGTGCCCGGCTGGTCACCCGCGCGATCTCGGCGGCAAGATCGGCCGGCACCTTCATCGTGCGCGCATGGGATCTGCGGATCAGCCGCATCTGCGCCTGCCCCGCCGCGTCCAGCGCCGCATCGTCGATCTCGTCCAGCCAGGCCCCGAGCCGGGGGTCGCTGCGGCGCGCATGCAGCAGGCTTTCCATCGCCGCCATCTCTTCGGCGCGCTGGCCCGCCGCGCCGCGCGGCATCACGGTTTCCTGGTCCCATCCCAGACGCCCCGCCACCCGCGACAGCGCCTCGGTCTGCTGCTGATACTGCATCAGCCGCGCAAAAGCCGTCATCCGCCTAGCCCTCGCGAATCGAACGTTTCAGCGGGTAATGCGCCAGGAACCGGGCCCGCAGGATCAGGCTCCAGACCAGGACCGCCACCAGCTGATGGGTGATCGCCACATGCACCTGCGCGGCATAGAGCACGGTGACGATGCCCAGCACCAGCTGCAGCGCCACGGCGGCGATCAGCGCGTTGAAGGCAAGCCGCGTCGCCGCATGGGCCGATTTGCGCCCCGCCAGCCAGACCGCCACCGCGAAGGCCAGCAGAAGATAGCCCCAGACCCGGTGCATGAACTGCACCAGCCCGGCGTTCTCGATGAAATTGATCCAGCCCGGCGTCAGCGAGAACGCCTCGGGCGGGAACAGCTGCCCGGCCATCAGCGGCCAGTCGACAAACGACCGGCCGGCGTCGATCCCGGCCACCAGCGCGCCGAGCAGGATCTGAAGCAAGGCCATGTGCATCAGCCCCGTCGAGAGCGCGAACAGCCGCGGCTCCTTGCCCCGGCGCGCCTGCAACAGCTCGCGCTCGGGGCGTCCCAGCAGCAGGATGTACCAGCCGATGAAACCGAGGATGACAAAGGCCAGCCCCAGATGCACCGCCAGCCGGTAGGAGGCCACGCTTGTCACCTCTTGGCCCGAGGTCACCCCGGACGAGACCATCCACCAGCCGATGGCGCCCTGAACGCCGCCGAGCACGCCGATGAACAGCAGGCGCGCAGCCCAGCCCGCCGGCAGCCGGCGCGCCAGCGCGAAACCGGCAAACCCCAGCGCCCAGACCAGTCCGATCACCCGGCCGATCTGGCGGTGGCCCCATTCCCACCAGTAGATCTCCTTGAAATCGGCCAGCTGCATCCACTGGTTGTCGATGCGCCACTGGTCGATCTGGCGGTATTTCTCGAACTCGGCCTGCCATGCGGCCTCGTTCATCGGCGGCAGGGCCCCGGTCACCGGGCGCCATTCGGTGATCGACAAGCCGCTGTCGGTAAGCCGGGTCAGCCCGCCGACGACGATCATCACCACCACCATGGCAAAAAGCACCGCCAGCCACGCCCGGATGCCGCGCCGCGCCCCCTTTCGGTGCCGGTCGATCACGCCGACCGCGCCGGCCGGTGCCTTCTGGCGGTCACCGCTGTCGCTCACATCCTCGAATATACTGCGCTTCTGGCTCATCTTCGCTTCCTTGCAATTGGCGGCAGATTAGGCGGCCCGATCCAGAGCTTCAAGAGACCCCGGGACGGTCAATCGCCGCGTTCCTTCCAGCGCACCATCTGGCGCAGCATGCCGTGCAGCATCTGCGCGTCGGCCCGGGTCAGGCGCAGGCGGCTCCACATGTTGCGCAGGTTGGTCTTCATGCCCTCGGCCTTGGCCTCGGGAAAGAAGAACCCCGCCGCATCGAGACGGGCCTCGAAATGGCCGCTCAGGGCCTCGATCTCGGCCTGGTTGGCCCAGTCGGTCTTGGCCATGTCCATCCGTTCCGGCGCCACCTCGACCGCGCCGCGCCGCCATTCATAGGCGGTCAGCAGCACGCATTGCGCCAGGTTGAGCGAGGCAAACTCGGGGTTCACCGGCACGTTGATGATCGCATTGGCGCGGGCGATGTCGTCGTTCTCCAGCCCCGAGCGTTCCGGCCCGAACAGCACCGCCACCTTCTCGCCGGCAGCGATCTTCTCGCGCGCCATCTGCATCGCCCGTTCCGGCGTCACCACCGGCTTGGTCAGCCCCCGCGCCCGCGCCGTGGTGGCAAAGACATAGTGGCAGTCCTCCAGCGCATCGGCGGTCGCCTCGCAGAGCATCGCCTCGTCCAAGAGCCGCCCCGCGCCCGAGGCCATGGCAATCGCCTTCTGGTTCGGCCAGCCGTCGCGCGGCGCCACCAGGCGCATCCGGTCGAGCCCGAAATTCCACATCGCCCGCGCCGCGCCGCCGATGTTCTCTCCCATCTGCGGGCGCACCAGCACGAAGGCGGGCTGCGGTGTCTCACTTGGCATGGGCCTGCTCCTTGACGATAGCCTGTCGAACTGCGCCGCTCATACCGCCCCTGGCCCCGAAAACACAAGCCGCCGGGCTTTCTCTTGCTTCAAATATCCCCGCCGGAGGCCTAGAATCCCCGGCGCAACACGAAAGGATCACGACATGGCCTATGACAGGGGGCTGGCGGCGCTGATGCGCGACGATCTCGGCGCGCGCGCCGGCCTTGGCGAAAAACCGA
>NZ_JBFJVE010000242.1:0-3515 GCF_041624275.1 Shimia sp.
ACCTGTTGAACCTGCCGGGGCTGATCAAGGCGCTGGGCACAAGGAACCGCTATTCCTCGGCCACCGCCGACCAGATGCCGCATCACGTGGCCTCGATCCACATGCTCGGCCATCCGATGCTGATCCCGATCCCCGATATCGACCGCAGCGACTTCATGCTGATCGTCGGCGGCAACCCCTTGGTGTCCAACGGCTCGATGATGACCGCGCCGGGGTTTGGCAAGCGCATCGAGGCGCTGAAGGCGCGCGGCGGGCAGGTGGTGGTCATCGACCCGCGCCGCACCGAGACCGCCGAAAAGGCGACGGCGCATCATTTCATCCGCCCCGAGACCGACGCCTTCCTGCTGCTGGCGCTGATCCGCGAAGTGCTGGTGCAGGGCTGGGCCGATACGGGCAGCCTGCATGCCATGGTCAAAGGGCTGGCGGCGCTGCAAGAGGCCGTGGCGCCCTTTACCCCCGAGCTGGCGGGCGCGCGCAGCGGCATTGCCGCCGCCACCATCCGCGATCTGGCACGCGATTTCGCCCGGAGCGACAGCGCCGTCTGCTATGCCCGCATGGGCGCCTCGACCCAGAGTTTCGGCAGCCTCTGCCAATGGGCCTCGAACGTGCTCAACATCATCACCGGCAATTTCGACGTGCCGGGCGGGGCGATGTTCACCACCCCGGCGCTGGATTATGTCGGCATGACCAGCCGCAAGGGCCAGACCCGCAGCTATCCCGAGCGCCGCTCGCGGGTCTCGGGGCAGCCGCTGTATAATGGCGAGTTTCCGGTCTCGGTGATGGCCGAAGAGATGGAGACCCCCGGCGCGGGCCAGATCCGGGCACTGATCTCGGTGGCCGGCAATCCGGTCTTGTCGGCGCCCAACGGACGGCGCATCGAACGCGCCATGCAGGATCTGGATTTCTACATGGCGATCGACATCCATGTGAACGATGCCACCCGCCATGCCGACCTGATCCTGCCCGGCACGGTGGCGCTCGAGGAAGAGATCTATGACATGGTGTTCCACGCCTTTGCGGTGCGCAATACCGCCGCCTTCGCGCGCGCCATCTATGCGCCGCCCAACGGCAATCCGAAGGAATGGGAGGTGATCGCCCGCCTGACCGCGCGGCTGACCGGGGCCAACCGGATCGGGCCGGCGCCCGAGCAGGTGCTGGCGGCGCTGCTGCCCAAGGGGTTTCACGGCGACCGGGTCAGCGTCGAGACGCTTCTGGGGGCCGGGGGCAGCATCGACCTTGGGCCGCTGGTGCCCAATATCGCCGAACGGCTCGAGACCCCGGACGCCATGATCGACCTCGCGCCGGCGGTCTTCGTCGAAGACCTGCCGCGCCTGCTGGCCTTTGCGCCCGGAGCGGGCGATGAATTCCCCCTGCAGATGATCGGCCGTCGTCAGGTGCGCAGCCACAACAGCTGGACCCAGAACAGCCCCCGGCTGGTCAAGGGCCGCAACCGCTGCACGCTCGAAATGCATCCGCTGGATGCCGAGCCGCTGGGCATCGCGGCCGGCAGCGAGGTCAGGGTGCGCTCGGCGGTGGGCGAGGTCGTGATGCCGGTGGAGATCACCGAGATCATGGCGCGGGGCGTGGTGTCGATGCCGCAGGGCTGGGGCCAGAAGAACGGCCGCCTTGGGGCCGCCACTGCCCAGCCCACGGTGTCGATCAACGATCTGACCGATGATCGCCGCATCGACCCGGTCAGCGGCAATGCGGCGCTGAACGGGGTCGCGGTGGCGGTGTCACCGGCCTGAGCGGCGCGCGCGTCACAAAAAAGGCCCCGATCGCTGGATCGGGGCCCCTTTTTCTAAGTCGTTGAGCCGGCTTAGCTGATCGCTGCGGCCTTCACGTCGGCGTCGATATAGGGCAGGTACTGCTCGAAGTTGGCCGAGAACATCTCGACCAGCTTGGCGGCCTGGCGGTCATAGGCCTCGCCGTCGTCCCAGGTGCGGCGCGGGTCGAGCAGCACTTCGGCGACGCCGGGTGCGTTCACCGGCACCTCGAAGCCGAAGTTGGGATCCTTGCGGAATTCGACCTCGTTCAGCGTGCCTTCCAGCGCCGCGGTCAGAAGCCCGCGGGTGGCGCGGATTGGCATCCGGCTGCCGGTGCCATAGGCGCCGCCGGTCCAGCCGGTGTTGACCAGCCAGCAGGTGGCGCCATGCTCGGCGATCTTCTCGCGCAGCAGGTTGCCGTAGACCTCGGGGCGGCGCGGCATGAAGGGGGCGCCGAAGCAGGTCGAGAAGGTCGGTTCGGGCTCGGTCACGCCGCGCTCGGTTCCGGCCACTTTCGAGGTGAAGCCCGACAGGAAGTGATACATCGCCTGCGCCGGGGTCAGCCGCGCGATCGGGGGCAGCACGCCGAAGGCATCGCAGGTCAGCATGATGATGTTCTTGGGGTGGCCGCCGACGGCGCTGGACGAGGCGTTGGAGATATATTCCAGCGGGTAGGCACAGCGCATGTTGGCGGTCAGGCTGTCGTCGTTGAAATCCAGTTCCTTGGTCTCTTCGTCGAAGACCATATTCTCGATCACGGTGCCGAATTTCGACGTCGTGGCATAGATTTCCGGCTCGGCCTCGGGGTTGAGGTTGATGGTCTTGGCATAGCAGCCGCCTTCGAAGTTGAAGGTGCCGTTGTCGGCCCAGCCATGTTCGTCATCGCCGATCAGGATGCGGCCCGGATCGGCCGACAGGGTGGTCTTGCCGGTGCCCGAGAGGCCGAAGAACACGGCGGTGTCGACCGGGTTGCCCTTGGCGTGGTTGGCCGAGCAGTGCATCGGCATGATGCCCTTTTCGGGCAGCAGGTAGTTCAGCAGAGAGAACACCGATTTCTTGTTCTCACCGGCATATTCGGTGCCGCCGATCAGGATCATCTTCTTGTCGAAGTTCATCGCGATCACGGTTTCGCTGCGGCAGTTGTGGCGCTCGGGGTCGGCCTGGAAGCTGGGGCAGTTGATCACCGTGTAGTCGGCGATGAAATCGTTCAGATCCTCGCGCTCGGGGCGGCGCAGCATGTGGCGGATGAACAGCCCGTGCCATGCCAGCTCGGTGACCATGCGCACGTTGATCGAATGGCGGGCATCGGCGCCGCCGACCAGATCCTGCACGTAGTATTCGCCGCCCTTCATATGCTCGAGCATGTCGGCATAGAGGTTGTCGAACCCTTCCGGCGACATCTGGCCGTTGTT
Source organism: Shimia sp. (assembly GCF_041624275.1). Lineage (GTDB taxonomy): Bacteria > Pseudomonadota > Alphaproteobacteria > Rhodobacterales > Rhodobacteraceae > Shimia. The sequence continues at coordinate 3,179 of NZ_JBFJVE010000242.1, forward strand.
CTCCCACCAGATGGTGTCGGCGACGCTGTCGGTCTTGACCACATGCTTGTCCTTGGGCGAACGGCCGGTGAATTTGCCGGTCGACACAAGGAAGGCGCCGCCCTTGCCAAGCGTGCCCTCTTCCCTGCGCAGCGCGGCTTCGATCAGCGCCGGTTCCATGAGGTTATAATAGACATTGCCCAGCCCTTCGATCCCTTGATCTTCGAGGCGGAATTGCCATCGATGGCGTTACTTACGACCTCAGCTATGAGGATCTCGTCCTCCCCGACATGATCAACGACACGGACCTCGTCCGCTCCACATTCGCGCCGATCCGATCGGTCGTTGGACCGAACGG
>NZ_JBFJVE010000243.1:0-3497 GCF_041624275.1 Shimia sp.
GCGCAGTACCCGGTGGTGCGGCCCGAGGTCAAATACGGACATAGCAGCCGCATCGACTTCCTGCTTTCGGGCGGCGGCGCGGATCTCTACCTCGAGGTCAAGAGCGTGACCCTGTCCCGCCAGCCGGGGCTTGCCGAATTTCCCGACAGCGTCACCGCGCGCGGCACCCGGCACCTTGAGGAACTGGCGCAGATGGTGGCCGAGGGGCACCGCGCAATGATGTTCTATCTGGTGCAGCGCAGCGACGCCGCGCAGGTGACGCTGGCGCGCGACATCGACCCGGCCTATGCCGCCGCTTTCGACCGCGCCGTGGCGGCCGGGGTCGAGGTACTGGCCTATGGTTGCGATCTGTCTCCCGAAGGGGTCTCGGTCGGGTCTCGGCTGCCGTTTTCCGGCCTGTGAACTGCTGCCTTGCAGGCCGGTGTGGCCGGTGCGACGACGCCAGTCGCGCCGGTTTCGCCGCCGCTCCTGCCCGGCTGGGGCGCTCGGCCCCGGTCACGGCGTCACATATTGCCTGCGGCAATGCGAATCGGCCTTGAAAATCAGCCCGTTTCGGCCCATTTAAGGGCAGCCCGCAGCCAGCGGGTGCAATGTGAAGGAGAAAACATGGCCAAGGAAGAACTGCTCGAATTTCCTGGTGTCGTGAAGGAACTCCTGCCCAATGCGACATTCCGGGTCGAGCTTGAGAACGGCCATGAGATCATCGCACATACGGCAGGCAAGATGCGCAAGAACCGCATCCGGGTTCTGGCCGGCGACAAGGTTCAGGTGGAAATGACCCCCTATGATCTGACCAAGGGTCGGATCAACTATCGCTTCAAGTAAGCGACACAGCCCTCGTGGCGCGGCAAATGACAGGACCGATGGCATGAAACTTATCCTCGGATCCGGCAGCCCGCGCCGCAGGGAGCTGCTGGCGCAGATCGGTGTCGTGGCCGACGACATCCGCCCGCCGGACATCGACGAAACCCCCCGCAAGAACGAACTGCCGCGCCCCTATTGCGCGCGCATCGCCCATGAAAAGGCCCTGGCCGTAACGGCAGGGGCCGATGACATCGTGCTTTGCGCCGATACCACCGTCGCGCTGGGCCGCCGCATTCTGGGCAAGCCGCGCGATGCCGGGGAGGCGGCAGAGTTCCTGATCGCCCTCGGCGGGCGTCGCCACCGGGTCATCACCTCGGTGGCGCTGCGTCGTGGTGACACCCTTTGGGAACGCACCGTGGTCAGCGAGGTCAAGATGAAACGGCTCTCGGACGTCGAGCTTAACGCCTATCTCGCCTCGAACGACTGGCAGGGCAAGGCCGGGGGCTATGCGATTCAGGGGCCCGCCGGCGCCTTCATTCCATGGATCAGCGGGTCGTTCTCGGCCATCATGGGCCTGCCGGTGGCCGAAACTGCCAATCTGCTGCAGGCGGCGGGCTATCCGCTTTACAAGGACATGACATGAAGGGCTCTCAGATCATTCTCGACCACCTGAAGGGGCGCGAAGCGGCGGCGCTGATGGTGGATGGCAGGCTCGACGATTTCCTGATCGACAGTGCCGGGCCGCGCCCGGGTGCCATCTATCGCGCCATTGCCGACCGCCCGGTGAAGGGGCGGGGCGGCATGTTCCTGAAAACTCCCGATGGGCCGGCCTTCCTGCGGCAGGTCAAGGGGCTGGCGCCGGGGCAGCCGATCCTGGTGCAGGTCACCGGCTATGCCGAGGGCGGCAAGGCGATTCCGGTGACCCAGAAGCTGCTGTTCAAGAGCCGCTATGCCATCGTCACCCCCGGTGCGCCGGGGCGCAACATCAGCCGTTCGATCCGCGATGATGATGTCCGCGACATGCTCTTGGGCATCGTCCACGAGGTGATGGAGGAGGGTGACGAGATGGGTCTGATCCTGCGTTCTTCCTGCGCCGAGGGCGAGGCCGGCGAGATCGCCGAGGACATCGATGCGATGCTGTCGCTGGCGCGCCAGGTGATGGCCGATGCGCAGGGCGATGCCGAAAAGCTGACCGACGGCGATGCGCCGCATGCCGAGGCCTGGCGCGAATGGACCTCCGATGCGCGGGTGGTGACCGACCCCGGCGGTTTCGAGAGCCACGGCGTGCTGGACGAATTGGAGGCGCTCGCCGACATTTCGGTGCCCCTCGGCTCTGGGGCCTCGATGTTCATCGAGCCGACGCGCGCGCTGGTGGCGATCGACGTCAACACCGGCCGCGACACCTCGCCTGCGGCGGGGCTCAAGGCCAACCTGGCGGCGGCCCGCGAACTGCCGCGCCAGCTGCGCCTGCGCGGGCTGGGTGGCCAGATCACGATCGACGCGGCGCCGATGCCCAAGAAGGACCGGCGCGCCTTCGAGGGCGCCCTGCGCGCCGCGCTGCGCGGCGATGCCACCGAGACCGCGCTGGTCGGCTGGACCCCGCTCGGCCATTTCGAACTGCAGCGCAAGCGGGCCCGGCTGCCGCTTGCGGGGATGGTCGCGTGAGCTGCCCGATCTGCGCCCGCGAAGGCGATGCAGCCTACCGGCCCTTCTGTTCGAAACGCTGCGCCGACGTCGATCTCGGACGCTGGCTGGGCGGCCATTACGCGGTGCCGGGCACCGCGCCGGCAGAGCCGCAGGAGGCGCCGGATGTGCTGGCGCGAAATTCCTTGCCGTTGCACTGAGTTTTTTGTCGAAACCCTCTGGACAGCCCCCGACAGCTGACATAGAACGCCGCAACCCGAACAGAGATGTTCACCCGTGCCCGGGTAGCTCAGGGGTAGAGCAGTGGATTGAAAATCCTCGTGTCGGTGGTTCGATTCCGCCCCCGGGCACCACTTTTATCTCGAAAATCAGCGCGTTAGCGGATCGGCCGTTATTGCACCTCGTGGCTTGTTTGCCCGGGACTGCGCCGGGACTCCAAGGTGATGCTTGTCCGTCGTCATATAAAATGGGACATCAGAGCGGCTTGAGCATTGGAGGCTCTGGTTCGTTTGTGTGATTGATTATGCTGCTTGTTTTTGATGTTGCAAGCGGCATTGGCGGATTGTCAGTTTCTTGCTCTTCTCCCTTTCCCTGAGAATGGCTTTGTCGCGCCCGAAGTAGACGTCGGCCGGTGTGACGTTGTTCAGGCTCTCGTGGTAGCGCTGGTTGTTGTAGTATTCGACGAAGGCCCCGATCTGGCGTTCAAGGTCGCCGGGCAGGTAGTAATTCTTCAGCAAAACCTGGTTCTTCATGGTCTGGTGCCAACGTTCGGTTTTACCTTGGGTTTGTGGGTGGAACGGCGCGCCACGGACATGCTTCATGTTTTGCCCTTCCAACCATTCTGCCAAATCACCGGAGATGTAACAGGAGCCGTTATCGCTGATCAGACGCGGCTTGTGGCGCACAACCGCCTGATCGCAGCCCGATGCTGTCAGGGCCAGCTCGATCGTGTCGGTCACATCCTTGGCACGCATGTTTGTGCAAAGCTTCCAAGCGATGATGTAGCGGCTGTAATCATCCAGAATAGTGCTGAGATAATACCAGCCCCA
>NZ_JBFJVE010000244.1:0-3487 GCF_041624275.1 Shimia sp.
CGAGACGTTGATCTGGCGCAGGGCGCGGTCGTTCATGTCGACGACGCGGCGCCACTGCACGCGGCGGATGTCGATCTCGGCCTCGTTGCCCCAGTAGATGTGGTTGTCGATCATCGCCGACAGCAGCGAATGCGCCGAGGTGATGGCGTGGAAATCGCCGGTGAAGTGGAGGTTCATGTCCTCCATCGGCACCACCTGAGCATAGCCGCCGCCCGCGGCGCCGCCCTTCATGCCGAAGTTCGGCCCCAGCGAGGCCTCGCGGATGCAGACCGCCGCCTTCTTGCCGATGCGGTTGAGACCGTCGCCGAGACCGACGGTGGTGGTGGTCTTGCCCTCGCCGGCCGGGGTCGGGTTGATCGCGGTGACGAGGATCAGCTTGCCGTCCTCGTTGCCCTGCACCGAGTTGATGAACGCCTGTCCCACCTTGGCCTTGTCGTGGCCGTAGGGCAGCAGCGAATCGCTGTCGATTCCCAGTTTGGCGCCGATCTCCTGAATCGGGCGTTTCTTCGCCTCGCGGGCAATTTCGATATCGGTCTTGTAGCTCATGGCACACCCTGTTTGGCAGCATTGCGGTAATTCGGTGTCCATAGGCATACCGTCATCGGCACACGAGTCGGGACGCATTTCCGACATTTCCCGCGCTTGTTGCGTCGAGAATCCCGGGCCGGGTTTCTTTTTGGAAACGAATGGTCGCGACGGGCCCGGGAATCCCGGATCAGAGACCGCGCGCCGCGTCGAGCTGGCTCCAGACCGGCTGGTCGGGAATGTGCAGCCGCAGAATATCTCCGGTTTTCAAGGCTCCGGGACGTTCGACCCATGCGGTGACGCCGCGCCGGCCCGCCGCCGCCTCCTTGAAGGCCTTGCCGTGGCCGGGGCTCTGCCGTTCGATGACCCGGCCCGGCAGCACGCAGGGGCGGTTCTCCATGTCGATCACCAGCGTCGTGCCGTCGGGCGCCTGAAGACGCGACGAGGGCGGCAGATGGGTGAAATCGGGGATGCCGCGCAGCACGATCGAGGCGCCGACCCAGGCCGGGTCGAATTCCGCGATGCCGAGCCGGTCGGCGATGGCCTCGAGCTCTTCCGCCGACACCAGCGACAGCTGCCGAGTGTTGGCGATTCGGGTGCCGCGCGGGTGCTGGGCCAGAACCCGGCTGCAGGAGGCACGGGTGTGCCCGCCGTGACCGGCCAGCGCATCGCCTTCGAAATCGAGCGGCAGCAGGTCGAGCGGCTGGGCACGCAGGTCGGCGGCGCTGTCGATCACCCGGCCGAGCCAGAGGATTTCAGCATAGAAGTCGGTGGGAAGAAGGGCGGGCATGGCACCGGTCCGTTTTCTTGTCGCGCCGGGCGCTGGGTCACCGGGGGCGCAGGGTCAGGAACAGGCGGCGGAACGGGAACAGGCAGCTGCCGTCCGCGCGCAGCGGATAGGCCCGCGCCATAGCGCGTTCATAGGCCGCGATCAACCGCTGTTGCCCGGCCCCGTCCAGCGCCGCCAGATAGGGGCGGGCAAAGGTGCTCTGGGTGAACAGGCGCACCGGGTGGCCCTGCTCTGCGGGCGCGAGATGCTGGAGGTAGTCGGTTTCCCAGAGCGTCACCTCGCCAAGCGGCGCCAGCAGGTCGAAATAGTCACCGGGCGCCAGCACCGCCGGGCCCGCCTCTGGCGGCGGCGCGGCGCCGTCGAGCCCGGCCCATGCCGCCCCCCAGCCGGCATGCGAGGGGGCGCTGTTCTGATGCGGCATCTGCACCGCCAGCAGCCCCCGCGGCGCCAGCGTTGCGGCAAGACGCGGCAGCAGGCGGGGGTGATCGCCCAGCCATTGCAGCGCGGCGTTGGAGAAGATCAGCGCCGGGGCGGCGTCAGGAGCCCAGCCGGCGATGTCGGCCTCTTGCAGACGGTCATAGCCGCCGGCCTCGTCGGCCTTGGCCAGCATGGCCGGGGACTTGTCGATGCCGAGGATCTCGCGGTCGGCAAAGCGGCTGCGCAGGGCCGCGCCCATGACCCCCGAGCCGCAGCCGAGGTCGACCACCGGCCCCGGCGGCAGCGCCCCGACCCGGCTCAGCAGGTCCAGCGCCGGCTGCAAACGCAAACCCCGGAACCTTTCATAGGCCCCGGGGTTCCAGTCTTCTGTGCGCTCTGGCGTCACGCAGAGGGTTCCGGCTCCAGCCCGCCCTCGCCCGAGGGCTTGTTGCGCGGCTTGGTTTTCGGGATCGCGGTGACGCTGGGGGCGTTGCCCTCGTCCGAAGTGTCGTCGTCGCCGTCATCGCCATGCGGCGGCTCGCCCCTCATCACCCGCTTGATCTCGTCGCCGGTCAGGGTCTCGTATTCCAGCAGCCCCTCGGCCAGCCGCTCCCAGTCCTCCTTGCGCTCAGCCAGGATCGCCTTGGCGCGCTGGAAGCCCTCGTCGATCAGGCGCTTCACCTCTTCCTCGATCAGCTCCTTGGTGTGGGCCGAGATCGAGAAACCGCCGGCGCCGTTGCCCATGTAGCCTTCGTGGGCCTGCTGGTAGTCGATGTTGCCGACCTTGTCGGACATGCCCCAGCGCATCACCATGGCGCGGGCCAGAGACGAGGCCTGCTGGATGTCGCCGGCCGGGCCGTTGGAGACCGCGTCCTCGCCCCAGCGCATCACCTCGGCGGCCTTGCCGGCCATGGTCATGGCGAGGTTCTGTTCGCACTGGTCGCGATGCCAGTTCAGGCGGTCGATCTCGGGCAGGCTGACCACCATGCCCAAAGCGCCGCCGCGCGGGATGATCGTCGCCTTGTAGACCGGGTCGCATTTCTCCAGCGCCAGCCCTACCACCGCATGGCCGGATTCGTGATAGGCGGTATGTTCCTTCTGCTCTTTGGTCAGCACCATCGAGCGGCGCTCGGCGCCCATCATCACCTTGTCCTTGGCGCTTTCGAAATCTTCCATGGTCACGAAACGCCGGCCCACTCGGGCCGCCATCAGCGCCGCCTCGTTCACCAGGTTGGCCAGATCGGCGCCCGAGAAACCGGGGGTGCCGCGGGCGATGATGCGCAGGTCGACATCGGGGCCCAGCGGGGTCTTGCGGGCATGGACGCCGAGGATCTTCTCGCGGCCCTTGATGTCGGGGTTGGAGACCGTGACCTGACGGTCGAAACGGCCCGGGCGCAGCAGTGCCGGGTCGAGCACGTCCTTGCGGTTGGTGGCGGCGAGGATGATGACGCCCTCGTTGGCCTCGAAACCGTCCATCTCGACCAGCAGCTGGTTGAGCGTCTGCTCGCGCTCGTCATTGCCGCCGCCATAGCCGGCGCCACGGTGGCGCCCGACGGCGTCGATCTCGTCGATGAAGACGATACAGGGGGCGTTCTTCTTGGCCTGTTCGAACATGTCGCGCACGCGGGAGGCGCCGACACCGACGAACATTTCCACGAAGTCGGACCCCGAGATGGTGAAGAAGGGCACGCCCGCCTCGCCGGCGATGGCCCGTGCCAGCAAGGTCTTACCAGTGCCCGGAGGGCCCACCAGCAG
>NZ_JBFJVE010000245.1:0-3486 GCF_041624275.1 Shimia sp.
GCAAATCGGGCACCGAGCGCGCCTTTTCATCGCCGCTCGACAAGCAGACCGCCAAGGGCCTCTATCATTGCCGGGGCTGCGATCTGGCGCTTTATTCGAGCCGCCACAAATACGACAGCGGCACCGGCTGGCCGAGCTTCTGGAAGGCGCAGGCCAATGCCATCGCCACCCGGCCAGATCGCACCTTCTGGGGGGTGCATACCGAATGCCACTGCCGGCGCTGCGGCAGCCATCTGGGGCATATCTTCGACGACGGGCCGCCACCGACCGGCAAACGCCATTGCATCAACGGCGTCAGCCTTGTCTTCAGGCCGGCCTGAGCGTGGCGCCGACCCGGCGCGCTCTGCGGCCTATTTGAAGTTGCGGCTTTCCTTGATCTGGTCCCAGGCCCAGACCACTTCCTGAAGCTGTTCTTCCTGGCTGCGGTCGCCGCCGTTCATGTCCGGGTGCAGCACCTTGATCAGCTTCTTGTAGGCCTTGCGCACCTCGGCCTTGGTCCAGTTGTCCTTGGCCTCGAGGATCTCGATGGCGCGGCGTTCGGTCGGTGGCAGGCGACGGCCGCTGCCGGCGCCGCGACCGGGGTTCTGGGTCGCATTGCCGCCCAGCACCTGATGCGGATCCTCGATCCCCAGCCGGGCCCAGGCGCGGGCCTCGGGGTCGGTAAAGGTCTTGGTCTCGCGTTCCCAGACCTTGTCCTTGGATTTCTGGGCGTTCATCTCGGCTTCGGTCTTGCCGTCGAAGAAGTTCCACTTGAGATTGTACTCGCGCACGTGGTCCTTGCAGAACCACTTGAATTCGTCCAGCACGTCGGGCGCGCGGGGGGCGCGATACTGCCCCGGTTCCGAGCAGCCTTCGTGTTCGCACAGGCGCGTCGAGGTCTCCTGCGCCCCCGACATGCTGCGCCGGCCGCGCGGATTTTTCTTTTTTGCCGACTTGACCGACATATCAAAACCGAAGGGATCTGATTTGGGCATGAACTCACCTTTTCGACTCGAGGCGCAGAGTTTAGTCTAAACACCGGCAGATAGAAGGGGCAGGAGAGAAAAAATGTCCGTCAGGCAGGAAATTCACGACAAGCTGGAGGCCGCCTTCGCGCCGGCCGCGCTTGAGGTCATCGACGAAAGCGAAAGCCATCGCGGCCATGCCGGTTACCGGGACGGAGGCGAAAGCCATTTCGCCGTCATGATCCGGGCCGCAGGCTTTGCCGGGCAGAGCCGGATCCAGCGTCACCGCGCGGTGCACGCGGCCCTGGGCGGCGATCTGGTGGCGCGCATCCACGCGCTGCGACTGGATATCGACGCCTGAACCGGCGGCCTATTCGGCGGCTTCGGCGGCCTGGTCGGGGTCTTCTGACGTCCGGGGCCGGGTCACGCTGCGCGCCCGGGCCAGCAGCGCCACCGGCAGGTTGGCCGGTTCGCCGGCCTCGGCCCTGGCGATGAAACCGGTTTGCGGCTCGTCCTCTTCGGTGGTGTCGGGCGCGGCCTTTGACGCGACCTCGGCCGGCTGCGGTCGCGGCAGGACCTTCTGCGCGGTCTTCTCAAGCAGGCGCGGACGGAAGGCGCTGACATCATCGGCGCGCTGGCGGCGGAAGACCATCACGCTGCGAAAGGACATGGTGGTCGAGGTCAGGCCGCTGCGCTCTTCGCTGGGCAGGGTTTCGGTGCGCAGGAACTCCCAGCCCTCGGCGGCCATCTCGTTCATCACGCTTTCCAGAGCATAGGCAAATCGCCCATCGGTGCCCTTGACGCCGCGTGCCTTGCGGCCCTTGGCAGGAGCGGGAACCACTTTGAACTCAAACTTTGTCATAAAATAAACCGTTCTGATCGGGGTCAGGGTACACCAGCCCCCGGCCCCCTGTCGACGGTTTATCGGCGCTTGTTGCGGGGCAGGCGGGCCAGCCGGTCGGGATAGGCGGGCACTTCGGCAGTGGTTTTCATCATCGCCCACGAGGGGAATTTGTCCTGCGGGTCGCGCGGCTCGGAGAGGGCGCTGCGCAGGACCGGCTGGCCGGTCAGCTCGGACAGCGTGTCGACCGAGGTCGTCACCAGCGGCCACTTGGGGTGGTAATCGTGGCCAGCGATCATGCCGCCGACCTTGACCTTGGCATACCAGTCGAACATGGTCTTGCCGCGTTCCTCGCCATTGTGGGCATAGCCGTCGATATAGACGAAATCGAAGTGCTGATCCGGGAAGACCTCGAGCGCCTCGTCGAAACGCATCCGCAACAGCCAGTAGTTTTCGCCGATCCCGACATTCTTCAGCGCCGCGACATATTCGGCGGTGTCGTGGCGGTCGCCATAGATGTCGACTCCGTAAAGCTGGGAAAACAGCCCGGATTCGCGCAGGCGCCGCGAATACCAGCCCCCGGCCACGCCCAGTTCTATGCCGATCAGACCGTCACGCTCGAGAAACAGCGGCAGGTCCCTGCGTTCCTGAAGAACATCAATCACTTCAACCATGGCCGCAGCCTGTCATGCGGCCGGGCGATGGTCCAGTGCCATTGTGCCCATTGTCCCGATTGTCGCGCCATCCGGCGTCAGGTGCGGCGAATGCCCATCGGTTTGCCGACCCAGTCGGGCCGGGCGAGCCTGCTGTGGCTGTCGGACAGGGCCTGAAACCGGGCGAATACCTCTGGCGGCATCGGCGCCACGCGCGGGCCGGACATGTCGATATGCAGCCCCATGCCTTCGCCGCGGGCCGAGACCCAGCCTTCTTCGGCGTGCAGCAGTTCCTGACAGAAATGAAAGCGTTTTTCGTCGAAATCCAGCAGTTGAAACGTGGTGATCACCGGCGCGTCGAGATGGATCTCCCGCACATAGCGCATGTGGTATTCGGCCGAGAAGGTCGTGTGGCCGGTGTTTTCGATATAGTCGGAGCCAAACCCGAGGTGGTCCCAAAGCTGGTCGACGCCCTGATCCATCAGCGCGTTGTAATAGGCCATGTTGAGATGGCCGTTGTAGTCGATCCATTCGGGGCGGATCGCCATGGGCGCCGAGCGGAAGGGGGCGTCGAACTGCATGGGCCGGGCTCCGATAACCAGGGTATTGGGGGAAGGGCGGGGGCGGAAAGCCCCCCCGCGCGTCATCCGTTCAGCTTTTGCGCCACCAGCTGGTTCACCGCCTTGGGGTTGGCCTTGCCGCCGGTGGCCTTCATCACCTGGCCGACGAACCAGCCCGCCAGTTTCGGGTTCACCTTGGCCTTTTCGACCTGCGCCGGGTTGGCGGCGATGATCTCGTCCAGCGCCGCCTCGATGGCTCCGGTGTCGGTCACCTGCTTCATGCCGCGCGCCTCGACGATCTCGGCCGGGTCGCCGCCTTCGCTATAGACGATCTCGAACAGGTCCTTGGCGATCTTGCCCGAGATCGCATCCGAGGCGATCAGGTCGATGATGCCCCCCAGCTGCGCCGGGCTGACCGGGCTTTCGGTGATGTCGTGATCTTCCTTCTTCAGGCGGCCGAACAGCTCGTTGATCACCCAGTTGGCGGC
>NZ_JBFJVE010000246.1:0-3458 GCF_041624275.1 Shimia sp.
CAAGGTGGCCGATTACTTCTGGCACATCACCCTGCCGGTGCTGGCCTCGACCATCTCGGCCTTCGCCACGCTGACGCTGCTGACCAAGAACAGCTTTCTGGACGAGATCAAGAAGCAATACGTGATGACCGCCCGCGCCAAGGGGCTGAGCGAGGGGCAGGTCCTGTATGGCCATGTGTTCCGAAATGCGATGCTGATCGTGATCGCCGGTTTCCCGGCGGTGTTCATCGGCGTCTTCTTCGGTTGCTCGCTGATCATCGAGACCATCTTCTCGCTGGACGGGCTGGGGCGGCTTGGCTTCGAGGCTGCGGTGGCCCGCGACTATCCGGTGATCTTTGGCACCCTGTTCATCTTCGGCCTGATCGGGCTGGTGGTCGGCATCCTGTCGGACCTGATGTATGTGATCGTCGATCCGCGCATCGACTTTGAAAAGAGGGAAGGCTGATGCGGTATGTCCTGCGCGGTTCGGCCCTCGGGGGGCGTATCGCATGAAACTGTCGCCCCTGAACCAGCGCCGCTGGCGCAATTTCTGCCGCAACCGCCGTGCCTTCTGGTCGCTGATCATTTTCACGCTGGTGTTCGGGATCTCGCTTTTTGCCGAGCTTCTGGCCAATGACAAACCGATCCTGGTCAGCTATCGCGGCGATTTTTACGTGCCGATCGCCAAATTCTATCCCGAGACCACCTTTGGCGGTGATTTCAAGACCGAGGCCGATTACCGCGATCCGGTGGTGCAATGCCTGATCGAGACCGGCGGCGTCGAGGCATGTTTTGACGAACCAGAAGAGGTTCTCGAGAAGCTCGCCGCCGGAAGCTTTGATGACCAGGCGGCGCAGCCCGGCTGGACCCTGTGGCCGCTCATCCCCTATTCCTTTGACACCCCGGTGGACCGGCCCGGTGCCGCGCCGCTGCCGCCCAACGCGCAGAACTGGCTGGGGACAGATGACCGCAAGCGCGACGTGGTGGCGCGGGTGATCTACGGCTTCCGGCTGTCGATCGTCTTCACCCTCATCGTCACCACCTGCGCCAGCCTGATCGGCATCGCCGCAGGCGCCATCCAGGGCTATTTCGGCGGCTGGGTCGATCTGGTCTTCCAGCGGGTGATCGAGATCTGGGGCGCCACGCCCAGCCTTTATGTCATCATCATCCTGTTCGCCATCGTCGGGCGCAGTTTCTGGCTGCTGGTGCTGCTCACCGTGCTGTTCGGATGGACCGCGCTGGTGGGGGTGGTGCGGGCCGAGTTCCTGCGCGCCCGCAACCTTGAATATGTCCGCGCCGCCAAGGCGCTGGGCGTGTCGAACCGGGTCATCATGTTCCGCCACATGCTGCCCAACGCCATGGTGGCGACGGTGACCATGCTGCCCTTCATCGTCACCGGCACCATCTCGACACTGGCGGGGCTCGACTTCCTCGGCTTCGGCCTGCCCTCGACCGCGCCCTCGCTGGGAGAGCTGACCTTGCAGGCCAAGCAGAACCTGCAGGCGCCCTGGCTGGCCTTCACCGCCTTTTTCACCTTTGCCATCATGCTGTCGCTCTTGGTGTTCATCTTCGAAGGGGTGCGTGACGCCTTCGATCCGAGGAAGACTTTTTCATGAGTATTCTCGACGTCAGGGATCTGCATGTCAGCTTTCGCCAGGACGGGCGCGACATACCGGCGGTGCGCGGGGTGTCGTTCAGCGTCGATCGCGGTGAAACCGTGGCGCTGGTCGGCGAGTCGGGCTCGGGCAAGTCGGTCACCGCGCTGTCGACCGTGTCGCTGCTGCCGGCCAGCGCGACAGTGCGCGGCAGCATCACCTATGACGGGCAGCAGATGGTCGGCGCTGATGACAAGCGTCTGCGCAAGGTGCGCGGCAATGACATTTCCTTCATCTTCCAAGAGCCGATGACCTCGCTCAACCCGCTGCACACGCTGGAACGGCAAATGGCGGAATCGCTGGCGCTGCATCAGGGGATTGTCGGCGAGGCGGCGCGGGCGCGGATCATCGAGTTGATGACCAAGGTCGGCATCCGCGACGCCGAAAGCCGGCTGGGGGCCTATCCGCACCAATTGTCGGGCGGGCAGCGGCAGCGGGTGATGATCGCCATGGCGCTGGCCAACAAGCCGGACGTGCTGATCGCCGATGAGCCGACCACGGCGCTGGATGTGACCATCCAGGCGCAGATCCTCGAGCTTCTGGCCGAGCTGAAAAAGTCCGAGGGCATGGGGCTGCTGTTCATCACCCATGACCTTGGCATCGTCCAGCGCATCGCCGACCGGGTCTGCGTGATGAAGGATGGCGAGATCGTCGAAGCCGGCCCTGTGGCCGAGATCTTCGCCGATCCGCAGCACCCCTATACCCGAAAGCTGCTGAACGCCCGCGCCGCCGGCGTTCCCGATCCGGTCGCACCCGAGGCGCCGGTGGTGGCCGAGACAGAGCGGCTCAAGGTCTGGTTTCCGATCCAGAAAGGGTTTTTCCGGCGCACGGTGGGCCATGTGAAGGCGGTGAACGAGGCGACGATCTCGGTGCGCGCCGGCGAAACGCTGGGCATCGTCGGCGAGTCCGGCTCGGGCAAGACCACGCTGGCGCTGGCGCTGATGCGGCTGATCTCATCCGAGGGCGGCATCCGCTTTGACGGGCAGGATGTGCGCGCCTGGTCGACGCGGCGGTTGCGCGACCTGCGCAAGGACATGCAGATCGTGTTCCAGGATCCGTTCGGCAGCCTCAGCCCGCGCATGACCTGCGAGCAGATCATCGCCGAGGGGCTGGGCGTGCATGGCCATTCAGATGGGCGGTCAACGCGCGAGCTGGTCAGCGAGGTCATGCAAGAGGTGGGGCTGGATCCGGCCAGCATGGACCGTTATCCGCACGAGTTCTCGGGCGGTCAGCGCCAGCGCATCGCCATCGCCCGCGCGATGATCCTGCGCCCGCGGCTGGTGGTGCTGGACGAGCCGACCTCGGCGCTGGACATGACGGTGCAGGTGCAGATCGTCGACCTGCTGCGCGCGCTGCAAAGGAAATATGGGCTGGCCTATCTGTTCATCAGCCACGACCTCAACGTCGTGCGCGCGATGAGCCACCAGATTCTGGTGATGAAGGCCGGTGACGTGGTCGAACAGGGGCAGGCGCAGGAGCTGTTCGCCGCGCCGCGAACCGAATATACCCGCAACCTGCTGGCGGCCGTACCCGGCCTTTGAAACGGTCCGAACAGGCGTTGCCGCGATGGCGGTTTCCGCCGCGCGCCCTTGTTTCGGGGCGCGCGGTGGCTGGTTCAGCGAGTGGTCGTCTTGGTGAGCGGTCCGGGTCGGCTCAGATCGCCGAACTGTGCCCGGCCGCGTCTAGGTCATAGGCATCGAAGGCGCGGGCGATCATCCGGGTCAGCGGGCGGGCCGCGACCGGAATGAACAGCTCGTCTTCAGTCACTTGCAGAACCTCGGGGAACTGCGTCAGCACCGGCGCGTAGAGCTCTTGCAGCCTGGC
>NZ_JBFJVE010000247.1:0-3448 GCF_041624275.1 Shimia sp.
GCGGCGCCTCGGAGGGGGAGCCCGAAGAGGTCGATCCCGCTGCGCTGGTCCGGGGCATCGTCGAGGACTGCGCCCGCGGCGGCAGCAATGTCGAGATCGTCGAGCTGCGCGGCGCCGGCCGGGTGTCCCTGCGCGTCGTCGGTGTCAAGCGGGCGCTCGAGAACCTGATCGGCAATGCGGTGCGCTACGGCACGCGGGCGCAGGTCTCGGTCGAGATTTCCGAAAGGTTCCTGCGCATCCGGGTCGAGGACGACGGCCCCGGCATCGCCCCCGAGGAGCGTGACGAGGCGATCAAGCCCTTTGCGCGGCTGGAACCGGCGCGCAACCAGAACCGCGGCACCGGGGTCGGGCTTGGCCTGTCGATCGCCGCCGATGTGGCGCGTGCCCATGGCGGGGTGCTGCGGCTGGGCACCAGCGCGCGGCTCGGCGGGCTCAGCGCCGATCTGGTGATCGCGCGCTGAGAGCGCCCGGCGCGCCCGGCATCTCAGCCCTGTTTTTCCACCAGGAACACCAGCCGCCCGTCCGATTCGGCGCTTTCGATCAGCGCGTGGCCGGATTCGGCGCAGAAATGCGGCACGTCGATCACCGCCGCCGGGTCGTCGGCGATCAGCCGGATGCGGCCCCCCGGCGCCAGAGGTTTCAGCCGCTTGCGCAGTTTCAGCACGGGCAGGGGGCACAACAGCCCGATGGCGTCGATTTCTTCGGTCATGACCTTCACATATGCGCGAGGGTCCAAGCTGTCCACACAGATGTGACAGCAGGGCCCCGTGACCTTGCCCGGCGAATGCTCTAAGGGTGGCGCATGTTTGGAATCGAAATCATCGACGCGGGCCTGTTGCCTGCCATGTTCGTCGCCCTTCTGGCCGGGCTCATCTCGTTCCTGAGCCCCTGCGTGCTGCCCATCGTGCCGCCCTATCTGGCCTATATGAGCGGGGTCACCATGGCCGAGCTGACCGATCAGGCCGCCGCCCGCCGCCGCGCCATGGTGGCGGCGCTGTTCTTCGTCCTCGGCCTGTCGACGGTGTTTCTGTTCCTCGGCTTCACCGCCTCGGCCTTCGGCGCGTTTTTCCTGCAGAACCAGACGCTTTTCGCCCAGATCTCGGGCGTCGTGGTGATCGTTTTCGGGCTGCATTTCCTCAATGTGTTCCGCATTCCCTTTCTCGACCGCGAAGCCCGGATCGACGCCGGGCAGTCCGGCGGCTCGGCCTTTGGCGCCTATGTGCTGGGCCTGGCTTTCGCCTTCGGCTGGACCCCCTGCATCGGCCCCCAGCTGGGCGCCATCCTGTCGCTGGCGGCGGGCGAGGCCTCGGTGACGCGCGGCACGGTGCTGCTCGGGATCTATGCCATGGGGCTGGGCATTCCCTTCCTGCTGGCGGCGATGTTCCTCAACCGCGCCATGGGGGTGATGAACCGGCTCAAGCGCCACATGGGGCTGATCGAGAAGACCATGGGCGGGCTGCTGGTGCTGGTCGGGCTGATGCTGGTCACCGGCGCCTTCAGTTCGCTCAGCTGGTGGCTGCTCGAGACCTTCCCGGCGCTGGCGACGCTGGGCTGAGCCGGCGGGTCCGGCGGTGGCGGGCAAATGCGCCCCGCGCCGG
This sequence comes from Shimia sp., assembly GCF_041624275.1. Classification (GTDB taxonomy): domain Bacteria; phylum Pseudomonadota; class Alphaproteobacteria; order Rhodobacterales; family Rhodobacteraceae; genus Shimia. Next base: position 1,599 of record NZ_JBFJVE010000247.1, read on the forward strand.
ATTTACTTGTGGGCCGCCGCGCCGCTAAGGTGACCGCAAAAGACGAGGTCCCATGGCTGAGAGCAGCTTTAATCCGGTGCGGTCGCGGCGGGTGTTCTACATCCCCGGTTACGATCCGATCCATCCCCGCCGCTACCGCGAACTCTACCGCAAGGAGGGCGCGGCGCAGGCGGCGATCTCGGGCTACCGCCTGGCACTGGCGGCGAAACAGGGCGGCGGCGCCGGCGGACCCTATGGCTGGCATGTCGACGGCGCAATCGAAGGCGGCGAAACCCGGGCCGATTTCGAGGTTTTGGTGTGGTCGGACATCGTCCGCGACAGCATGTCGAATTCGATCGTCGCCACCTATCTGCAACTGGCGCGCACCGCCTGGACCTATATCGCCAGCGGCGCGCTGGCGCGGCTGATGCGGCTGCGCAAGGGGCCGGTGATCGCGGCGCTCTACCCGGTGCTCTTCCTGCTGCTGCAACTGCTTCTGGCGCTGCTTGCCGCCTGGGGGCTGGGCCGGGTTCTGGGCCTGTTTCTGCCCCCTTGGACGGCCTGGCTGGGGCTTGCCGCGGTGCCGCCGGTGCTGGGCTGGTTCCGCAAGAAGGACAACCGCTTCTTTGCCTATTACCTGATGCATGACTACGCCTATTCGGCGCGCTGGAAGGGGGCCAATCCGCCCGAGCTCGAGGCGCGGATGGCCGAGTTCGCCGAGCGCATCGCAAGCGCCCTGCACCAGGAGGTCGACGAGGTGCTGGTGGTCGGGCATTCCTCGGGGGCGCATCTTGCGGTCTCGGTGCTGGCCGACCTGATCCGCCAGGGGCGGGTGCCGGACAACGGGCCGGTGCTGAGTTTCCTGTCGCTCGGGCAGGTGGTGCCGATGGTTTCGTTCCTGCCCCGGGCGCGCCGCCTGCGGGCCGACCTGCATTTCCTTTGCCAGCGCGACGAGCTGACCTGGGTCGATGTCACCGCGCCCGGCGACGGCTGCGCCTTTGCGCTTTGCGATCCGGTCCATGTCTCGGGGGTGGCGCCGGCGCAGGGCAAGCGCTGGCCGCTGGTGCTGTCGGCGGCCTTCACCCAGACCCTCAGCCCGGCGCGCTGGAAAGAGCTGCGCTGGCGGTTCTTCCGCCTGCATTTCCAGTATCTCTGTGCCTTCGACGCCCCCGGCGAGTATGACTATTTCCGCATCACCGCCGGCCCGCAAACGCTGGGCCGGCGATTTGCCGGGCGCGCCGCCTCGCAAAGCCGCATCGAGACCCCGGTCAACAAGTTCACCGGGACCGCGTGATGGCCGACCTGCCTCCGAAACCGGCGGCCCGGGGTGAGGCGGTCTCGTTCTGGACCCATGTCCGCCTGTTTCGCCGCGACATCCTTTCGGCCCAGCCGGCGCGGCTCTACCGGGCCTGGATGGCCGAGTTCCGGACGCCGTTCTTCCGCTCGTTCCTGGTCAACCAGCCCGAGCTGATCGCGCGGGTGCTGAAAGAGCGCCCCGAGGATTTCCCGAAATCCGGCCGCATCAGCGAGGGGCTGCGCCCGCTGCTGGGCAATTCGGTCTTCCTGACCAATGGCGAAACCTGGAAACGCCAGCGCCGCATCATCGACCCGGCCTTCGAAGGTGGCCGGCTGCGCGACACGTTTCCGGCGATGTGGGCGGCGGCCGAGGCGGCGGTGGCGCGGCTGGCAGCGCGCGGCGGGGCGCCGGTCGAGATCGAGGCCGAGACCAGCCACGCTGCGGCGGATGTGATCTTCCGCACCCTGTTCTCGATCCCGATCGAGGACCGGCTGGCCTCGGAGGTCTTTGCCGCCTTCGGCGCCTACCAGCGCAGCCAGCCGATCCTCAATGTCGCCGCCTTCCTGCCGCTGCC
>NZ_JBFJVE010000248.1:0-3440 GCF_041624275.1 Shimia sp.
AGGCGCAGGCGGCGGCGCTGGACCCCGGCCTGAAGGGCGCGCGGCAGCGACTCGCCGGCCGCGTCGAGCCGCTGGGCCGGCCCCTGCAACAGCGTCTCGGCGCGCGGCAGGGCGCGCGACAGGTCGCGCAGCCGCTGCTCGCGCCGCGCCAGGGCGTCGCTCAGGGCGCGGGTCAGGCGGTTGCCCTGCTCGCCGGTCCAGACCAAAAGGTCGCGCCGCACCGGCACCGCCATTTCCGCCGCCGCCGTCGGCGTCGGGGCGCGGCGATCGGAAACATAGTCGATCAGCGTGGTATCGGTTTCATGCCCGACCGCCGAGATCAGCGGGATCTGCGAGGCGGCGGCGGCGCGGGCCACGCTTTCCTCGTTGAAGCCCCAGAGATCCTCGATACTGCCGCCGCCACGGGCCACGATCAGCAGGTCGGGACGCGGCAGGGCGCCGCCGGGGGTCAGGGCGTTGAAGCCGCGAATCGCCGCCGCCACCTGCGGCGCGCATTGCTCGCCCTGCACCGCCACCGGCCAGATCAGCACCTTGCGCGGGAAGCGGTCGCGCAACCGATGCAGGATGTCGCGGATCACCGCGCCGGTCGGCGAGGTCACCACACCGATGATTTCGGGCAGATAGGGAATGGGCTGCTTGCGCTCGGCGGCAAAGAGCCCTTCGGCGGCCAGCTGTTTCTTGCGTTTTTCCAGCATCGCCATCAGCGCGCCTTCGCCGGCCACCGCCACGTCATCGACATTCAGCTGGTATTTCGACTGCGAGCCGAACGTGGTCAGCTTGCCGGTGACAATGACCTCCATCCCCTCTTCGGGGCGGATCGTCAGCCGGCTGACCTGGCCCTTCCAGCTCACCGCCGCCAGCACCGAGCGGTCATCCTTGACGTCGAAATAGAGATGCCCCGAGCGGGCCAGCATCACCCGCCCCACCTCGCCGCGCACCCGCACCCGGCCAAACGCGCCCTCGATGGTGCGTTTCAGGGCGCCGGAGATTTCGGAAACAGAGAATTCCGGGGCGTTTTCGCCCGGGTTCGCGGCGTCGATCAGGTCGGACATTTGGCCTCGCTTGTGGAACTGTGCGACACAGCTTAGAACGCGGGGCAACGAAGGCCAAGCAGAAGGGCATCTTTCATGAACATCCTCATCCTCGGCAGCGGTGGCCGCGAGCATGCATTGGCCTGGGCGGTCATGCAGAACCCCAAATGCGACAAGCTGATCGTGGCCCCGGGCAACGCCGGGATCGCGCAGATCGCCGATTGCGCCAGCATCAATATCGACGATGGCGGGGTGGTCTGCGCCTTTGTCGAAGAAAACGCCATCGACTTCGTCATCATCGGCCCCGAGGCGCCGCTGGCGGCCGGGGTGGCCGACCGTCTGCGCGAGGCCGGGGTGCTGGTCTTCGGCCCTTCGGCCGCAGCCGCGAAACTGGAAGCCTCGAAAAGCTTCACCAAGGAAATCTGCGACCGGGCCAAGGCCCCCACCGCAGCCTATGGTCATTTCACCGATGCCGAGGCCGCCAAGGCCTATATCCGCGACCAGGGGGCGCCGATCGTGGTCAAGGCCGACGGGCTCGCCGCCGGCAAGGGCGTGATCGTGGCCATGGACGAGGCCACCGCGCTCGAGGCCATCGACGACATGTTCGGCGGCGCCTTCGGCGGGGCCGGCGCCGAGGTGGTGATCGAGGAGTTCATGGAGGGCGAAGAGGCCTCGTTCTTCATCCTCTGCGACGGCAAGACCGCGCTGCCGATCGGCACCGCGCAGGATCACAAACGGGTTGGCGAAGGCGACACCGGCCTCAACACCGGCGGCATGGGGGCCTATTCTCCGGCGCCGGTGCTGACCGACGAGATCGCCGAAAAGGCGATGCAGCAGATCATCCAGCCGACGATCGATGAAATGGCCCGGCAGGGCACACCCTATCAGGGGGTTCTCTATGCCGGCCTGATGATCAAGGACGGCCAGCCGCGCCTGGTGGAATACAACGTGCGCTTTGGCGATCCGGAATGCCAGGTGCTGATGATGCGCCTTGGCGCGCAGGCCTTCGACCTGATGCATGCGGCGGCCGAAGAACGCCTTGCCGAGGCGCGGGTGAACTGGGCCGACGACCATGCAATCACCGTGGTCATGGCTGCCAACGGCTATCCGGGTTCCTACGAGAAAGGGACCGTGATCAACGGTCTGGATACGCTTCCCGAGGACGGCAGCAACATGGTCTTCCACGCCGGAACAACCGCCGTCAACGGGGCCGTCACCGCCACCGGTGGCCGGGTTCTGAACGTCACCGCGCGGGGGGCCACGTTGCAGGAAGCCCGCGACCGCGCCTATGGGATGGTCGATGCCATCGACTGGCCGCAGGGGTTCTTCCGCCGCGACATCGGCTGGCGGGCGCTCTGAGCCCGACGCCTGACCAAGGTGCAACAAAGCCCGGCAGCCCCTGCCGGGCTTTGTCGTTCTTGGCCCGGCCCGCAGATTGCCGGCCTGCGCGATTGCCTGCCATTGCCGCTGACAGTAACCTGTGCGCAGAAGTGATTTGCGGAGTGCGGGCCGATGTCCGAATTGCCATCCATCGACGCGGCCTATGCCAGCCATGATTTCACCGAACTGGCGTTCCATTTTGTCCCCGTCGGCATCGTGGTGACCGAAAACCGGGTGATCCGCGATTGCAACCAGACCTTTGCCCAGATGTTCGGCTATGGGCGTGAGGACCTGCGCGACCAGACCTTCGCCATCCTCTATCCAAGCCAGGAAGAGTTCGCCAATATCCGCAATCGCGGTGTCGACTGCCTGCGCGAAGGCGGCATCTACTGGGACGAACGGGTGATGATGCGCAAGAACGGCGAGATGTTCTGGTGCCGGGTGCGCGGCCATTCCTTCACCCCCGAAGATCCGCTGATGCGTGCGGTCTGGAGCTTTGCCGACCTCTCGGACACCCGCCCCTATCAGCAGCTGACCCGGCGCGAACGCGAGGTCTTCTCGCTGATGAGCGAGGGCATGACCTCAAAGGAAATCGCCCGCATCCTGAAGATGTCGAACCGCACCGTCGAGGTGCACCGCGCCAAGCTGCTGAAGAAATTCGGCGCCAGCAACACCGCGGCGCTGTTCCAGTCGCTGGGCGACATCGGCGGCGACCACGTGATCAATGCCGGGCACCAGTTCTCGGCCCGCTAAGGCGCGGGCTCAGGCGCCTTCTTCATCCGTGCCCTCCGTCGTGACACGGTAGTCGCGTTTCATGTCCCGGGTCAGCGCGAACCAGGCAGAGGCCCGGGTGCGCGCCTGATGCGCGTCAAAGGCGGCGCGGTTCTCGAACAGTTCAAAGACCACAAAGCGCCCCGGATGGCGGTGATCTTCGGTGACTTGGAAGGCGATGCACCCCGGCTCGGCGCGGGTCAGGGCGATATGTTCGCTCAGCGCCGCGCGAACTGCGTCGAGCCTGTCCTGCGGCAC
>NZ_JBFJVE010000249.1:0-3407 GCF_041624275.1 Shimia sp.
ATGCGCCACACCAGATTCGGCCGCACCGGCATCGCCGTATTGGGGGCGGTGCTGACCGGCTTTGCGCTCTATTACATCCGCAATTTCGCGCAGATTCTCGGTGAAAACGGCCAGATCACCGCCGCCCTGGCGGCCTGGGCGCCGCCGATCGCAAGTGTCCTGTTGGCCTTGGGGCTGTTGTTGCATATGGAGGACGGATGACCGCCTTCTTTCGTTTGATATCTGCCGGCCTGCTGGTCGTGCTGGCGCTGCCGCTCTGGGCCCAGCCCGGCGCCCCGGCGCAGAACGTGGTGCTGATCGCCGACCGCGTCTATCTCGACAATCGCGACATCCTGATCGCCGAGGGCCGGGTCGAGGCGCTGCAGGGCGATCTGCGGCTGCGCGCCAACCGGATCGAATATGACGGGCGCTCGGATGTCGTCACCGTCGGCGGCCCGATCCATATCGAACAGGGCGAGACGCTGCGCATTCTGGCCAGTTACGCCCAGCTTGACGCGGGATTTCGCAACGCGCTGTTGCAGAGCGCGCGGGTGGTGCTGAACGAACAGGTGCAGATGGCCTCGAGCCGGATGCGCCGGGTCGAGGGGCGCTATAACGTGCTCGACAAGACCACCGTCACCTCGTGCCGGGTCTGCAATGACGGCCGGCCGCCGCTCTGGCAGATCCGGGCGCAGCGGGTGGTGCACGACCAGGAAGAGCAGCAGCTGTATTTCGACCACGCGCAGCTGCGGGTGCTCGACGTGCCGATCGCCTATTTCCCGCAGCTGCGGATGCCCGACCCGACGCTGAAGCGGGCCTCGGGCTTCCTGATCCCGGAACTGCATCAGGACAGCCAGCTGGGGTTCGGCGTCAAGATCCCCTATTTCCTGACCCTCGGCGATCACCGCGACCTGTTGCTGACGCCGTTTCTGGCCGAGCATACGACGACGCTGGAGCTGCGCTACCGCCAGGCCTTCCGCAATGGCGAGATGACCTGGGAGGGGGCGCTCTCGGACGACGGGATCACCGCCGACCAGCCACGGTTCTACGTCTTCGGGAACGGGCGTTTCGACCTTGAGAACGATTACCGGCTGTCCTTCAACCTGAAGTCCACGTCGGATGAATCCTACCTGCTGGATTACGATTATTCCGAAGAGGACCGGCTGGCCAGCGACATCACCCTGCGCCGGTCGCTGCGCGATGAAAACAGCCGCTATGCGCTGCTGCACTATGAATCGCTGCGCATCAGCGACGACGACACCACCCTGCCCAGCATCGTCGGCCTCGTCGAGACCGAACGCCGGTTTTTTCCCGAGGCGCTTGGCGGCGAGGCGCGGCTGTCGCTTGACGTCAACGGCCGCTATCGCAAGTCGCAATCCACGGTCGACGGCCCCGATATCGACAGCGACACCGACGGGCGCGACATGATGCGCGCCACCGCCGCCCTGTGGTGGCGGCGCAACTGGACCCTGCCGCAGGGGCTGCGCGCCGGGATCACCGGCGAGCTGGCCTTCGACGGCTTCCAGACCCGGCAGGACGCGGTCTATGCCGGCACCGAGTATCAGTTCACCCCCTCGCTGGCGGCGGACCTGCGCTATCCGCTGTCGCGGGTGTCGCGCGACGGCGGCAGCGAGATTCTCGAACCGCTGGCGCAGATCGGCTGGAGCGGCGGCTCGGCGCTGAACATTGCCAATGACGAAAGCACCCGGGTCGAGTTCGACGAGGGCAACCTGATCTCGCTGTCGCGCTTTCCGGAAAGCGACCGGCGCCAGCGCGGTCTGGTCGGCGCGCTGGGCGTGAACTGGGCCCGCAGCGACCCCGACGGCTGGCGCGCCAACCTGTCGCTGGGGCAGGTCTACCAGCAGAACCCGCATGGCGATTTCACCCTTTCGTCGGGGCTGAGCAATGCCACCTCGGACCTGCTGATGGCCGGCCAGATCGTCACCGACAACGGGCTCAGCCTGATGGCGCGCGGCCTGTTCAACCCCAGCTACGGGTTCGACAAGGCCTCGGCGCGGGCCGGCTGGACCAATGACAAGATCTGGCTGGACGCCAGCTATATCTGGCTGCGCGCCGACGCCCAGGAAGACCGGACACAGAACCTGTCGGAATGGGTTCTGGACACCCGCTATCGCGTCAACCGTCACTGGACGGCGCTGGCCGACTGGCGCTATGACGCCGCCGCCGGGCAGTCGGCCGAGGCCGGGGTCGGGCTGGAGTATCGCAATGAATGCGTGCGCATCGGCCTGTCGCTGTCGCGCAGCTTCATCACCACCAGCACGGTCCAGCCGAGCACCAATATCGGGCTGACAGTGGCCTTGCTAGGCTTTAGTGTGTCGGCCAAGGACAAGAGTTACAATCGCACATGCAGTGCAAATGCAGGATGACAGCAGCAATGACGGCTTTTCGTGTTCTTTCGCGCCTGATCGGCACCGCGACGCTGTGCCTCGGACTGGGGCTGGCGACGACTTCGGCGGCCCGGGCGCAAAGCGCCTTTTCGCCGGCGATATTGGTCAATGACCAGGCGGTCACCTATTTCGAGATCGAACAGCGCGCCCTGTTGCTGACGCTGATGAACGCGCCGGGCGACCTGCGCAGGCTGGCCCGCGAACAGCTGATCGACGAGCGGCTGCAGAACGCGGCCGCCGAGTTGTTGGGCGTCCGCCCCAGCGAGGACAGCGTGCAGGCCGGCATCGCCCGTTTCTCGGAACGCGCCAACCAGCCGCCCGAGCAGCTGATCGAGGCGCTGAAGGCCGAGGGCGTCGCCGAGGAGACGCTGCGCGATTTCGTCTATTCCGGCATCGCCTGGTCCAGCCTGATCCAGGCCCGCTATGGCGGCAAGGTGCAGATTTCCGAGGCCGAGATCGACCGCGCCATCGCCTCGAACACCGGCGCCGGGGGCATCAACGTGCTGCTGTCGGAAATCGTCATCCCGGTCAGCGACCAGACCCGCGGCCAGGTCGCGGCGATCGCCCACCAGCTGGCGGCGATCACCAGCCCCGAGGATTTCGAGGCCGCCGCCCGCAAGTATTCCAAGGCGGCGACGGCGGCCGATGGCGGGCGCCTGAAATGGCTGTCGATCACCAAGCTTCCGGCCGAGCTGCGCCCCGCCATCATGGCGCTGAACAAGGGCGAGGTCACCGCGCCCGTGCCGCTGCCCAATGCCATCGCCCTGTTCCAGATGCGCGGCAAGGCCGAGGCCGCGACCCCGGCGCCGCGCTATTCGGCGATCGACTATGCGGTGCTGACCCTGCCCGGCGGGCGCGCTGCCGAGACCCTGCAACTGGCCGAGCGCATCCGCGGCCGCATCGACACCTGCGACGATCTCTACGGCGAGGCGCGGGCCTTTCCCGAAGACTATCTGCAACGCCAGTCGGTGGCGCCGGGCAAGCTGCCGCGCGACCTGGCGCTCGAGCTGGCGCGGCTGG
>NZ_JBFJVE010000250.1:0-3386 GCF_041624275.1 Shimia sp.
CATGATTCGCTCGAGCGTCAGAACGAGAAGCTTCTGAAGATCACCGAGACCCTGATGCGCCGGGTGGAGCAGAGCACCGAGGCCTCGGGCGCGGCCTATACCCAGTTCCAGCGGGCGGTGATGCTGGAAGAGGAAGTGCGTTTGCGCACCCGGGAATTGGAGCACGCGCTGGATCTGCTCAACGAATCCAACGCCCGGCTGGGCAAGGCCAACGCCGAAACCGAGGCGGCCCGCGCCAATCTCGCCAACGCGATCGAGACGGTGCAGGAGGGCTTTGCCCTGTTCAGCCCGCAGGACGAGATGGTCATGTGCAACAGCCGTTTCGGCGAACACATGCTGGACATCTACCACCTGTTCAAACCCGGGCTCCGGTTCGAGGATTACGTTCATCTGGTCGCGACCAGCCCCTATCTGTCCCTGCCCGAAGGCGAGACCCCCGCAAGCTGGGAAGCCTACCGGATGAGCCGCCACAAGGACAATCACGCCGTGTTCAACGCCCGCACCGCGGGCAGTCGCTGGCTGCAGGTCAGCGAGCACCGCACACCCGATGGCGGCACCGTGATCCTGCAGACCGACATCTCGGACATGATGCGGTTGGAGCGGCAGGAACGCGAGCGGCTTCTGGATGACCAGGCCCAGCTGATCAAGGCGACGCTGGAGCATCTGAACCAGGGGATCTGTATCTTTGACAAGCAGAACCGGCTGGTGGGCTGGAACCGCCGCGCCGGGGAGTTTCTGGCGCTGCCGGCGACCAAGCTTCAGTTGGGCACCTTCTTCAACACGCTCTACAACTTGATCCGCGAAGAGGTGCGTTTCCTCGGAGAAACCAAGCATGGCGATGTCGAAGCCTGGGTCGACAGCGGCGCCAAACGCCCGCCCCTGTCGTTCGAGATCGGCATCGGCAATGAACGGATCCTGGCCGTTTTCGCCCAGCAGATGCCGGACCGGGGCTTCGTGATCAGCTTTACCGACGTGTCATCCGAACGTGCCGCGGTGCGCGCGATTGCCCGTGTGAACGAGACGCTGGAACAGCGGGTCGCCGAACGCACGCTGGAACTCGAGGACGCCCTGTCCGAGGCCGAACGCGCCAATGCCTCGAAATCACGTTTCGTGGCCGCGGCCAGCCACGATCTTTTGCAACCCCTGTCGGCGGCCAAACTATACGTCGCCTCGCTGGAAAACGACCTCGACGCGCCAGAGCTGCGGGAGCGGGTCGCCAAGGCCGGCAATGCGCTGGTCAGTGTCGAGCGCATTCTCGGCGCGCTTCTGGATATTTCCAAACTGGATTCCGGACAGGCCTCGGTGGATCTTTCGACCATCAGCCTCAAGGACATGCTGACCCAGCTGAGCGACGAGCTGGAACCGCTGGCGGAACGCAAGGGGCTGGAATTCCGGCTGGTCAACAGCGACGCCATGGTCAAGAGCGATGCCTCCTATCTGCGGCGCATCCTGCAGAACCTGGCATCGAACGCGATCCGCTATACCGAGACCGGCAAGGTGCTGATCGGGGTTCGCCACAACAAGTCCACCGTGCGCGTCGAGGTCTGGGACACCGGCCCCGGCATTCCCGAAGGTCAGCAGGAAAAGGTGTTCGACGAATTCCACCGGCTCAACGCCGCCGCCAGCCCCTCAGAGGGCATGGGGCTGGGGCTGGCCATTGTCGAACGCGCCTGCCGGCTGCTGCAACACCCGCTGCAACTGACCTCGCAGCCCGGCAGCGGCACCTGTTTCTCGGTGGAGCTACCCAGAAGCACGGCGGTGCGCAGCCATACCACGGGCAAGGCGTTTTCCGCGCGGGGGCGTTCGCTGGAGCACCGTATCGCCGTGCTGATCGAGAATGACGCCGAACTGCGCGCGGCGATGTCCATTATCATGGAAAACTGGGGGCTCGACGTGCTGCCCTGCGCCAGCCATTGCGAGGCCGAAGCGGTTCTGTGCGAGGTCGACATTGCCCCGGACGTGATCGTGGCGGACTTTCAGCTGGACGACGGCGCCCTTGGCACCGATGCGATCGCCGGCCTGCGCTCGCGTTTCGGACCGATCCCGGCCTGCCTTGTCACGGCCAACCGCTCGCCCGAGCTTCACGGCACCTGCGATGCGATGGACGTCGCCCTGATCCACAAGCCCGTCGACCCGGAGGTGCTGCGCAGCTTCATGGAAACGGTCCTGCCCGCCTAGCGGATACAGACGTCCGAACGGGTCAGAAAGCGCCGGCCGCTGCCGTTTTCCAGAGAGAACATGCCGCCGATCCCGGAGATGGCGTCGATCACCAGATCGGTGTGTTTCCAGCGCTGGTATTGATCGGCATTCATGTAGAACGGCACGCCGCCGATCTCGCCGACCAGCACATCATGGTCGCCGACGATATAGTCGCCCTGCTGAAAGCACATCGGGGCCGAACCGTCGCAGCAGCCGCCGGATTGATGAAACAGCAGCTGTTCGCCGAAACGCGATTTGAGTTCGGCAAGCAGATCCAGCGCGGCCTCGGTGGCGGTGACGGACATGCGATCGCTCATCGGTACTCTCCTAAAGGGGAAGCCGGCCCCGGGGGAGAACGGGGCCGGCTGATTGGTGTCTTCAGAAAAAGCCCAGTGCGTTGGGGCTGTAGGACACCAGGAGGTTCTTGGTCTGGCGGTAATGGTCCAGCATCATCTTGTGGGTCTCGCGACCGATGCCCGACTGCTTGTAGCCACCAAAGGCCGCGTGGGCCGGGTAGGCGTGGTAGCAGTTGGTCCAGACACGGCCGGCCTGGATCTCGCGACCGAAACGGAAGGCGCGGTTGGTGTCGCGGGTCCAGACACCGGCGCCAAGGCCGTAAAGCGTGTCGTTGGCGATCTCCAGCGCCTCGGCGTCGTCCTTGAAGGTGGTCACCGACAGAACCGGACCGAAGATCTCTTCCTGGAAGATGCGCATCTTGTTGTGGCCCTTGAACACGGTCGGCTCGATGTAGTTGCCGCCTTCAAGTCCCGCCAAGGTCGACACATTGCCACCGGTCAGCAGTTCTGCGCCCTCGTCCTTGCCCAGTTGCAGATAGGAGGCGATCTTCTCTTTCTGCTCGGTCGAAGCCTGGGCACCGATCATGGTGTCCATGGCCAGCGGGTTGCCCTGCTTGACGGCCTTCACCCGTTCGATGGCGCGGGCCATGAAGTCATCGTAGATCGACTCGTGGATCAGGGCGCGGCTCGGGCAGGTGCAGACCTCGCCCTGGTTCAGGGCGAACATGGTGAAGCCTTCGAGACATTTGTCGAAATAGGCGTCATCGGCGTTCATCACGTCTTCGAAGAAGATGTTCGGCGACTTGCCGCCCAGTTCCAGCGTCACCGGGATCAGGTTCTGCGAGGCATATTGCATGATCAGGCGGCCGGTGGTGGTTTCCCCGGTGAAGG
>NZ_JBFJVE010000251.1:0-3337 GCF_041624275.1 Shimia sp.
GCGCGCCGCCCCGGCTTGGCGCGCCACTGCCCTTGGACTTGTGCGAAGGCTCCTCGGCACCGGCCCAGGGGCGGCCCGACAGCACCGGGATGGTCAGTTTCATCACCTTCTGGATCGCCTTCAGCTCGTCAACCTCGTCGGGGGCGCAGAAGGCCACCGCCGCGCCGTCCATGCCGGCCCGCGCCGTGCGGCCGATGCGGTGGACATAGTTCTCCGGCACATTGGGCAGATCGTAGTTATAGACATGCCGCACCTGCGGAATATCGAGCCCGCGCGCCGCGACATCGGTGGCCACCAGAACCATCATCTCGCCTTCGCGGAAGGCCTTGATCGCCCTTTCGCGCTGGCCCTGGCTGCGGTTGCCATGCACCGCCACTGCGGCATAGCCCGCCTTGACCAGGGTCTTCATCAGCCGGTCCGAGCCGTGTTTGGTGCGCGCAAAGACGATCGCCGCCTCGTCGCGATGCTCGGCCAGAAGCTCGATCAGCAGGCCGGTCTTCTCGGCCTTGGCGATGAAGTGGATGCCCTGGGTGATCTTGTCCGCCGCCTTGCCCGGAGGCGAGACCTGCACCCGCACCGGGTTGTCGAGGTAGGAACCGGCGATCTCGGCCATCAGCTTGGGCATCGTGGCCGAGAACAGCATGGTCTGGCGTTTTGCCGGCAGCCACTGGGCGATCTTTCGCAGGGCATGGATGAACCCCATGTCGAGCATCTGGTCGGCCTCGTCGAGCACCAGGAAATCGGTCGCCCCGAGATCCAGCGCGTCACGCTCCATCAGGTCGATAAGACGGCCCGGCGTCGCCACCAGCACGTCGGTGCCGCGCGCGACGCGGGCGATCTGCGGGTTGATCGACACGCCGCCGACCACCAGCCCGACCTTGAAGGGCGTACCATCGACCAGCGCCGCCAGACTGTCCTTGATCTGGTTGGCCAGCTCGCGGGTCGGCGCCAGGATCAGCGCCCGCACGCTGCGCGGCTCGGGCTTGCGGCCATAGGATTGCAGCCGCGCGATCAGCGGCAGGCCGAAGGCCAGCGTCTTGCCGGTGCCGGTCTGGGCCAGCCCCATCACGTCCTGCCCCTCAAGCGCGTGGGGGATGGCGCGTTCCTGGATCGGGGTCGGCTTGTCGATGCCGGTGGCGATCAGCTTGGCCACCAGTTTCTCGGGCAGGCCGAGGTCATGAAAACTTGTCATAGGTCTCTTTCCGGCGCGGCGCGGGATCGCGCGGCACCCTGAGTGGCCCCCGGCTTGGGGGGCGGTTGCGATGGTAGGCCCCGAAAGCGATCCGTGCCTTTCCGCACGGCCCTTGAAGACCCTGGCCCCACGCGTGATATTGGGATCAAAGAAACGCCCTGGCTGGGACCCGCAAGCGGGGTCCGGCCGATATCTCTGCTCACGCGGCAGAAGGCGGTTGCGCCGCACATGGCGGCTAATGCGACACAAGTCAAGCAGGAAAGCCGAGCCCCTGCGTCACAAAAACGGTGGCCAGCCCCCGCCGGCGACGGTAAAACGCAGGCCCAGAGCCAGAACGGAACGACAGATGAGCGACACGATCATTGCCCGCTGCGAAGCCAAGGGGCTGCGCATGACCGAACAGCGCCGGGTGATTGCGGCCGTGCTTGAGGAAAGCCCCGACCACCCCGACGTCGAAGAGCTTTACGCCCGCGCCTCGGCGCGGGATGCCGGCATTTCGCTGGCCACGGTCTATCGCACGGTGAAGCTGTTCGAAGAGGCCGGCATTCTCGACAAGCTGGAATTCGGCGACGGGCGGGCCCGCTATGAAGACGCCGAGCGCGAGCATCACGACCACCTGATCGACATCCATTCCGGCGAGGTGATCGAATTCGTCGATCCCGAGATCGAGGCGCTTCAGGAAAAGATCGCCGCCAAACTCGGCTATCGGCTCAAGGGCCACAAGCTGGAACTTTACGGCGTGCCGATCAAGAAATAGGGCCCCGCCGCCAGCGTGCCGCGCCTGCCGGCGGGCCGCTCAGCCCGCTGCGCCCTGATCCGCGGCGACGGGGGCGATGGGAAAGCGGATCCAGAATGTGGCGCCGCCGCTTGCCGCCGCCGTGTAGCCGATGCTTCCGCCCATGCCTTCGGTCATCCGCTTGGCCAGCGCCAGCCCGAGGCCGGCGCCGCCGACGCTGCGCACGTCCGATGAATCGGCCTGATTGAAGTGTCCGAACAGCTTTTCGAGAAAGGCCTCGGGGACACCCTCGCCCTCGTCGCTGACGGAAATCGTCACCGCGTCGTCCTCCTGGGCAAGCGAAACGGTGATCTTCGCCCCCTGTGGGGAGAATTTCGACGCGTTCGTCAGCAATTCGATCAGCACCTGCTGCACATGCGTCCCGTCAACGAGGATCGGCGCCGACGCCGCTGCATCGGCGTATTCGAAGGATTGCCCCTCTTTCAGCTCGACCGTCGCGCTGACCGCTTCGATGATCTCCAGCGGATCCAGCGGTTCGAGATGATAGCTCACCTCGCCCGATTCCAGCGATTTGAACACCAGCAGCCGGTCGATCAGATGCGTCATCCGACCGACCCCCTTTTCGGCCAGTTCCAGAAGATGGCCGGCCCCCTCGGGAAGGGCGCCGATCTGCCCGCCGTTGAGCAGCTTGACGGCCCCGGTGATGGTCGTCAGGGGGGTGCGCAATTCATGGCTGATGGTGGCCAGGAACATGTCTTTCTGTTTCTGGCTGATGACCTTGTCGGTGATGTCGAGCAACTGGAACAGGAAAGTGTCCTGTTCGTCGAGATTGGTCAGCCGGGTGCCGCTGATCATCGCGTGCTTGCGGCGGCCATCCTTGCAGATCATGACGCTTTCAAAGCTGATTTCCGAGGTTTTCCCCTGATAGAAATCGAGCTTTTTCTGCACTTCGGCCGGGTCATTGTCGAACCACACCAGCTTGTGGAGTTTCATGCCAATGATCTCGGATCTCGAATAACCCAGGTAACGACCAAAGGCCCTGTTGCATTCCAGCAAGCTTGCATCCAGACCGAACACGGCGGCGCCGGCAGGCGATTTCTCCATCAGAACCTTGTAGCGGAAACTGTCGGCTAGAGATTTGTTGCGCGCCACCTTCTCGGCGGTAATGTCTGTATGAGCGCCGGATATTTCTGTCGGACGCCCTTCGGCGTCCCGCGCCGAGACCCCGGTATCGGATTGGACCCACACCCAATGACCATCTTCATGACGGATTCGGAACACCGATTTGCTCTTGGATTTCTGCCCCGAGATCAGCGCCGTATCCGCCGCTTCGACGATTTTCAGATCCTCCGGGTGAACCCGGTTCAGAAACTCCTGCTGGCCGAGGATCGGCGCATCGGCGTCAAGCC
>NZ_JBFJVE010000252.1:0-3312 GCF_041624275.1 Shimia sp.
CGGCATGAAGGGCGGTGCGGCCGGCGGCGGCCATGCCCAGATCGTGCCGATGGATGACATGAACCTGCACTTCACCGGCGATTTCCACGCCATCACGTCGGCTCACAACCTGCTGTCGGCGATGATCGACAACCACATCTACTGGGGCAACGAGGCCGAGATCGACATCCGCCGCGTGCAGTGGCGCCGCGTCGTCGACATGAACGACCGCGCCCTGCGCCAGATCAACGTCTCGCTCGGCGGCGTCGCCAACGGCTTCCCGCGCGAGGGCGGTTTCGACATCACCGTGGCCTCGGAAGTGATGGCCATCCTGTGCCTTGCCAATGACCTCAAGGATCTGGAACAGCGCCTCGGCGACATGATCGTCGCCTATCGCCGCGACCGCAGCCCGGTCTATTGCCGCGACATCAAGGCCGAGGGCGCGATGGCGGTGCTGCTGAAGGACGCGATGCAGCCCAACCTGGTGCAGACGCTGGAAAACAACCCGGCCTTCGTCCACGGCGGCCCCTTTGCCAACATCGCCCATGGCTGCAACTCGGTGATCGCCACCAAGACGGCGCTGAAACTGGCCGACTACGTGGTCACCGAAGCCGGCTTCGGCGCCGACCTCGGGGCCGAGAAGTTCATGAACATCAAGTGCCGCAAGGCCGGTCTCGCCCCCGATTGCGTGGTGCTGGTGGCCACCGTGCGCGCCATGAAGATGAACGGCGGCGTCGCCAAGGCCGACCTTGGCGCCGAGAACGTCGAGGCGGTGCAGGACGGCTGCGCCAACCTCGGCCGCCACATCGGCAACCTCAAGTCCTTCGGCGTGCCGGTGGTGGTGGCGATCAACCACTTCGTCACCGACACCGAGGCCGAGGTGCAGGCGGTCAAGGATTATGTCGCCACCCAGGGCTCCGAGGCCATCGTGTCGCGCCACTGGGAACTGGGCTCGGAAGGCTCGGAAGCACTGGCCAAACGCGTCGCCGAGATCGCCGACAGCGGCGTCAGCCAGTTCGCACCGCTCTACGGTGACGAGCTGTCGCTGTTCGAGAAGATCGAGCGCATCGCCAAGGGCATCTACCGCGCCGACGAGGTGCTGGCCGACAAGAAGATCCGCGACCAGCTGCGGCTCTGGGAACAGCAGGGCTATGGCCACCTGCCGGTCTGCATGGCCAAGACCCAGTATTCCTTCTCGACCGACCCGAGCCTGCGCGGCGCGCCGACCGGCCATTCGGTGCCGATCCGCGAGGTGCGCCTCTCGGCCGGGGCCGGTTTCGTGGTCGTCGTCTGCGGCGAGATCATGACCATGCCGGGTCTGCCGCGCACACCGGCGGCGGAAACCATCCGACTGAACGACGCCGGCGAAATCGAAGGCTTGTTCTAAGCCGCAAAATACGCTTTCTGCGGCCTGGGAAACCGGGCCGCAGGAGATTCAGATGACCACACTCAATCCGCCGCAGAACTGCCGGTCGATGACCGAGCTGCGCGCCGAGATCGACGCGCTGGATACCGAGATCGTCGACCTTCTGGTGCTGCGGGCCAGCTATATCGACCGCGCGATCGCGCTGAAGCCCTCCGAGGGGCTGCCGGCGCGCATCCCCGAGCGGGTCGACGAGGTCATCTCCAAGGTGAGCCATACCGCGCGCGACAGGGGGCTCGATCCGCAGCTGGTCGAGGGCCTGTGGCGGCAACTGATAGACTGGTCGATCGACCGCGAAGCCCGCGTCATCGACCGCGAATGAAAGAGGGGCGGCCATGCGCGCTGCAATCATTGACGGCAAGGCCATCGGGGCCCGGATGCGGGCCGAGGTCAAGGCCGAAGCCGCCGAACTGGCGGCCGCCGGATGGCAACCCAAGCTGGTCTCGATCAGCGTCGGCGACACCGCGGCGGCCGAGCTTTACGTGCGCAACCAGCAGAAACAGGCGACCAGCGCCGGCGTCGCCTTCGAGGCCCGTAACTACCCGGCCGAGACCTCGCTCGAGCAGCTGACCGGCATCCTGCAGGGGCTCAACGGCGATCCGCGCGTCAACGGCATCATCATCCAGCGCCCGCTGCCCGATCACATCCCGGTCAAGGTGCTGCAAAAGGCGGTGCACCCCCTGAAGGACGTCGAGGGCATGCACCCGGCCTCGATCGGCAATATCGTCTACAATGATCTGGCGCTCGGCCCCTGTACCGCCGTGGCGGCGGTCGAGATCCTCAAGACCCTGCCGCTGCCGATGGAGGGGCTGAACGTCACCGTCATCGGCCATTCCGAGATCGTCGGCAAGCCGATCGCCTTTCTGCTGATGGGGCTGGGGGCGACGGTCACCGTCTGTCACCACATGACCCGCTCGGTGGCGATGCACAGCCGCGCCGCAGATGCGGTCTTTGTCGCGGTGGGCAAGCCGGGGCTGGTCACCGGCACCATGCTGAAGCCCGGCGCGGCGCTGATCGACATCGGCATCAACCGCATCGAGACCCCCGAGGGGCCGCGCACCGTGGGCGACGCCGATTTCGACAGCTGCGCCGAGGTGGCGGGCTGGATCACCCCCGTCCCGGGAGGCGTTGGCCCGGTGACGGTTGCGACATTGATGAAGAATGCCGTACTCGCAACGCGCCTGCAAATGGACCATTACCGGGACAGCTATGCCCGGACCGACATCTGAGAGGAAATTCGACATGGCAGCCAAGATCATCGACGGCAAGGCCTTTGCCGCCACGGTACGCGAGAAGGTCGCCGGCCACGTGGCCCGGCTGAAAGAGGAAAACGGCATCACCCCGGGGCTGGCGGTGGTGCTGGTCGGCGAGGACCCCGCCAGCCAGGTCTATGTGCGCTCCAAGGGCAAGCAGACCGTCGAAGTGGGCATGAACAGCTTTGAACACAAGCTGGAGGCCGACACTTCCGAGGCCGATCTGCTGGCGCTGATCGAGCAGCTGAACACCGACCCGGCGGTGCATGGCATCCTGGTGCAGCTGCCGCTGCCGGGCCATCTCGACGAGGATCTGGTGATCAACTCGATCGCCCCGGAAAAGGACGTCGACGGGTTCCACATTTCCAATGTCGGCCTCTTGGGCACCGGGCAGAAGTCGATGGTGCCCTGCACCCCGCTCGGCTGCCTGATGATGCTGCGCGACCACCATGGCTCGCTGTCGGGGCTGAACGCGGTGGTGATCGGGCGTTCGAACATCGTCGGCAAGCCGATGGCGCAGCTGCTGCTCGGCGACAGCTGCACCGTGACCATCGCCCATTCGCGCACCAAGGATCTGCCCGATGTGGTGCGCAGCGCCGACATCGTGGTCGCCGCCGTGGGCCGCCCCGAGATGGTGCCCGGCGACTGGATCAAGGC
>NZ_JBFJVE010000253.1:0-3286 GCF_041624275.1 Shimia sp.
CATGTCCTTGTAGATGAAGCAGGCGATCAGGAAGGCATAGACGGCGGCCACGGCAGCGGCTTCGGTCGGCGTGAAGATGCCGCCATAGATGCCGCCCAGGATGATGACGATCAGGAACAGGCCCCAGCCGGCTTCCATCCCGGACTGGGCGATCTCGCCCCAGCCCTTCCAGTCGCCCTTGGGCAGGTTCTTGACCTTGGCGATGCCGTAGATGGTCACCATCAGCATGAAGCCGGCCAGCAGGCCCGGAATGACACCGGCCAGGAACATCCGGCCGACCGAGACCTCGACGGCGGCCGCATAGACCACCATCACGATCGAGGGCGGGATCAGGATGCCCAGCGTCCCGGCGTTACAGATCACACCGGCGGCGAAGTCCTTGGAATAGCCCACCTGGCGCATGCCGGCGATCACGATCGTGCCGATGGCAACCACGGTTGCGGGCGAAGACCCCGACAGGGCGGCGAACATCATGCAGGCAAAGACGCCGGCGATCGCCAGACCGCCCGGCAGATGGCCGACACAGGCGATCGAGAAGCGGATGATCCGCTGCGCCACGCCGCCGGTGGTCATGAAGGACGAGGCCAGGATGAAGAACGGGATCGCCAGCAGGGTGAAATGCCCTTCGAAGGCTTCGAACAGCGTGCCCGCCACCGAGGCCAGCGTCGCGTCCGAGAAGAACAGCAGGAACAGGATCGACGACAGACCCAGCGAAACCGCGATCGGCACGCCGATCAGCAGAAGGCCGATCACCATCGCAAAGAGAAGTACCACTTCCATCAGTCATGCTCCCCTTGCTGAGCTCTCACTTCTTCGATTTCGTCTTCCACCTCGTGGCTGGCCACCAGACGGTCGGTCTCGCCGCGCACGATCTGCATCGCCGCCTGACAGAACCGGAACAGCAGCAGCGCCATCGACACCGGCAGCACCAGATAGGGCACCACCTTGGGCAGTTTTTCGTATTCATCGCCGTAGTTGATCAGATCCTCGAGGAACCGAAAGGCGGCGACCATCGGCACGTCCTGCACTTCATAGAAGCTCTGGCTGCGGAACTTGTCGGCAAAGCCGGTCG
This sequence comes from Shimia sp., assembly GCF_041624275.1. Taxonomy (GTDB): domain Bacteria; phylum Pseudomonadota; class Alphaproteobacteria; order Rhodobacterales; family Rhodobacteraceae; genus Shimia. The sequence continues at coordinate 1,073 of NZ_JBFJVE010000253.1, forward strand.
GGAACCAGCGCCCGGAGGTGGGCGGCAGATCCGCGAAGACGGCCCAGTAGTCCCAGGCGCCTTTCAGCATCAGGACCGAAAACAGCAGGCAGCAGACCACCGAGATGATGCCCATGATGCGCGCCACGCCGGGCGACACCATGTTGATGATCGCATCGACACCGAGATGGCTGTGTTTCTTGACCGCATAGGAGGCGCCGAGCAGCACCAGCCAGCCGAACATGAACACCGTCAGTTCCAGTGCCCAGAGAATATTAGAATTGAACCCGAACCGGGCAATGACATTGGCGAAGGTAATCAGCGTCATCAGCCCAATGAGGAACGCCATCAGCGTTTCCTCGATCCGGTCCACGAAACTATGCTTGTGTCGCATGTTCCCATGTCCCCGATACTTGTTTGAAAAAGGGGCGGACAAAGCTGCCCGCCCGAAGTCGGCCGCGCCCCGCGGGGCGCGGCACGCGATTACATTGCGGCGTTGATCGCCTGCGCCGCGTCGATGTTTTCCTGTCCGACGTCATCGGCGAATTTGGCCCAGACCGGCTTCATCACGTCGACCCATTCCTGACGCTGTTCGGCGGTCAGGCTGCGGATGGTGCCACCGGCGTCGATGATCGACTGTTTGGCCGCGTTGTTGACGGCGGTCGATTCGGCGTTGCGGGTGGCGGTGACTTCGCCGAGGATGGTCAGGAACTGGTCGCGCACATCGGCGTCCAGGCTTTCCAGCCAGTCGACATTGGTCACCACAAGGTAGTCGATGATGCCGTGGTTGGTTTCGGTGACGCCGTCCTGAACTTCGAAGAACTTCTTGCCGTAGATGTTGGACCAGGTGTTCTCCTGACCGTCGACCACGCCCTGTTGCAGCGCGCCGTAAACTTCCGAGAAGGCCATTTTCTGGGGCGAGCCGCCGATGGCTTCCATCTGGGCGACGAGCACGTCAGAGGACTGGACGCGGAATTTCAGACCATTGGCATCCGCGGGCGAGACCAGCGGCTTGTTGGCCGACATCTGCTTCATGCCGTTGTGCCAGTAGGCCAGGCCCTGCAGGCCACGGCGCTGCATCGAGTCAAGCAGCGCCTGACCGTTTTCCGAGGCCTGGAAGGCGTCGACCGCGTTGACGTCCTTGAACATGAAGGGCAGATCGAAAATGCGGAACTTCTTGGTGAACTTCTCGAACTTCGACAGCGAGGGCGCGGCCAGCTGCACGTCGCCCTGAAGCATGGCTTCGAGAACCTTGTTGTCGTTGTAGAGGGTCGAGTTCGGGAACACCTCCATGCAGGCCTTGCCGTTCATCTCTTCGTTGACGCGTTTTTCCAGCATCGAGGCGGCGATCCCTTTCGGGTGCTTGTCGGTGTTGGTCACGTGGCTGAACTTGATGACCACTTCGCCATCGTCGCAGCTTGATGCGGTTGCGGCGGTGCCGGCGGTGACGGCCAGGGCCAGTGCGGTTGCGGCAGTTGTCAGGAATTTCATTGGGTCTCCTCCCCGGTTTCCATGAGTAGAATTCGATGCCCCCCATGCAAGAGGGCTACCCGGAAACTGTGACTCCCGGAAAAAATCCACTCAACAGTTTCTTGAAGCTCCCGAAAAATTCCCCAAATACGACGTTATTTCAGTAGATTACCGCGAGGTCATCCGGTCGGAACGCGCGGTTTTCGGATTGCCTGTGCGGAAATCCGCACGGCCCCGGCCGCCGGCTGTGCGAAAATCCGCACAGTTCGCGCACCACCTGTGTCGCGCAGATCGGGCCCGATCCCGGCACTGTACCGGCACTGTACCGGCACTGTACCGGCACTGTCGCAGCACTATCGCGGCCCGATTGCCAAATGATCGCCCGGCCCCGAACCGCCGGCGATCATTCGGCAGGCGATGCCGCCGCCCGGCTCGCGCGGTATGAGCTTTCGACCTTGACCTCCTCCATCACCGCGAAGGAATTGGTCTGATACATGCCGGGAAGCTTGTTGATCTTCTCGTCGAGTATGCTGCGGAAATGGGTGATGTCGCGGGTGCGCACCGTCAACAGGTAGTCAAAAGAGCCGGCGATCAGCAGGCAGCTTTCGATTTCCTCGATCTCGCGCACCGCCCGATTGAAGGTGGCAAGCGAATTGTCGGCCGTCGCCGCCAGGCTCACCTGCACCACCATCAGATGGCCGATCCCCAGGCGTTCGAGGTCCAGCACCGCCTTGTAGCGGCGGATATAGCCGGACTTCTCGAGCC
>NZ_JBFJVE010000254.1:0-3276 GCF_041624275.1 Shimia sp.
GAATGCGCGCGCCACCGGCGGCCTGCGGTGCCGGTGGGGCGGCAGCGGCGGCGGGGGCCGGGGCAGAGGCAGGGGCGGCGGGTTCTGCCGCCGGCGCGGCGGCTGCGGGGGCAGTGGGGGCCGACACGTCGCCGGGCTCTTCGCCGTCTTCCAGCAGCAGCGCGATCACGGTGTTGACCTTGACCCCCTCGGTGCCCGCGGGCACCAGGAGCGGGCCCATCGTGCCCTCGTCCACGGCTTCGAATTCCATCGTCGCCTTGTCGGTTTCGATCTCGGCGATGATGTCGCCGGACTGCACTTCGTCGCCTTCCTTGACCAGCCATTTGGCCAGGGTGCCTTCTTCCATGGTCGGCGAGAGGGCGGGCATCAGGATTTCTGTGGGCATCTCCGGTCCTCCTCAGCGATAGGTCACGTCTTTGACGGCGGCGATCACCTCGTCGGTGGTGGTCAGCGCCAGTTTCTCGAGGTTGGCGGCATAGGGCATCGGCACGTCCTTGCCGGTGCAGTTGATCACCGGCGCATCGAGATAATCAAAGGCGCGCTGCATGATCGTCGCCGCCAGATGGTTGCCGATCGAGCCCACCGGCCAGCCCTCTTCGACGGTGACACAGCGGTTGGTCTTCATCACCGAGGCCAGCACCGTGTCATAGTCGATCGGGCGCAGGCTGCGCAGGTCGATGACCTCGGCGCTGATGCCCTCTTCGGCCAGTTTCTCGGCCGCTTCCAGCGCATATTGCATGCCGATGCCGAAGCTGACGATGGTGACATCCGACCCCTGGCGCCAGATCCGCGCCTTGCCGAAGGGGACGGTGAAATCCGCCATCGCCGGCACGTCGAAGACGCGGCCATAGAGGATTTCGTTTTCCAAAAAGATCACCGGGTTGGGATCGCGGATCGCCGATTTCAGCAGCCCCTTGGCGTCGGAGGCCGAATAGGGCATCGCCACCTTCAGCCCCGGGATCTGCGCATACCAGGCGGCGTAGTCCTGGCTGTGCTGCGCGCCGACCCGTGCCGCGGCGCCGTTGGCGCCCCGGAAGACCATTGGCGCGCCCATCTGGCCGCCCGACATGTAAAGGGTCTTGGCGGCGGAATTGATAATGTGGTCAATGGCCTGCATGGCGAAGTTGAAGGTCATGAACTCGACGATCGGGCGCAGGCCGCCAAAGGCGGCGCCGACCGCGATGCCAGTGAACCCATGTTCGGTGATCGGCGTGTCGATGACCCGCTTTGAGCCGAACTCGTCGAGCAGCCCCTGGCTGACCTTGTAGGCGCCCTGGTACTCGGCGACCTCTTCGCCCATCAGGAAGACCGTGTCGTCGGCGCGCATTTCCTCGGCCATGGCGTCGCGCAGCGCCTCGCGCACGGTCTGCTGCTTCATCGGCGTGCCCTCGGGCCAGTCCGGTGTCGGCGCGGCCGGTGCCGGCACCGGGGCGGCAACCGGGGCGGCCACCGGGGCGGCGGCGGGCTGTTGCGGGGCGCTCGGGGCGGCGGCTGCCGGGGCCGGGCGGGCCGGGGCCGCGCCGGCCTCTTCACCCTCGGCCAGAAGCGTCGCGATGGCGGTGTTCACCTTCACGTTCTCGCTGCCTTCGGCGACCAGGATATGGCCGATCACGCCGTCGTCGACGGCTTCGAATTCCATCGTCGCCTTGTCGGTTTCGATCTCGGCGATAATGTCGCCCGAGGTGACGCTGTCGCCTTCCTTGACCAGCCATTTGGCCAGCGTGCCTTCCTCCATCGTCGGCGACAGGGCGGGCATCAGAATTTCAGTAGCCATCTTTCGAACTTCCTCTGTCAATCACGCGTAGATGTCGGTCCACAGCTCTTCGGCTGCGGGCAGGGGGCTTTCCTTGGCGAACTCGGCGCTGGCGTTGACCACCGCCTTGATCTCCTTGTCGATCGCCTTCAGCTCGTCCTCGGAGGCGTGTTTGCCGTCGAGGATCATGGCGCGCACATGTTCGATGGCGTCGCGTTCCTCGCGCATCTTCTGCACCTCTTCGCGGGTGCGGTACTTGGCCGGGTCCGACATCGAATGGCCGCGATAGCGGTAGGTCTTGACCTCGAGGATATAGGGCCCCTTGCCCTTGCGGCAGTGGGCCACGGCGCGGTCGCCGGCATCCTTCACAGCCAGCACATCCATGCCGTCGACGGTTTCGCCGGGGATGCCGAAGGCCTCGCCGCGGGTATAGATATCGGGGGTCGAGGTCGAGCGGTTCTGGGCGGTGCCCATGGCATATTGGTTGTTCTCGATCACGAAGATCACCGGCAGATCCCAGAGCGCGGCCATGTTGAAGGTTTCGTAGACCTGGCCCTGGTTGGCGGCGCCATCGCCGAAATAGGTGAAGGTGACACGGCCGTTGCCCTGGTATTTGTCGGCAAAGGCCAGACCGGCGCCGAGCGGCACCTGGGCGCCGACGATACCATGGCCGCCGTAGAAATGCTTTTCCTTGGAAAACATGTGCATCGAGCCGCCCTTGCCCTTGGAGTAGCCGCCGGCGCGGCCGGTCAGCTCGGCCATGACCCCGTCGGCGGCCATGCCGCAGGCCAGCATATGGCCGTGGTCGCGATAGGAGGTGATGCGCTTGTCACCTTCTTCGGCGGCGGCCTCGAGCCCGACCACGACGGCCTCCTGGCCGATGTAGAGATGGCAGAAGCCGCCGATCAGACCCATGCCGTAAAGCTGGCCGGCCTTTTCCTCGAAACGGCGGATGAGCAGCATCTCGCGGTAGTATTTCTTGAGTTCATCGCCGGACACATTGGTCTTTCTGGCGGATTTCTTGGCAGCCATTGCGCGCCTCCCAGCGTTGACGGGCCGACGTGCCGGGGGTTGGCGGGGCGGGGCTGCCGCCGCGCGCCCGGCGCGTCTTGGTGAGTGTCGCCGCCCGGCACGGCCCCTGCGCGGACAGTGTGGGCGATTTTTAGTTTAGTGTTAAACTAAAGCGTAGCGGATGAAATGCGGCGTGGCGAGTGGAAAGTTGGAATTCTTTTCCGATCCGGTCTGGCCGGGTAGTCGGACGGGTCGGGGCCGGGCAGGGGGGCCAGCCCCCGCCCCCTTGCCGCAGGCGCGACAAGGGGACTCCCCCGGGATATTTCGGGCAAGAGAAAGCAGGGGCGCAAGGATGTGGAAGGCGGCGGCCGCGCCTAGGGTCTGTACTCAATAAGGGGTTCCACTGACGAGATTAGCGTGATTCACTTCTGCGAAAGAGCAGGAGGTGAGCATGGCACGATATGACCTGAGCGATGAGGAATGGCGGATCGTTGAGCCGCTTTTGCCGCGCC
>NZ_JBFJVE010000255.1:0-3256 GCF_041624275.1 Shimia sp.
CTTGCGCCCACCGGAAAACCCCATTAAACGCCCCCTCACCAAGACCCCCGCGGAGAGGTGCCGGAGTGGTCGAACGGGGCGGTCTCGAAAACCGTTGTCCCTTCACGGGGACCCAGGGTTCGAATCCCTGTCTCTCCGCCACTTTTCCAAGAGAAAACCGTTTCAGTTCAGGGTCCGCCGCCCGGAAACGGCATGCGACGGCCCTGCCGCCGCGCGTTGCCGTCCAACAGCCACCTTAACAGCCCCCCTTGGGCCGGCGCAGGGCTGCTGCGGCGCGGGTGTCCCGCGCCGCGCGGGGCATTACTTGCGGCCCATCATGTAGAATTCGTCGTTGGGACGCATGGCAGTGACATTGGCCATCCGGTTCGACAGGCCGAAGAAGGCCGAAACCCCGGCGATGTCCCAGATGTCGTCGTCGCTGAACCCATGTTGATGCAGGGTCTCGAAATCGGCCTCGCAGACCGCGCCGGCGTCTTTCGAAACCTTCATCGCGAAATCCAGCATCGCCATCTGGCGCGGCGTGATGTCGGCCTTGCGGTAGTTGATCGCGATCTGATCGGCGATGGTCGGGTTCTTGGCGCGGATGCGCAGAATCGCACCATGGGCGACGACGCAATACTGGCAGCTGTTGGCATTCGAGGTGGCGACGACGATCATCTCGCGCTCGGCCTTGGAAAGGCCGCTGTCCCTTTCCATGAGCGCATCGTGATAGGCGACGAAGGCGCGGAATTCGTCCGGGCGATGGGCCAGGGTCAGAAAGACATTGGGGATGAAGCCGATCTTCTCCTGCACGCTGGTCATCAGGTCGCGGATGTCGTCGGGCATGTCGTCGAGGTCGGGCACCGGGAAACGGCTGATGGGGTGGTCGGTCATTTTATGTCCTTTGCTAAAGAATTTTCAGATCGTGTCAGCGCGTCGAAGAAGGTCTCGGCAAACAGGTCGATCGGCGCTTCGCTGCGCACCAGCTTGGCGCGCAGGATGGCGCCCTCCCAGCCGATCCAGAAGAACTCGGCGGTTTTCTGGCAATCGGTCGCGGCGGCGATCTCGCCGGCGGCGCGGGCCAGTTCGAGGCAGCGGGCGACACGCGCCTGCCAGTCGCGGAACACCGCATCCAGCGGCGGGCGCAGGGTGTCGCTGGTCGAGGCCAGTTCCTGACCGAGGTTGCCGATCAGGCAGCCGCGCCGGAAATCGTGGCGCCGCATCCCGGCCTTGCCGTCCGCGACGAAATCGGCGAGCCGCGCCAGCGGCGGACGCGACTCGTTCAACAGCCAGCGGTCGAGCTTGCGCGCGAAATAGGCGGCATAGGCCGCGATCACGGCATGGAGGTAATCCTCCTTGCTGGTGAAATAATGATAAAACGACCCCTTGGGCACGCCCGCCCCCTGCAAGAGATCGTTGAGCCCGGTGCAGGCATAGCCCTGTTCGGTCAGCACCTCCATGCCGCGCCAAACAAGCCGGTCACGGGTCGCCTGACGGGCGCCATCGGCTTTCGGGGGCCGGCCGCGCCGCGGCGCGCCACCGGGGGCGTTTGTGGGGCTCTCTGCACTCATGCGGCGAAATTAGACCGATCGTCTATTAAATTCAAGCGCCGGATCTACCCCACCCGGAACCCGGGCTCAGGCGGCATCGGTTGGCGCCAGCCTGCCGGCCAGTCCCCGCAGCAGATCGAGGCATTGCGACAGCTGGTCGAGGGCAAGGTATTCGTCGGCCTTGTGGGCCTGGTCGATCGAGCCCGGCCCGCAGACAACGACATCCATGCCGAGGGCCTGGAAGATTCCCGCCTCGGTGCCGAAAGGCACAAGGTCGGCGCCGTTGGCCCCGGTCAGCTCGGCAAGGATGCGCCGGGCCTCGTTGCGCTCGGCCGGGATCAGCCCGGCGACCTCGCCGACGATCTCGGTCTCGATGGCGGCGCCGGGAAAGACCGCGCGCATGGCCGGCAAAAGCTCGTCCTCGACATAGCGCTGCATCTCGGCCTTGACGAACACCGCATCCCCCCCCTGCACCGGGCGCATCTCCCAGTCGACCCGGGCGCGGGGGGCGATCACGTTGTGCACGCTGCCACCGTGCAGGGCGCCGATGTTGATCGTCGTCCAGGGCGGCTCGAAACGGCTGTCGGCAGGCGCCATGCCCTTGAGGCTGTGGCGCAGCTCCAAGAGCCGCGCCACGTAGCGCACCGCGTATTCGACCGCGTTCACCCCCCGGTCGGGGGCCGAACCGTGGCCCTCGAGCCCCTGAAACCGGGTGCTGTATTCGCAGCAGCCCTTGTGACCCTCGATGATCCGCATCGAGGTCGGCTCGCCGATCACCGCCAGAGAGGGCCTGAGCCCGCGCCGCGCCAGGTCTTCCGCCAGCTGGCCGGCACCGATGCAGCCGGTTTCCTCGTCATAGGTAAAGGCGAAATGCAGCGGGCGGGTCAGGCCGCGCGCGGCGAATTCCGGCGCCATCGCCAGCGTCGCGGCGATGAACCCCTTCATGTCGCAGCTGCCGCGCCCGTAAAGCCGGCCGTCGCGTTCGACCATGGTAAAGGGGTCGCTGGTCCAGTCCTGATCGCTGACCGGCACCACGTCGCTGTGGCCCGACAGGACCAGCCCGCCATCGCCCTCGGGGCCGAGGGTGGCGAAAAGGTTGGCCTTGGTGCCGCCCGGATCGTGCAGCACCTCGACCCGGGCGCCGCAGCTCTCGAGCCGCTCGGCGAGATAGGCGATCATCGCCAGGTTGCTGTCGGCCGACACCGTCGGAAAGGCGATCAGGTCGGCGAGGATTTCCTTGGTGGCCGCCAGCATGGGCTCACTCCTTGACGAAGAGTTTGCGGGGAATGTCGCAAAGCGGCTCGGCGGCGCCCGCGTCGCGGATGAGGATGGTTTCGGTGGTTTCCAGCCCCCAGCTTTCCATCCACAGCGCCGGCATGAAATGGAACACCATGCCGGGCTCCAGAACCGTTTGGTCCTCGCTTCGGATCGAGGCCGTGCGCTCGCCCCAGTCGGGCGGGTAGCTGAGACCCACCGGGTAGCCCATGCGCCCCGAGCGTTCGATCCCGTGACGGGCCATGACCGCCATGAAGGCCTCGGCGATGTCGCAGGTGCGGTTGCCGGGCCGCGCCGCCTCGAGCCCGGCGGCGATGCCCTCGATCTGCGCCGCTTCGGCGCGGCGCATCTCGTCCGGCGGCGTGCCGAGAAACACCGTCCGGCAGAGCGGCGCGTGATAGCGGCGGTAACAGCCCGACAGCTCGAAGAAGGTGGCCTCGCCGGCGCGCATC
>NZ_JBFJVE010000256.1:0-3226 GCF_041624275.1 Shimia sp.
CATGTCGACGCAGACGCCGCCGGCCGGCGCATTGACATGCCCCTCGAGCGAGGTGCCGGTGCCATAGCCGATCACCGGCACCCTGTGGGCGGCACAGATCTTGACGATCTCGGCCACTTCCGAGCTGTCCTGCGGGAAGACCACCGCATCGGGCATCTGGTTGCGGATCCAGGTGGTGGTGTGGCCATGCTGTTCACGGATTGCCGCGCCAGTCTGGAACTTCTCCGCAAAGCGCTGTTTCAAAATGCCCAGCGCGGCGGCGATTCCCTCTTCGTTGCGTGGCAGATCGGTGGCCTGGACCATGGTGCTTCCCCTGTCGCTGTCTGTGAACAGTTCATTCTTGTCGGAGCAAAGACTACACGGCGTCAGGTGAGCTGAACATCCGTATTACTGGGGATCACTGACCCAGCGCCAGCCCTTCGCGGCGCGGGTCGGCGCCCCCTTGCAGGCGGCCGCGCGGATCGTCTCCGAAACCGATCGCGTGCAGCCCGGAATTCAGCCCGCGCCGCGTCACGCTGTATCCGAAGGCCTCGAGATCGCGCGTCATGGCAGCGTCTTCGACGTCATAGGGGCCGAACCTGTTGACCCGGTGCGGCACAGAGACTGCCTGCTGCACGTCCATGCCCCAGTCGAGATGGGCGATGATGGCATTGGCGACATAGGCGATGATGCGGCTGCCCCCGGGCGAGCCGATGGCCAGCACCGGCCGCCCCCTGTCCAGCACGATGGTCGGCGCCATCGACGAACGCGGACGTTTGCCGGGCTCCACCCTGTTGGCGATCGGCACCCCGTCGCGATGGGACCGGAACGAGAAGTCGGTCAGTTCGTTGTTGAGCAGAAACCCCGCCGCCATCACCCGGCTGCCAAAGCCGTTTTCGATCGTGGTGGTCATCGACAGGACATTGCCATGGGCATCGGCGATGCTGATATGCGAGGTCGCCGGACGGGCGAAATCGGCGTCATCGGCGTAGTTCAGCGTGTGATCGAAGGCCGGTTGCCCCGGCGCCACCCCGGGCAGGGCGTCGTCGCGGCGCAAAAGCTCCGACCGGTCGTTGAGATAGCCGCGTTCCAGCAGGCCCCGCACCGGCACCGGCACGAAATCGCTGTCGGCCACGTAACGCCCCCGGTCGGCAAAGGCCAGCCGCGTGGCATCGCCGATAAGCCGCCAGCTCTGCGGATCCTCGGGCCCCAGCCCGGTCATGTCGAAGGGGGACAGCAGGCCGAGAATCTGCCCCACGGCCAGCGCGCCCGACGACGGCGGCCCCATGCCGCAGACATCGTAACCGCGGTAGGGGGCGCAGACGGCGGGGCGTTCCTTCACCCGATAAAGCGCCAGATCCTCGGCGCTCAGGGTGCCGGGGCGCGGGGCGCCGCGCACCGCGGCGACGATCTCGGCCGCGATCTCTCCGCTGTAGAAGGGCGCCGCACCCTGCCGGGCCAAGAGCCCCAGCGACCTGGCATAGGCCGGGTTCCGCAGCCTGTCTCCGGCCTGCACGGGCCGGCCGCCGGGCAGGAAATAGGCGGCGGTCCCGGGATGCAGGGCCAGCCTTTCGGCGTCGCGCTGCACCGACTGCGCCATGCGCGGCGACACGGCAAACCCGTCTTCGGCAAGGGTGATCGCGGCCTCGAACAACCCCGGCCAGTCGGCGCGGCCCCAGCGGCGATGCGCCTCCTGCATCAGCATCGGCGTGCCCGGCACCCCGACCGACAGCCCGCCGATCACCGCGTCGAAAAACCCCAGCGGTGCGCCGGCGTCATCCTGCAACAGCCGCGGCGTGGCCGAAAGCGGCGCGGTCTCGCGGCCGTCGAGCGTGGTCAGCGCGCCGGTTGCGCCGTCGTACCAGACCAGAAAGGCACCGCCGCCAAGGCCCGAGCTCTGCGGTTCGACCAGCCCCAGCACCGCCTGTACCGCCACCATGGCGTCGGCCGCCGTGCCGCCCGCGCGCAGCACCCGGCCCCCGGCCTCGACCGCCAGCGGGTGCGCCGCGACCACCATCCAGTCCTTGGCAAAGACCGGCAGGCCGGCCGCCTTCGCGCCCTGCGAGGCCGCCAGCGGCCCGCCTTCGACCCGCCCCAGCGCGGTCGCGGCCTCGGGGGCCAGGGCATCGGCGCTCTGCTGCGCCGGCGCCGCCCCGGCGCCCAGCGCCAGCACCACGGCCATGGTCTTGGTGAATGCGCGCATGGCAGCCTCCCTGTTCACAGACAGCCTAGCGCGGCACGCCCCTTTGGCAATCTGTTTCCACGGCCGGGGCCACCGGAGCGGCAATCCTTCTTGACATGCGGTCAAGCAGAAGGCGACGATTTCATCTATTGACCACACCCTATTGAAAAAAGGAGTTGTCGCATGAAGGCTCTTGTCTGCAGCATTTCGCTAGCTCTCGTCGCCTCGTCCCTTCCTGCCCAGGCGCAAACCCTGTGGAGCACCCAGCATGTCAGACCTTCCGACTGCGGCAGGTTTTCCAAGACCGCCGGAACGGCGGAGTTTTCGACCACGTTGCAAGGGTTCAAATGGCCCTTGCAAAAGGGCAGCGGCGCGCTTTTCGTCTGGGACACTGCTGCCCATCTGAACGCAGCCGCCATCGGTCGGGCCAAGGAGGCGAGACTGCGCGAACGCCTGCTTGCCGCGGCCCGTAGTGGCGCATTCACGAAGCTTGATTTCGAAGGCCCGGGCGGCTCCAGCCCGGCATTTGTTTCGACGACGATCATCAAGTCCGTGGCCCATTCGGTCGATTACCTACGGGGCAGAAATGCACTGTCGTCACAGGATGTGAAGGAAATCGGATCCTGGGTCGGCAAGCTGAGCAAGAACTCGAAGGTCCGAGCCACGTCCAAGGACCACAGGGCCGCCATCCTTGTGTCGCAACTGATGTGGACTGCGGCGACTGACGACCAGAAAGGGTTTTCGCGCAACCTGCGGCAATTCGATACCTATCTGCGAGCGCTTCGAAAAGCGCCCTATTTCACCAGCGATCTGCGCAACAACAATGAGGTGATGCAGCATATCGTACATGGCGCGGCGATCCTGCACATGAACGGGGTCGACCGGTTTTCACCGAAGTTCGGACAATACAGCCTCAACGACGCCGTTACCTACCACGCCAATCAGGTGCGCGCGAACGGAACCGCAAAGATCGGCACCGCGGGCGATCCGCACGACCAGGCACGCAGCATCATGCGGGCCGACGGCCATGGCACCCACTTGGCATGGATTCCCGTCTTTCTCGCC
>NZ_JBFJVE010000257.1:0-3214 GCF_041624275.1 Shimia sp.
GCCAGTCGCCCACCCCCGGCGCCCCCGTGGCCACCACACAGGCGGCGCTGGCCACCGCCGTCGGCACCGCCCGCGAGGTGGTGTCGCGCCGTCTCGAAACATGGGCCGCCAAGGGCTGGATCGAGACCGGGCGCGGACGGGTGACAATTCTCGACCCCGGGGCCCTGCGCCAGATCGCCGAAGCAGAAAAACATCCGCTTCTGTGACCATGGTCACTGAAGCCCGGCGCGGAACCCTTTAGTCATGCGGCATGCGGACTGAAAGGAGACCTCAAATGTTCAAGAAAAACGTCGGAACCATTGACCGTGCCCTGCGGGTGATCGTCGGCCTGGCGCTGCTGGTCGGCTTTGCCACCACCGGCAGCTGGTGGATGCTGATCGGTGTCGTGCCGCTGGCCACCGGGCTCGCCTCGAGCTGCCCGGCCTATTCGCTGCTGGGCCTCAGCACCTGCCCGATGAAAAAGGGCTGATCGCGCCAAGGGCCGACACGCAACGGCGGCCCCTATTCGGCCGCCACCCGGCGCCCGGCCAGCATCTCCTTGAGGTAACGGCCGGTATGGCTGCGCGGCTCGGCGGCCACCTCTTCCGGCGTGCCGGCGGCGACGATCTCGCCGCCGCCATCGCCGCCCTCGGGGCCGATGTCAATGATCCAGTCGGCGGTTTTCACCACGTCGAGATTGTGCTCGATCACCACCACCGAATTGCCCTGATCGACCAGCTCGTGCAGCACTTCGAGCAGTTTGCGCACATCTTCGAAATGCAGCCCCGTGGTCGGCTCGTCGAGGATATAGAGCGTGCGCCCGGTCGAGCGTTTGGCCAGCTCTTTTGACAGTTTCACCCGCTGCGCCTCGCCGCCCGAAAGCGTGGTCGCCTGCTGTCCGACCTTGATATAGCCCAGCCCCACGCGGGCCAGCGCATCCATCTTGTCGCGGATCGAGGGCACGGCCTTGAAAAACACCTGCGCATCTTCGACCGTCATATCAAGAACGTCAGCTATGCTCTTGCCCTTGAAGCAAATTTCAAGAGTTTCACGGTTGTAGCGCGCGCCCTGGCAGGTCTCGCAGGTGACATAGACGTCGGGCAGGAAATGCATCTCGATCTTGATCACCCCGTCGCCCTGGCAGGCCTCGCAGCGCCCGCCCTTGACGTTGAAGGAAAACCGCCCCGGCTTGTAGCCGCGCGCCTTGGCCTCGGGCAGGCCGGCGAACCAGTCGCGGATCGGCGTGAAGGCGCCGGTATAGGTGGCGGGGTTGCTGCGCGGCGTCCGCCCGATCGGGCGCTGGTCGATGTCGATCACCTTGTCGAGATGCTCCAGCCCCTTGATGGTCTCGCAGGGGGCCGGCGTCTGGCGCGCCCCGTTGAGCCGCATCGAGGCGGTCTTGAACAGGGTCTCGATGGTCAGGGTCGACTTGCCGCCGCCCGACACCCCGGTGACGCAGACGAAACGGCCCAGCGGAAAGTCGGCGGTGACGTCGCGCAGGTTGTTGCCGCTGGCCTTGACCACGCGCACCGACTTGCCGTTGCCGGCGCGGCGCTCGCCGGGGATGGCGATCTCGCGCTGCCCCGACAGATACTGGCCGGTCAGCGAGGCCGGATCGGCGGCGATCTCCTCGGGCAGGCCCTCGGACACCACCTGGCCGCCATGCACCCCGGCGCCGGGGCCGATGTCGAACACGTAGTCGGCGGCGCGGATCGCCTCTTCGTCATGTTCGACCACGACCACGGTGTTGCCCTGATCGCGCAGGTTCTTCAGCGTGTCCAGAAGCCGGTCGTTGTCGCGCTGATGCAGCCCGATCGAAGGTTCGTCCAGCACATAGAGCACCCCGGTCAGACCCGAGCCGATCTGGCTGGCAAGCCGAATGCGCTGACTTTCCCCACCACTTAATGTTCCACTGGAACGTGACAGCGTAAGGTATTCCAAACCCACATTATTCAGGAACCCAAGGCGTTCACGAATTTCCTTGACGATGGCGCGGGCGATCTCCTGTTTCTGCGCTGTCAGGTGATTGGGAACATCGCTGATCCAGTCCAGCGCCTCGCGGATCGACATCTGCACCACATGGCCGACATGGACCCCGGCGATCTTCACCGCCAGCGCCTCTTCGCGCAGCCGGTGGCCGCGGCAGGTATGGCAGGGGCGGTTGTTCTGGTAGCGCTCGAACTCCTCGCGGATCCAGTTGCTGTCGGTCTCGCGATAGCGGCGCTCCATGTTCGGGATCACCCCCTCGAAGGCGCGGCTGACCTGATAGACCCGGCCGCCTTCGTCATAGCGGAAGTCGATCTCCTCTTCGCCCGAACCGCGCAGGAAGACCTGTTTGACCTTCTCGGGCAAGTCCTTCCACGGCGTGTTCTTGTCGAAACCATAGTGGCGGGCGATGGCCTCGATGGTCTGAAGGAAATAGGGCGACTTGCCCTTGCGCCATGGGGCCAGCGCCCCGTCGTACAGCTTCAGCGTCTGGTCGGGCACCACCAGCCGTTCGTCGAAGAACAGCTCCATCCCCAGCCCGTCGCATTCCGGGCAGGCCCCGAAGGGGGCGTTGAAGGAAAACAGCCGCGGCTCGATCTCGGGGATGGTAAAGCCGCTGACCGGACAGGCGAAATTCTCGGAAAAGGTGATGCGCTCGGGCTCGCCCTCTTTCGGCGCGGTTTCCAGCACCGCGATGCCATCGGCCAGGTCCAGCGCCGTGCGCAGACTGTCGGCCAGCCGCGTCTCGAGCCCCGCGCGGACCACGATCCGGTCGACCACCACGTCGATGTCGTGGCGGAACTTCTTGTCCAGCTTGGGCGGCTCGTCGAGTTCGTAGAAGGCGCCGTCCACCTTGACCCGCTGGAACCCCTGCTTGCGCAGTTCGAGAAATTCCTTGCGGTACTCGCCCTTGCGGTCGCGCACGATCGGCGCCAGCAGGTAGCCGCGCGTGCCCTCCTCCAGCGCCATGATCCGGTCGACCATGTCCTGCACCTGCTGGGCCTCGATCGGCAGGCCGGTGGCCGGGCTATAGGGGGTGCCGACGCGGGCGAACAGCAGCCGCAGATAGTCATAGATCTCGGTCACCGTGCCGACGGTCGAACGCGGGTTCTTCGAGGTGGTCTTCTGCTCGATGGAAATCGCCGGGCTGAGGCCGCTGATATGGTCGACATCGGGCTTTTCCATCATGTCGAGGAACTGGCGCGCATAGGCCGAGAGCGACTCGACATAGCGGCGCTGGCCCTCGGCA
>NZ_JBFJVE010000258.1:0-3205 GCF_041624275.1 Shimia sp.
AGGCGGGCAGGGGCGTGGGCGTCAGCCCCTCATGCACCCGCCGCATCGCCTCGTGCCAGATCTCGGCCGGCAATCCGCTGCCGGTGACCCCGGTGAGCGGCGTGTTGTCGTCATAGCCCATCCACACCCCGGCGACATATTCCGCCGTGAAGCCGATGAACCATGCATCGCGCGCCGCCTGGGTGGTGCCGGTCTTGCCGGCGACCTGCCAGCCGGGCAGGGCGGCGCGGGCGCCGGTGCCCTCGCTGACCACCTTTTCCATCATATAGATCAGCTCGCGCGCCGCCGCCTCGGTGATCACCCGCTCGCCGATGCCGCCGCCGCTGCCCATCAGCGGGTCGGGATCGCCCGCCAGCCGCAGCTCGATCAGCCCATAGGGCGTCACCGACGAGCCGCCGTTGAGAATGCCGGCATAGGCGCCGGTCATCTCCAGAAGCGAGCTTTCCGAGGCCCCCAGCGCCAGCGCCGGCCCCGCCGCGAGATCGCTTTCGATGCCGAATTCGCTGGCCACCTTGCGCACGTTTTCGCGGCCGACGCTTTCCGAGACCCGCACCGCGGGGATGTTGAGCGAATTCTTCAGCGCCTCGGTCAGCGTCACCATGCCGTAATGCTTGCCGGTATAGTTGCGCGGGCACCATTCGCCCGAGCCCGGCACGTCGAGGCAATAGGGCGCGTCCTCGACCAGGTCGTCATGGGCATAGCCGAGGTCCAGCGCCGTGCCATAGACGAAGGGCTTGAAGGCCGAGCCGGTCTGGCGCTTGGCCTGTACCGCGCGGTTGAAGGCGCCCGAGGCGCGGGTGTCGCGGCCGCCGACCATCGCCCGCACCGCGCCGTCGGCCGACATCACCACGATCGCCGCCTGCGCCTGCGAGCCCTCGCGGACGCGGTTTTCAAAGACCCATTCCAGCCCCGCCTCGGCGGCCTCCTGGATGCGCGGATCGAGCGTGGTCTTGAGGATCACGTCCTCGGTGGTGTTGCGGGTGAAGAACTCGGGGCCCGAGCCCATCACCCAGTCGGCGAAATAGCCCCCGGCGCGGGCCTCGGCGGCCTCGGAAAGGGTCGCCGGGTTGGCCTGCCAATGGGCGGTTTCCGCATCGCCGAGATAGCCCTGTTCGTTCATCAGCCGCAGCACCGTCGCCGCCCGGTCCTGCGAACGCCTGAGGTCCGAGGTCGGGGCCAGGGTCGAGGGCGCTGTCAAGAGCCCGGCGATCATCGCGCTTTCCGAAGGGCTGAGCACCGCCGCCGGCTTGCCGAAATAGCGCTGCGCCGCGGCCTCGGCGCCATAGGCGCCGCCGCCCATATAGGCGCGGTTGAGATAGATCGAGAGAATGTCGTTCTTGGAGTATTTGACCTCCATCGCCAGCGCATAGGTGGCTTCCTTGGCCTTGCGCCACAGCGACGAGCGGCGGCAGTCGCGCACGTAGTCGGCCTCGCTGTCCCAGGCCTCGGGGTCGAAGGCCACCCCGAGGCACAGCAGCTTGGCGGTCTGCTGGGTGATGGTCGAGCCGCCGTGGCCGCTGAGCGGGCCGCGCCCCTCGGAGAGGTTGATGCGCACCGCGCTGGCGACGCCGCGCGGGCTGATGCCGAAATGCCAGTAAAAGCGCTTGTCCTCGGTGGCGACGATGGCGTTGCGCAGATCGGGCGACACGCTGTCGGCGGTGACGACGCCGCCGAACTGGTCGCCGCGCCAGGCAAAGACCTGATCGTCGCGGTCCAGCAGCGTGACCGAGCCGCGCGCCCGCCCGTCGAGCAATTCGTCAAGCTCGGGCAGGGTGGTGTAGAGATAGCCCACCGACAGCGCGACGATGGCGCCGATGATGGCGCCGACCCGCCAGGTAAAGCCCCAGACCACCCGCCAGAGGCCGCGTATGAGGCCCAGCAGAAAGGCCAGCACCGGGTTGCGCGGGGCCTTGCGGGCCGGGGCCTTCTTGCGCTTTGCGGGCTTTGCCTTGGGTTTGGGGTTGGGGGCAGGCTTGCGCCGGGCGGCACCCGCCCTGCCATATCTGTTCTCGGCCACCAGCGGCGGCTTCCTGCGACCTGAATCACCCATGAGCTGCTTTGCCTGCCATGTTTCTGTTGTCGACAGCTTAACCGGGATGGCCGCTGATGTTGAGGTTCCTTGCCTCGCTAAGCGCTTTTTGTTGTGCTTAAAAAATAGCCACAAACGCAAAAGCGTGCAAAAAATGTGCGTTTTGATCGGAAATTCGACGCATTCTTGCCCGGAAAGCTTCGATTCCCGGCGTTGTGAAGGCTTTTCTGCCTCTGCAACGCAGGCCCCCCTGCATATGGGAAAAGGAAAAGACGGTGAAACTGATTATCGCAACAATCAAACCGTTCAAGCTCGAAGAGGTTCGCGAAGCGCTGACCGGGATCGGGGTTGGCGGCATGATGGTCACAGAGATCAAGGGTTTCGGCTCGCAGTCGGGCCATACGGAAATCTATCGCGGCGCGGAATACGCGGTGAACTTCGTGCCCAAGGTCAAGCTTGAACTGGTGGTGCCGGCCTCGATGGCCGACCAGGCTGTGGAAACCATCACCAAGACCGCGCAGACCGGCAAGATCGGCGACGGCAAAATCTTTGTTCTGGACGTGCAGCAGGCGGTTCGCGTGCGCACCGGTGAAACCGACGCCGACGCCATCTGAGCGGCGCGTGGAAAGGAAAACACTCATGAATACCCTGATGAAATTTGCCCTGCCGGCCGCCCTTGTGGCGCTGCCCGTGGCAGGCCTGGCCGAGGAAGGCCCGGTTCCGGGCGTCAATGCCTCGACCGACTCGGTCTTTATTCTGAACTCGCTTCTGTTCCTGATCGGCGGCTTCCTGGTGTTCTGGATGGCGGCCGGTTTCGCGATGCTCGAAGCCGGTCTGGTGCGGTCCAAGAACGTCACCATGCAGCTGATGAAGAACGTCGCGCTGTTCTCGCTGGCGGCGATCTTCTACTATCTGATCGGCTACAACCTGATGTACCCGCTGGGCACATGGTCGGTGGACGGCATCCTGTCGGGCGTCTGGGGCCCCGGTGTTCTGGAAGCGGTGGGCGTGACCTCGGATGCGGCCGATGACTACGGCTATGCTTCGACCGGCTCGGATTTCTTCTTCCAGCTGATGTTCTGCGCCACCACCGCCTCGATCGTCTCGGGCACCCTGGCCGAGCGTATCAAACTGTGGCCCTTCCTGGTCTTCACCATCATCCTGACCGCGATCATC
>NZ_JBFJVE010000259.1:0-3201 GCF_041624275.1 Shimia sp.
CCCCCCCCCCCCCCCCCCCCCCCCCCCCCCCCCCCCCCCTCCCCTCGGGTGAGGCGTCAGTCGCGCAGGCTTTCCTCGCGCAGCCCGTCCGCCAAGAGGTTGAGCCCCAGCACCAGGCTCAGCAGCGAGAAGGCGGGCACCAGCGCCGGGTGGGCATAGATCGCCAGCAGCTTGCGCCCGTCATTGATCGTGGTGCCCCAGTCCGGGCTCTCCGGCGGCAGGCCGAGGCCGAAGAAGCCGAGGGTGCCGAGAAGGATCGTGGTATAGCCGATGCGCAGGCAGAAATCGACGATCAGCGGCCCACGGGCGTTGGGCAGGATCTCCCACAGCATGATGTACCACGGGCCCTCGCCGCGGGTCTGGGCGGCGGCGACATAGTCGCGGGTCTGGATGTCCAGCGCCAGGCCGCGCACGATGCGGAACACGGTCGGCGAATTGACGAAGACCACCGAGACGAAAACCACCAGGATGCCGCTGTTGATGTTGAACAGGTCAAGGAAGCTCGGCAGCACGTTGATCACCGTGCCCGGGGCGGAAATCCCCGAGAGATAGAACCAGACCATCACCACCAGCACCACCGCCAGCAGCGGATTGCGCAGCTTGGGCCGGGTGTAATAGCGCGAGTTCAGCAGCACCGCGACAAAGACGATCGGGAACACGAAAAGCACCATCGCCATGTAGTTCGGAATGCCGGTGGCGACGATCTCGGGTGTCACCAGCAGATAGAACAGCAGGATCACCGGGAAGGCGAGGATCAGGTTGGCAAAGAAGGACAGCACCGTGTCCAGCCGCCTGCCGAAATAGCCCGCCGGCAGCCCCAGCGTGATGCCGACCATGAAGGCAAAGAGCGTCGCGAAGGGGGCGATGACGATGACGATCACGCTGCCGTGCACCATGCGGCTGAAGACGTCGCGCGCCAGGTTGTCGCCGCCCAGAAGATACCAGCACGAGGCGGCGCATTCGGCGGCATCCGCGCCGCGCACCGGGGTGCCGGGCAGTTTGTTCTTCATCCCCGAAAGCTGGCTCAGCGGGTCATGGGTGGCGATCATGTCGAACAGGCCGACGAAAAGCGCCGTGTAGACCCAGAACATCACCAGGAAGAAGCCGACCATGCCGATGGTGCTGTCGAACAGCTTGCCATAGAGCCCGAGGCGGCGCTTGTAGACGATGGAAAGCGTGAAGGTCACGAAAAGCGCAATCCACACCGGCGAAAACTGGAACAGCACACGCAGAAGAATCTGGGGCCAGGTCAATGGGTCCATGGGTCTGGCTCCTTCCTATGAAATGCGAATGCGCGGGTTGAGATAGACATAGCCGATATCGGATATCAGCTGTGTCACCAGCACCACGAAAACCGAAACCACCGAGACCGCCAGCAGCATCTCGATATCGTTGTTGCCGGCCGCGTTCACCAGTTGCCAGCCGAAGCCGGAATAGGAGAACAGGGTCTCGACGATGACCACGCCGTTCAGCAGCCAGGGAAACTGCAGCATGATCACCGTGAAAGGCGCGATCAGGGCGTTGCGCAGGGCGTGTTTCAGCACGACATTGCCAAAGCTCACCCCTTTGAGCCGCGCGGTGCGGATATATTGCGCCGTCATCACCTCGGCCATCGAGGCGCGGGTCATGCGGGCGATATAGCCCATGCCGTAAAGCGCGATGGTCAGGACCGGCAGGGTGAAGTTCGCCAGGTTGGCGTCGTCCATCGCGGTCTTGGCGGTGCCCTTGAACAGCGCCTTGCCCTCGATCAGCCCCCAGTCGTGCAGGATCGGCCCCAGCCCCTGCCGGGTCGAGGCCAAGAGCGCGATGAAGATCACCCCCGAGACATATTCCGGTGTCGCCGTCGACAGGATCGAGATGGTCGAGAACGAGCGGTCGGTGCGGCTGCCCTCGCGCATCCCGGCCAGCACCCCGATGATCAGCGCCGAGGGCACCATCACCACCATCACCCAGAACATCAGCTTGCCGGTATTGGCCAGCCGCGATCCCAGCACGCTGGCCACCGGTGCCTTGGCCACGGTCGAAAAGCCCCAGTCGCCCTGCAGGATGCCGCAGAACCGCGGCGTGTCCTCGGGCGTGACGCCGGGGCGGACGCATTTGCCGACCAGCGAGCCGTCTTCCTTGACGGTGCGATAGCCGGGCATCAGCCCCAGCCACTGGGCATATTTGATCGGTGAGGATTGCAGATATCCGCGATCCCCGAGATAGGAGGCCACGGCTTCGTCCGACATCCGGAAGTTGCCCTGGGATTTGGCCAGTTTCTCGAGGTTGGGATAGAGATTGGTCATGAAAAACACGATGAACGTCAGGCAGAGTGCCGTGAAGATCATCATTGCGACCCGTCTAAGAATAAACAGTCCCATGAGATTCCCTGTTGGTCTGTTTCGTGGATCCCGGCGGGGTATTCCCGCTCAAGTGCGAATGCCGCGATGCGGACAAGGCGGCGTGAATGCGTCGTCAGCGGGGGGACATCGGCCTGCCTGGCCGGACGGGTGCCGGCAAGGGCACGGGGGCGCCGGTCGCCGGAGCGACGGCACCACAGGTCAGGTAGCTGGCAGCAGCTGGCATCTATCTCCCCCATCCGGAAAACCTGCGCCGTCATTTGCGGGCGGTTCTCCGATCTTATTGTTGCTCGGGCCGGTTTCTTTCGGCTCTGGCAAAGTTGTGAAGGGTATTCGGCACCAGATATGTCGCGACGTCAATGTTCTCGATCGTCACTTGTTGGCACAAAAGCGACATCTGTGGCGTCGAAAAACGGCCGTGATGGCGGATTGTGGCGGTTTCCTCCCGTCTTGCCCGGCGCATTGGGCAGGGAGGGCGATCAGCCCTCGGGGTTGGCGGCCCGCCGAATCTGGCTGGGGGCGGCGCCGAAATGCTGCTGGCTGAAACGGGTGAAATAGGCGGCGCTGCCAAAGCCGAGGAAGTCGGCGATCTCGTTGATCGGCAGCGTGGTGCGGATCAGCATCTGGCGCGCCTCGTGCTGCACCACCTGTCCGAGCATCTCGGCCGCGGTCAGCCCGGCGCATTGGCGGCAGACCCGGGTCAGGTGGGTCGGCGTGATGTCGAGCATCTCGGCGTAATCCAGCATCGGCCGGCCCGAGCGATAGCCCTCGGCCAGAAGGTCGCAGAAACGGCGCACGATGCGTTCGGCGGCGCTGGCGCGCGGGGTCGCGCCCTGAAGCAGCATCTGGCGGCGCAGCC
>NZ_JBFJVE010000260.1:0-3135 GCF_041624275.1 Shimia sp.
CAGGGTGCGGTTGCCGGGTTCGACATGGCCCGGCAGGTCATTGGCGGCGGCAATGAGGGCGATCAGCGCCGGCGATTCCGCCGCCACGAAATGCGAATTGGTGTCGCGATCGCTGAAATCTGTGAGATCGACAAAGGTGATCGGCAGATCGGATAGGGTCGCGGCGCTGTTGCCCAGCCCGAGCCGGTCGCGTTCGAGGCTGACCCGAGTCGACAGGCGCAGCGCGACGTCTTTCTGCGAGGTGACGACGATGAATTCGCGCGGCAGGCGGCGCATGTCCCCGGTCTGGGCGCGGAACACGTCGACGGAAATGTCGGGCGACATCAGCACCACCGCATCGACGTTCTGCGCCACCCAGCCCGGCCGCTTCAGATCGGCCTGGCGCAGGGTCTCCATCACCAGGAAACTGCCCATGCTGTGGCCTAGGAGCACCAGGTTGCGGGCCCCGGCACGGGCGGCAAGGCCGATCACCCGCTCGAGCGCGTCGCGCGAATAAAGCACGCTGTCGCGGTCATAGGCATAGCCGGCTGGCGAAGCCGCGCTGGGCCAGGAAAAGGCCACCGGCACGCCCTTCATGGCAAAGTCGCTGTGCATCTGGGCCATGCGGAACACCGCATCGGCATAGCCGTTGTAGAAGCCGTGCACGTAAAGCGTGACTTCGCGATGTTCGGGCGGGCGTTGCGACAGCGCCTGCCGCAGGGCGGCGACAAAGGCCCGCTCGCCGGCGATCGGGTCTTCGGCGGTCAGGGCGAAATGGCGGTCGGGCTTGGGCTCGGGGCTGTAGCGCGGCGCGTCGCCGGGCCGGTGCACCGGCGGGATCGACACTTCTGCGCGGGCAAACTGAAGCTCTTGCTGCCGCCCGCGATCGAAGAAGCCGGCCTCGTTGCGGGCCCGGTTGGTGGCCACCAGCACCTCGACCCGGTGGCCGCCGGACAGGGTATCGGCGGCGATCACCGGCGCCGCGACCCGGTCGACGCAACCCGCCAGCACCAAGAGCGACACCAACAGGACCAGCCGCCCGGTCACGCCGGGGCGACCGGCATGAGGGCCGGTGCCGGTCACAGCACGTAGCGGCTGAGGTCGGTCGACCTGGTCAGCTCGCCGAGGTTCTTCTCGACGAAATCCGCATCCACCGTGACCTCGAGCCCGGATTGATCCGGGGCGGTGAAACTGAGTTCTTCAAAGACCCGCTCCATCACCGTGTAGAGCCGGCGGGCGCCGATGTTCTCGACGCTTTGATTGACCTCGGCGGCGATATGGGCCAGCGCGCGGATGCCGTCTTCGGTAAAGCCGACCTTGACCTCTTCGGTGCCCATCAGCGCGGTATATTGCAGGGTCAGCGCGTTGTCGGTCTCGGTCAGGATGCGCACGAAATCCTCTTCGCTGAGCGCCCGCAGCTCGACCCGGATCGGTAGCCGGCCCTGCAGTTCGGGCAAGAGATCCGAGGGTTTGGCGATATGGAAGGCGCCCGAGGCGATGAACAGGATATGGTCGGTCTTGACCGGGCCGTGCTTGGTGCTGACGGTGGTGCCCTCGATCAGCGGCAAGAGATCGCGCTGCACGCCCTCGCGGCTGACATCGCCGCCGCGCGCCTCCTGGCGGGCACAGACCTTGTCGATCTCGTCGAGGAAGACGATGCCGTTCTGTTCGACCGCTTCCAGCGCCGCGCGGGTCACGGTCTCGTCGTCGAGAAGCTTGTCGGCCTCTTCCGAGATCAAGACCTCGTAGCTTTCGGCAACGGTCATCCGCTTGCGGGTCTTGCGCCCGCCCATGGCCTTGCCGAAGAGATCGCCGAGATTCATCATGCCGATCTGGCTGCCGGGCTGGCCGGGCATGTCGAAAAGACCGCCCATCGGGTTCGAGGAATCGGCGATTTCCAGCTCGATCACGGTGTCGTCCAGCGCCCCTGATTTCAGCTTCTTGCGGAACATCTCGCGGGTGGCTTCGCGCGCGTCCTCGCCGGCAATGGCGGCGATCACCCGCTCTTCGGCGGCCTGGTGGGCATTGGCCTTGACCTCGTCGCGCATCAATTCGCGGGTCATGGCGATGGCGCTGTCGACCAGATCGCGGACGATCTGTTCCACGTCGCGGCCGACATAGCCGACCTCGGTGAACTTGGTCGCCTCGACCTTGATGAAGGGCGCCTTGGCCAGTTTCGCCAGCCGGCGGCTGATCTCGGTCTTGCCGACCCCGGTCGGGCCGATCATCAGGATGTTCTTGGGATAGACCTCTTCGCGCAGATCGTCGGGCAGCCGCTTGCGCCGCCAGCGGTTGCGCAGCGCCACGGCCACGGCGCGTTTGGCATCGTTCTGGCCGATGATGAAACGGTCCAGCTCCGAGACGATTTCACGGGGGGTCAGGTCGGTCATGTCAAATCCTTCAGGCCTTGTGTTTGCCGCGAAACCGGCGGCAACAGGGCCTGTTTTCAGCCGCCGATGGTTTCGACGGTCAGGTTTCCGTTGGTATAGACACAGATGTCGGCGGCGATGGCCATCGCGGCGCGGGCCACCTCTTCGGCCGATTTGTCGCTGTCCATCATGCCGCGCGCCGCAGCCAGGGCGAAATTGCCGCCCGAGCCGATCGCCGCCACGTCATGCTCGGGTTCGAGCACGTCGCCGGCGCCGGTGATGACGAAAATCTCCTTGCCGTCCGAGACGATCAGCATCGCCTCGAGCTTTTGCAGGTATTTGTCGGTGCGCCAGTCCTTGGCCAGCTCGACCGAGGCCCGCGCCAGCTGGCCCGGGGTTGCCTCGAGCTTGGTCTCGAGCCGCTCGAGCAGGGTGAAGGCATCGGCGGTCGAACCGGCAAACCCGGCCACCACCTCATGGCCGCCGGGCGACAGGCGCCGCACCTTGCGGGCGCTGCCCTTGATGACGGTCTGCCCCAGCGAGACCTGCCCGTCACCGGCGATCACCACCCGGCCCGCCTTCTTGACGCCGATGATGGTGGTGCCGTGCCAGCCGGGAAAGGAATTCTCGCTCATCTGCACCTCCTGCTCATTGCCTGCCTATATGGACGGGGCGATGCGGACAGACAAGGGCGGCGCGCCCCGCTTGCCCTGCCCGCGCGCCCCCACTAGCGTGCCGCCATGTCCGACCACCGCGTCACCTTCTATCTCGAGGACGGCCTGCGCCA
>NZ_JBFJVE010000261.1:0-3127 GCF_041624275.1 Shimia sp.
AGCTCTTCCAGAAGGCCGGTGTCCCAATGCTCGGCCTGCATCAGCTTGACCGCCTTTTCACAGCCAACCCGGCAGGGCGTACACTGACCACAGCTTTCATCTTCAAAGAAGCGCAGCATGTTCAGCGCCGCATCGCGAGCACTATCCTGATGGCCCAGCACCACCACTGCGGCTGAGCCGATGAAGGTGCCATGCGGTTGCAACATGTCGAAATCCAGCGGGATGTCGTTCATGCTGGCCGGCAGCAGACCCGACGACGGCCCGCCGGGCTGATAGGCCTTGAATTCATGCCCCTCGGCCATGCCGCCGCAGGCGTCGATCACATCCATGATGGTCGATCCCGAGGGCAGCAGATGTACGCCCGGATTTTTCACCCGGCCCGAGACCGAGAAGGACCGCAGCCCCTTGCGACCGTTCTTTTCCACCGCATTCAGCACTTCGGGGCCTTCGCGGCAGATGCGGGCGATCCAGTAGAGCGTCTCGACATTATGCACCAGCGTCGGCTGACCAAAGATACCCACCTGCGCCACGAAAGGCGGACGGTGGCGCGGCTCGCCGCGTTTGCCTTCGATCGATTCGATCATCGCGCTTTCTTCGCCGCAGATATAGGCGCCAGCGCCGCGCCGCAGATCGATATAGCCCGGCGCCACCACGCCCGCCGCTTCCAGCGCGCTGATCTCGTCGGCGAGGATCTTCAGCACCGCCGGATATTCATCGCGCATATAGATAAAGGCTTTTTCCGCCTCGACCGCCCATGCCGCGATCAGCATGCCTTCGAGGAACAGATGCGGGCTGCGCTCGAGGTAATAGCGATCCTTGAAGGTGCCCGGCTCGCCCTCGTCGCCGTTCACCGCCAGATAGCGCGGGCCGTCGTTGGCGCGCACGAACCCCCATTTGGTGCCCGAGGGGAAGCCCGCGCCGCCGAGGCCGCGCAGACCAGCCTCTTTGATCTGCTCCTGCACGTCCTGCCAATCCCCGCCGTCGCGCAGCGATGCCAGCGCCCGATAGCCGCCCTCGGCCACATAGGCGTCATGGGTCTGATAGGCGGGCACATGCACATGGGTGTCGCCGGCGGCAATCGCCGCCTGCACTTTTTCGGGCGTGGCGTGGTCGATATGGTTGTGGCCGATCTCGAGCACCGGCGCGGTGTCGCAGCGCCCCATGCAGGGCGCGCGCAGCACGCGCACCTCTGCCGGATCCAGCCCGGCTTGCAGCGCCTTTTGCAGCCGTTCGGCGCCGGCCAGCTCGCAGGACAGCGAATCGCACACCCGGATTGTCAGTGCCGGCGGCGGCACCTCGTCTTCGCGGATCACGTCGAAATGAGCGTAGAAGCTGGCCACCTCGAAGATCTCGGCCTGGCCGGTGCGCAGCTCTTCGGCCAGGGCGCGGATATGGGCCGCCGAAATATGGCCATGCGCATCCTGAATCAGGTGCAGGAACTCGATCAGCAGGTCGCGCCGACGCGGGCGATCCCCGAGCAGGGCCAGAACCTCGTCATGGGCCGCATCGTCCAGCTGCCGCCCCTTGGGCGTCTTGCGGCCCTTGCCCTTGCCCGATTTCCAGATGCCCTTCTTGGCTTCGTCCAGCGCCATGGTGGTTCCCCGCGAATTGGTGTTGTGCGCAACCTAGCCCCTGATGGCGCGTCACAGCGAGCCAAAAACGACATGCATGCGCCCGTATGCGTTGCCCGGGGGCGCAATCCGCGCCGCGTTGACCAGCGGCTGTTTCCCAAACCGGTCGATCCGCTATGATGCGCTGCACCGGAAGGGAGGAACGCGAGGATGACATGGTTTGGCGCGGCCACGCTGCTGCCGGTCTTGCTGCTGGCCATGGCCGGTCTCTCGGGCGGCCTCTGGTGCCTTGTGGCGCTGCTGTACCTGACGCTTTTCGTGGCGATGATGGACCGCCTGCTGCGGGGCGCGGCGGGCCGGCGTGGCGCCGACGGTGAATTCCCCTCGGGCGCGCGCCTGTCGCTGATCCTGGGGGCGGCGCATCTGGCACTGCTGCCGGTCGCGGTCTTTGCCGTCGGAGGCGACAGCGGGCACGCGATATGGGAGCGGCTGGCCTGTTTCGCGGCCTTCGGCCTTTTTTTCGGGCAGGTCAGCAATGCCAATGCCCACGAGCTGATCCACAGGCCGCGGCGCGGGCCGCGCCGGCTGGGGGTCGCGGTCTATGTCTCGCTGCTTTTCGGCCACCATGCCTCGGCCCATCCGCATGTGCATCACCGCTGGGCCGCCAGCGCCATGGACCCCAACAGCGCCGCTCTGGGGCAGAGCTTCTACCACTTCTGGCCCCGGGCCTGGATCGGGTCCTTTGGCAAGGGGCTGCGGGCCGAAAACGCGCTTTGGGCGCGGCGCCGGGGGCAGGTCTGGCGGCATCCCTATGCGGCCTATGTCGGCGGCGGCGTGGCGGCGGTCGGGCTGGCCGCGGCCCTTGCCGGGCCCGGCGGGGCGGCGGCGCTGATCCTGCTGGCCGGCTATGCGCAGATGCAGCTTCTGCTGTCGGATTACGTGCAGCACTATGGGCTGCGCCGGCAGCGCGGCGCCGACGGACGGCTGGCCCCGGTGGGGCCGCAGCACAGCTGGAATGCGCCGCACCCGTTCTCGAGCGCGATGATGCTCAACGCACCGCGCCACTCGGACCATCACCTGCACCCCTCGCGCCCCTATCCGGCGCTGGAACTGGACCCGGCCGCGATGCCGGTGCTACCCCATGCGCTGCCGGTGATGGCGGCGCTGGCGCTGTGGCCCGGCCGGTGGCGCCGGGTGATGGATCCGCGGGTGGCGGCGCTGCACCGGTGAAACCTTTTGCGACCTGTGCAGGCGGCACCGGCGCAGGGGCGCTGCCCCACGTCCGCTTTCCGGATGAAAGCAGACGTTCCCCGGGATATTTTCGGCAAGAGAAAGCCGGTGTCAGAACAGGCTGCCCTGACCCGGCGGCGCCGGGGGGGCGGCGGATTTGCGGGGCGCAGGGCGCTGACCGAGGGTGATCCGCCCGCCCGCGAACTCGATTTCGATCTCGCTCGCCTTGCCGGCGGCCTCGGGGCCGGTGACCACCGCCCCGTCGCCGCGCACCACCGCGTAGCCGCGTTGCAGGGTCGAGTGGTAGCCGAGCGTCTCGCGCATGC
>NZ_JBFJVE010000262.1:0-3124 GCF_041624275.1 Shimia sp.
CGCCGGCATCCGCGGGCTGTGGATCGGCCCCTATCTCGATGATGTCTTTGCCATGAGCACCGCCCAGATCGGCAGCGCCTCACTGGTGATGGGGCTGGCGATGATCGCCGGCACCCTGACCTACGGGCCCGCCGACCGCATCTTCGGCACCCGCAAATGGGTGGTGCTGATCGGCAATGCCATCGTGGCGCTGGCCTGTTTCGCGCTGGCCCGCTGGATCGACACCGGCCCGGTGCCGGCGATCGCGATGATGGCGGCGGTCGGCTTTTTCGGCGCCTCCTTCCCGGTCATCATCGCCCATGCCCGCAGCTTCTTTCCACCGCATCTGACCGGGCGCGGCGTCACCCTGCTCAATCTCTTCGGCATCGGCGGGGTCGGGGTGATGCAGCCGCTGTCGGGCAAGCTGCACGGCGCGCTGTCCGAGACCGCGCCGACACTGGCCTATCAGAGCCTGTTTGCGCTGTTCGGCGCGCTTACACTGGCCGGGGTTTTCATCTATCTGTTCAGCCAGGACAGAACCGACTGATCAGACCAGGCGCAGCACATGAAGCACTCCGACATCGAGGTCATCGCCCCCAACCTCAACAGCCGCCTGTCGGGGGTGACGGCGACGGTGATCGCGCTGGTGCCACATCAGGCGCGCCGCATCGGCATCGTCGCCACCGGCATCGCCCTGCCCGGCGGCCTGCCCTTCGTGCCGCTGTGGAAACTGCCCTTCCTGAAACGCCGCCTGCGGGTCTGGCACGCGCGGCGCAACAACGAGATGCTGCTGGGCCTCCTGCTGCGCGGCCTCGGGCTGATGCGGCTGAAACTGGTCTTCACCTCGTCAAGCCCGCGCCAACGCGGCGGCCTGACCAACTGGATGACCGGCAAGATGGATGCCATCGTCGCCACCACGCCGGTCAATGCCTCGGTGATGCCCGGCGCCCCGGAGCTGATCCCGCATGGGGTCGACACCGAGGTCTTTGCCCCCGCACCCTCGGATGTCTTCGCCAGCGGCGGTCAAAGGCTGATCGGCTGTTTCGGCCGGGTGCGACCGATGAAGGGCACCCATCATTTCGTCGAGGCCATGTGCGCGCTGCTGCCCGATCACCCCGATCATTCGGCGATCATCATGGGCCGCATCACCCCCGACAACGCCGACTATGGCAAAGCGCTGAAGGCGCGCATCGCCGAGGCCGGCCTGCAGGACCGCATCCTGTTCAAGGACGAACTGCCGCTGACCGAGATGCCGCGCGCCTATAACGCGCTGGCGCTCTACGTCGCGCCCTCGCTGCTCGAGGGTTTTGGCCTGACCCCGCTCGAGGCGCTTTCCTGCGCGGTGCCTGTGGTGGCCACCGATGTCGGCGCCTTTGCCGATTTCACCACCCCGGCCTGCGGCGAGATCGTGCCCAAGGACGATGCCGCCGCCCTCACCGGGGCCATCGCGCGCATGCTGGGGCGCGATCTTGCCGCCATGGGGCAGGCCGGGCGGGCGCGGGTGATCGCCGATTTCGGCCTCGACCGCGAGGCCGAGGCGCTGGTGGCGCTCTACCGCCGGCTTCTGGACGACACTTGAGACCATTGATCGCGGCCCGAAATGCCCCAGTTCACGAAAAACCGGCTCTGGCCCCTTTTGTCCTAGGGGATTCGGCGCTAATAGAGCGCGTCTGAAACTTTGGAGACGTAACATGGGTTATCGTGTCGTTGTCGTCGGCGCCACCGGAAACGTGGGCCGCGAAATGCTGAACATCCTGGCCGAGCGCCAGTTCCCGGTTGATGAAATCGCCGCCCTTGCCAGCCGCCGGAGCCTTGGCACCGAGGTCACCTTTGGCGAAAAGACACTGAAGACCCAGGATCTCGACACTTTCGACTTCACCGGATGGGACATGGCGCTGTTCGCCGTGGGCTCGGAAGCCACCAAGAAATACGCGCCCATCTCGGCCGCCGCCGGCTGCGTGGTGATCGACAACTCGTCGCTCTACCGCTACGACCCCGACGTGCCGCTGATCGTGCCCGAATGCAACGCCGAGGCGATCCACGGCTATGCCAAGAAGAACATCATCGCCAACCCCAACTGCTCGACCGCGCAGATGGTTGTGGCGCTGAAACCGCTGCATGACCGCGCCAAGATCAAACGCGTCGTGGTGTCGACCTATCAGTCGGTCTCCGGCTCGGGCAAAGAGGCGATCGACGAGCTGTGGGATCAGACCAAATCGGTCTACAACCCCACCGACGATTACCAGCGCAAGGTCTATACCAAGGACATCGCCTTCAACGTCATTCCGCATATCGACGTCTTCATGGAAGACGGTTCGACCAAGGAAGAGTGGAAGATGGTCGTCGAGACCAAGAAGATCGTCGACCCGTCGATCAAGGTCACCGCGACCTGCGTGCGGGTGCCGGTCTTCGTCGGCCACTCCGAAGCGGTGAACATCGAGTTCGAAGACTTCCTCGACGAAGACGAGGCTCGCGACATCCTGCGCGAGGCGCCGGGCGTCATGGTGATCGACAAGCGCGAAGATGGCGGCTACGTGACGCCCAAGGAATGCGTCGGCGACTACGCCACCTTCATCAGCCGCATCCGTCAGGATTCGACCATCGAGAACGGCCTCAACCTGTGGTGCGTCAGCGACAACCTGCGCAAGGGTGCCGCCCTCAACGCGGTGCAGATCGCCGAGACCCTCGGCCGCGAAGTTCTGAAAAAGGGCTAAGCCCGCCGAGATACGTATACAGGGGTAAAAACACGGGCGCCGGTTGCGATTCAACCGGCGCCCGTTCTGCATTCGGCTGGCCGCCGGAAAGGGCCGGCCGGTGTCGTTTCCCGAAACGACACAGACAATTTCCACCTTAGCGGGAAAACGCCATATTTCTGTCTGATTTTGCGCATGTTTCGCCACATTTGCCGCGCATAGTCGACATTGACGGATCACAAACCCCCGCTCACGGTCCGCTCAACACGAAATGGCAGGCCCGTCCCGACCTGCCGGTTTGCACCACCAAGGGGAAGCACCTCTTCCGATCGGAAGCCCCCCAAGCCAAAGCTTCCCGGCCCGGTTGCGCAAACGAAAAACGGCCCGGCCCATTTCAGGGACCGGGCCGTTTTGCGTCATTGGGTTGGGATTCATTGGGTTCAGATCATGTC
>NZ_JBFJVE010000263.1:0-3073 GCF_041624275.1 Shimia sp.
AGCTGGTGCTGCAGGAAGAGACCGGCGTGACCAATGTGGTCGATCCGCTGGCGGGCTCTTACTACGTCGAGGCGCTGACCGACGATCTGATCCAGAAGGCCTGGGCGCTGATCGAAGAGGTCGAGGAAATGGGCGGTATGACCAAGGCGGTGGCCTCGGGGATGCCGAAACTGCGGATCGAGGAATCGGCCGCGACCCGTCAGGCGATGATCGACAAGGGCGAAGAGGTGATCGTCGGCGTCAACAAGTACCGCAAGGAAAAGGAAGACGCGATCGACATTCTCGATGTCGACAACGTGGCGGTGCGCGAAAGCCAGATCGCCCGGCTCGAGAGCATCCGCGCGAGCCGCGACGAGGCCGCCTGTAGCGCGGCCCTCGACGAGCTGACGCGGGTCGCGCAACAAGGGGGGAACCTGCTGGCGGCCGCAGTGGAGGCGGCGCGCGCGCGGGCAAGTGTTGGGGAAATCAGCATGGCAATGGAGAAGGAATTCGGGCGGCACCGCGCCGAGGTCAAGACCCTGGCCGGTGTCTATGGCGCCGCCTACGAAGGCGACGAAGGCTTTGCCGCGATCCAGAAATCGGTGGATGACTTTGCCGAGGCCGAGGGCCGTCGCCCGCGCATGCTGGTGGTCAAGATGGGCCAGGACGGCCACGACCGGGGCGCCAAGGTGATCGCCACCGCCTTTGCCGACATCGGTTTCGACGTCGACGTCGGCCCGCTGTTCCAGACCCCGGCCGAAGCGGCGCAGGACGCGGTCGACAACGACGTGCACGTGGTCGGCATCTCGAGCCAGGCGGCGGGTCACAAGACCCTGGCGCCGCAGCTGATCGAGGCGCTGAAGGAAAAGGACGCCGAGGACATCATCGTCATCTGCGGCGGCGTGATCCCGCAGCAGGACTATGACTTCCTGAAAAAGGCCGGCGTCAAGGCGATCTTCGGCCCCGGCACCAACATCCCCGAGGCGGCGCAGGACATCCTGAAACTGATCGGGCAGGCGCGCGCCTGATCCTGCCGCCACACGACAGCTTTGAAACCCCGGGTTGCTTGGCCAGCCCGGGGTTTTTTATCGGCCAAGCGATCTGCGCAGGTCGCGCACCGAAAGCCCGTGCGCCCTGCGAAAGGCGCGGGCCAGGCTGGCCTGCGAGGCAAAGCCGGTGGCGCTGGCGATCTCCTGCACGCTCATCGAGGTATCGATCGCCAGCCGGTGGGCCTCGTTGAGGCGCAGTTGCAAATAGAAGCCCAGCGGCGACTGCGCCATGTGGGTGGCGAAACGCTGTTCGAGGGCGCGGGGCGAGAGGCTGAGCCGGGCGGCGATGTCGGGGATCGTCAGCGGGTCGTCGAGATGGGCTTCCATCAGCGCCAGCGCGCGGGCGATCAGCGGATGGCGACGCACCGGCCGCGCGGCGGCCCCGGCGCCGACCGCCTGTTCCCCGGCCGGCTGGGGATCATAGACAAGGGCGCTGGCGACGCGTGCCGCCAGCGAGGCGCCGAAGCGGCTCGAGATCAGGTGCAGCATCATGTCCAGCCCCGGTGCGGCACCGCCCGAGGTGGCAAAGGGCGGGTCGAGCACGAAGCGGTCGCGCCTTGTGTCGACGGCGGGAAAGCGGGTGGCGAACTCCTCGAGATCCTCCCAATGGGTGGTGGCGCGGCGCCCGTCGAGCAGCCCGGCCCGGGCCAGCAGCCAGGGGGCGCCGTCGATGGCGGCAATGGCCGCGCCGCTGGTGGCCAGCCGCCGCAACGAGGCCAGAAGGCGCGGGCGGGCGTGGGCTTCGAGGTCGAAGCCGGCGACCAGGATCAGCAGGTCGCAGCCGTCCAGAGCGGCAATCGGCGGGCCGTCGATCCGGAGCCCGCTGGTCAGCTGCGCCGGCGCGCCATCGGCGGTGTGGAACCGCCAGTCGAACAGGGTCCTGCCGGCGCGGCGATTGGCGGCCCGCATCGGGTCGACGGCGGCGGCAAAGCTCAACGTGTTGCTGCGATCCAGCACCAGAACCGCCGTCCGCAAAGGGGCCTCGCCGGGCCGAAAGAGGCTTTTTTCGGAAATCATCAAATATAATGCGTAAATCGGAAAAAGGCGGTGGGCAAGTGCGGGATACTCGCGGCAAGGAAAAGAAGGGAATCGCCATGCCTTTGCAAATGAACCAAGAGGTCTTCATCACCTGCGCCGTGACCGGATCGGGCAGCACACAGGATCGCAGCCCGCATGTGCCGCGCTCGCCAAAACAGATCGCCGACAGCGCGATTGCTGCCGCCAAGGCTGGGGCGGCGGTGGTGCATTGCCACGTGCGCGACCCCGAGACCGGCGCGCCGAGCCGCGATCTGGCGCTTTACCGCGAGGTGACCGATCGCATCCGCGAGGCCGAGGTCGACGTGGTGCTGAACCTGACCGCCGGCATGGGCGGCGACATCGTCTTTGGCGGTGTCGAGGCGCCGCTGCCGCCGGTGGCCGGCACCGACATGGTCGGCGCCAGCGAGCGCATGGCGCATGTGGCCGACTGCCTGCCCGAGATCTGCACGCTGGATTGCGGCACGATGAATTTCGCCGAGGCCGATTACGTGATGACCAACACGCCGGGCATGTTGCAGGCCATGGGCCGGATGATGACCGAACTGGGGGTGAAGCCCGAGATCGAGGCCTTTGACACCGGCCACCTGTGGTATGCCAAACAGCTGGTCGCCGATGGCATTCTGGAGCCCGACGCGCTGGTGCAGCTCTGCATGGGCGTGCCATGGGGGGCGCCGAACGACATGAACACCTTCCTGGCCATGGTCAACAACGTGCCCGAAAGCTGGACCTGGTCGGCGTTTTCGCTGGGGCGCGACCAGATGGCCTATGTCGCGGCGGCGGTGCTGGCGGGCGGCAATGTGCGGGTCGGGCTCGAGGACAACCTGTGGCTCGGCAAAGGCGTTCTGGCCGAGAATTATCAGCTGGTCGAACGCGCGGTGACGATCATCGAGACCATGGGGGCGCGGGTGATCGGGCCCGAGGCGGTGCGGGAAAAGCTGCGCCTGACCAAACGCGCGCCGGTGGCGCGGTAATCGGCCTCGGCGAAATTCATCGTGCCGCAATCCAGC
>NZ_JBFJVE010000264.1:0-3065 GCF_041624275.1 Shimia sp.
GCGCATCGTTCAGGGTGGCCGCCTCACCCTGCATGTTGCCCACCTTGGGCGGGATCTTTTTCACTGGCAGATCCAGAAACAGGAGCTTTCCGGCGCGACCGTTGCCGCCAAGGGGGTTCCGCGGCTGCCGATGCTGACCGTCGGGCAGCGCGAGTCGATCCTGTTCATGAACGCCGCCGCGCGGGACGTGCTGGGGTCGCGGGCGCTCAACCTCGGCGATGTCTTCGGCCCCGACGGCTGCGTTGCCGGCGAAATCAACACCGTCACCACGGCCGAGGGCAGCCGCCAGTGTCTGGTGGCCGAGTTCCCGCTGTCGGCCGGGCGCCGGGAAATCTATCTGTTGCCCACGACCGTGCCGGCGCTGCCCGGCAACGCGGCCTTTTTCGATGCCCTGCCGGTGGCCCTGCTGAAACTCTCCGTCGATGGCCGGGTGGTGATGGCCAACCGGGCCGCGCGCGACCTTCTCGGCCAGCCGATCGGGCCGGGGACTGCGCTCGACAGCCTGATGGAGGGGCTGGGGCGGTCGATCCGCGATTGGCTCTCCGAGGCCGCCGCCGGTCGGGGCGGCCAGCATTCCGAGTTTCTGCTGGTGCGGCGCAGCGACCGCGAGATCTTTGTGCAGGTGGCGCTGAAACGGGTGGTCGAGGGCGAGGAGGTGTCGCTGATCACCGTGCTCAGCGATGCGACCGAGCTGAAGACGCTCGAGGCGCAGTTCGTGCAGAGCCAGAAGATGCAGGCCATCGGGCAGCTTGCCGGCGGGGTGGCGCATGATTTCAACAATCTGCTGACGGCGATCACCGGCCATTGCGACCTGTTGCTGCTGGGGCATGATCCGGGCGATCCGGCCTATCGCGACCTGGTGCAGATCAACGAGAACGCCAATCGCGCGGCGGCGCTGGTGGGCCAGTTGCTGGCCTTTTCGCGCAAGCAGAACCTGCGCCCGGAAACGCTGGACATGCGCGACACGCTGGCCGATCTCACCCATCTGCTGAACCGCCTCGTCGGCGAGACGATCACGCTCGAGCTGATCCATGACCCGGACCTGCCCCCGGTACGCGCCGACCGCCGCCAGCTTGAACAGGTGCTGATGAATCTGGTGGTCAATGCCCGCGACGCCATGCCGGGCGGCGGCAAAATCACCATCCGCACCCGCGACACGGTGCTGGCCGAGCCGCTGGAACGCGACCGCGCCACCGTGCCCGCCGGCCATTATGTCGGTATCGAGGTCGAGGATCAGGGCTGTGGCATCGTGCCCGAAAAACAGCAGAAGATCTTCGAACCCTTCTATACCACCAAGCGCACGGGCGAGGGCACCGGGCTTGGCCTGTCGACGGCCTATGGCATCGTCAAGCAGACCGGCGGCTATATCTTCGTCGACAGCCGGCCCGGCGAGGGCACGGTGTTCCGCCTGCTGCTGCCGGCCCACCACGCGCCGGCCGAGCCCGAGACGCCGGCCCCGGCCGGCGAAGGCGCGGCGCCGGCGGCCCCGGGGCTTTGCGACGGCGGCGGGGTGGTGTTGCTGGTCGAGGATGAGGCCGCGGTGCGCAGCTTTGCCTCGCGCGCCCTGCGCCTGCACGGGTTCACGGTGCTCGAGGCCGGCAGCGGCGAAGAGGCGCTGGAGCTGCTCGGGGAAGAGGCGCTGCATGTCGATCTTTTCGTCAGCGACGTGATCATGCCCGGCCTTGACGGGCCCGGCTGGGTCCGCCGCGCCCGCGAGACCCGGCCGGACACCGGCGTCATCTTCATGTCGGGCTATGCGCAGGACAGTTTCACCGACAAGCAGGCCGAGATCGACGGGTCGGTGTTCCTGCCCAAGCCGTTTTCGCTCAACGATCTCACCAGCCTGGTGCGCCGGACGCTTGGCGACGGTCAGGCGATGCTGTCGTAAAGCGCGAATTCCTCGGCGCATTTCTGCCGCAGCCGGGTCTCGGTGCGCGGCGACAGCGCGAGCTCCATCCGCGGCGAGACATTCTCGCGCGTGAGGGTGATCTCGGCGCCCAGCCGGTCCTCGAGAAAGCGCAGGATGGCGGGCTGGTCTTCATAGCGGAACAGGTGGTCGACCTTGGTGCCGTTGGGCCGCGGCTCGAGGAATTTCGCCTGGCTGCCGACATTGGCAAAGGGCGGCCTGTCACCGCGCGTATAGGCCTCGACGAAGTCGTCGAAACTGACCTCGTGGGTGGCGTTGCGATGGCCGATCATCGAGTCGCGGCGGCGGAAACGGTACCAGCTGCCCAGCCAGCTCACCGGTTCGCGCATCACCGCCATGGTCTGCATGTTGTCTTCCTTGCAGGCGCGTTCGAACATCGGGCGGAAAAACCGGTTGTAGCGATAGACCGGCGCATGTTTCAGTTCCGGCGGGTTGGAAATGACCATGTCGGCCCGCGGCGCCAGGGCCAGTTCCAGGGCGGTGGTCCCGGTCTTGGGTACCGACAGAAGAACCAGTTTTTCCTTCCAGAAAACAAGCATTTATTCGCCTCAATGAATTTTGTTCTATGCCTCGCTCAGGCGTAAACTACTCTTTAACGCTTCTTGTAAAAAGTGAAATTTGGAAAATTCTATTGAAATGTTCTTGTTTTGATCTCATAAGATGTGAGAACAAGTCGGGAACACAAGCTTTCATTGCCGCGCTTGGCGGTGTGTGGAATAAGGGAGCAAATCCATGGCAACGGCAGAACTTTTTGAGATGAGCACCAAGAAATCGGCAGATAAGCAAAAGGCGCTGGACAGCGCCCTGGCCCAGATCGAACGCCAGTTCGGCAAGGGCTCGATCATGAGGCTCGGGGCGGACAATCCCGCCCAGGAGATCGAGGCCACCTCGACCGGCTCGCTGGGGCTCGACATCGCGCTCGGCATCGGCGGCCTGCCCAAGGGGCGGATCATCGAAATCTACGGCCCGGAAAGCTCGGGCAAGACCACGCTGACACTGCACTGCATCGCCGAAGAGCAGAAAAAGGGCGGTGTCTGCGCCTTTGTCGATGCCGAACACGCGCTGGACCCGCTCTATGCCAAGAAGCTCGGCGTCGATCTCGACGAGCTGCTGATCTCGCAGCCCGACACCGGCGAAC
>NZ_JBFJVE010000265.1:0-3060 GCF_041624275.1 Shimia sp.
GGATCGCGGCGTCGATCTGGTCCAGAACTGCGAAGTCACCGGCATCGACATCGAAAACGGCGTGGTCAAGGGCGTGCAGACCACGCGCGGGCCGATCCGCGCCAAGAAGGTCGCCATCATCGTGGCCGGCCGGTCGGGGCAGGTGGCGGCAATGGCCGGGCGGCGCCTGCCGATCGAAAGCCATGTGCTGCAGGCCTTTGTCACCGAAGGGCTGAAGCCGGTGATCGACCATGTGGTCAGCTTCGGCATGGGGCATTTCTATATGAGCCAATCCGACAAGGGCGGGCTGGTGTTTGGCGGCGATCTGGATTTCTACGCCTCCTATGCCAGCCGCGGCAACCTGCCGATGAAGGAACATGTGATGGAGGCGGGGATGACGCTGATGCCGATGATCGGCAAGGCCAAGGTGCTGCGCTCGTGGGGGGGGATCATGGACATGACCCCCGACGGATCGCCGATCATCGACAAGATGGAGGGCATCGACGGGCTCTATATCGACTGCGGCTGGAACTATGGCGGCTTCAAGGCGGTGCCGGCCTCGGGCTGGTGCATGGCGCATCTGATGGCCACCGACACCCCGCATGAGGTGGCCGCCAAATACCGGCTCGACCGGTTCCGCACCGGGGTGGGCATCATGGATGAAGAGGGCACCGGCTCTCAGCACAACCTGCACTGAGGAGAGAAGAGATGCGTATTACCTGTCCTCATTGCGGCGAACGCGACCGTCGCGAGTTCTATTATGTGGGTGATGCCGTGGCGCTGGAGCGCCCCGACCCCGAGGCGGGCGACGTGGCCTGGGACGACTATGTGCACAACCGCGACAACCCCGCCGGGGTGACGCGCGATCTGTGGTACCACGAGAGCGGCTGTGCGGCCTGGATCGTGGTCACCCGCAACACGATAACCCATGAAATCCTGAAGACCGAGCTGGCCTCGAAGGTGAAGGAGGCACTGGCATGAGGGTCAATGGCAAGGGGCTGGTCGACCGCGCGTCGCCGCTGAGCTTCACCTTCGATGGCCGCTCGGTCGATGCCTATGCCGGAGACAGCGTCGCCTCGGCGCTGCTGGCCAATGACATCCGCCTGGTGGCGCGGTCGTTCAAGTACCACCGCCCGCGCGGCGTCATGGGCGCCGGCAGCGAAGAGGCGGGCGCCCTGATCACCGTCGGTCATGGCGCCGGGCAGGATCCCAATGTGCGCGCCACCATGCAGGAGGTCTTTGCCGGGCTGGAAACCCGCTCGCAGAACCGCTGGCCATCGCTTGATTTCGACATTCTCAGCCTCAACGATCTGGCATCGCCCTTTCTCAGCGCCGGGTTCTATTACAAGACCTTCATGTGGCCGAAAGCCTTCTGGGAAAAGCTCTATGAGCCGGTGATCCGGCGCGCGGCGGGCATCGGCGGGCTCAGCGGTCAGCACAACCAGGACCGTTACGAAAAGGCCTTTGCCTTCTGCGATCTGCTGGTGATCGGCGCCGGTCCGGCCGGGCTGATGGCGGCGCTGACCGCGGCGCGCGGCGGGGCCGATGTGATCCTCTGCGACGAAGACAGCCTCATGGGCGGGCGTCTGAACGGCGAGACCTATGAGGTCGCCGGCCAGCCGGGGCAGGACTGGGCCGCTGCCACGGTGGCCGAGCTGGCGGCGATGGACAATGTGCGCCTGATGGCCCGCACCACGGTGACCGGCGCCTATGATCAGGGCACTTTCGGGGCCTTGGAACGGGTGGCGCATCATGTTGAAAACAGGGGCGAGCGGCCGCTGGAATGCTTCTGGCGCATCGTTGCCAAACGCTCGATCCTGGCAGCGGGGGCGATCGAGCGCCCGGTGGCCTTCCGCAACAACGACCGCCCCGGCATCATGACCGCCAGCGCGGTGCGCACCTATCTCAACCGCTATGGCGTCGCGCCGGGCAAATCCGTGACCGTGTTTGCCAACAACGACGATGCCCATCGCACGGCGCGCGATCTGGTGGCGGCGGGGGTGCATGTGGCCGGGGTCATCGACTCGCGCCATGATGCGCCCGACGGTCAGGGCTATCAGGTCTACAAGGGCGCCGAGGTCTGCAATTCCGTCGGCCGCAAGGGGCTCGAGGCGGTGACCTTCCGGTACGCCACCGGCGGCGAGGACCGGCTGCACACCGATTGTCTGGCCATGTCGGGGGGCTGGAACCCCAGCGTGCATCTGACCTGCCACATGAATGGCCGCCCGGCCTGGAACGAGGCGATCCAGTCCTTCGTGCCGGTGGCCGGGGCAATCCCGGGGATGCAGGCGGCGGGTGCCTGCACCGGGGCCTTTTCGACCCAGGACGCCCTGCGTCAGGGGGGCGAGGCGGCGCAGGCGGCGCTGGGCGATCTGGGGCTGAAGGCCGCCGCTTGGGATCTGCCCGAGGCCGAGGACGGCGCCTATCGGGTCAAGGCGCTTTGGGCGGTGCCCGGCAAGGGCCGGGCCTGGCTTGATTTCCAGAACGATGTGACGGTCAAGGATGTGAAGCTGGCGGCGGCCGAGAACTTCCGCTCGGTCGAGCATATGAAACGCTATACCACGCAGGGCATGGCGCCGGATCAGGGCAAGAATTCGAATGTGGCGGCGCTGGCGGTGCTGGCCGATGCCACCGGGCGCGGCATTCCCGAAACCGGGACCACCACCTTCCGACCGCCTTACGTACCTGTTGCCATCGCCGCCATGGGGGCGGGTGCGCAGGGCGCGGGCTTTGCACCGCAGCGCTTTACCACCAGCCACAGGGCCAGCGTCGATGCCGGCGCGCCGATGATCGAGGCCGGGCTGTGGTATCGCCCCAGCTATTTCCCCGCCCCGGGCGAGACCACCTGGCGGCAGTCCTGCGACCGCGAGGTCAATATGGTGCGCCGCGCGGTGGGCATCTGCGATGTGTCCACTTTGGGCAAGATCGACCTTCAGGGCCCCGACGCGGGCCGGTTCCTTGATTTCGTCTATACCAACATGTTCTCGACCCTGAAGGTGGGGCGCACCCGCTATGGGCTGATGCTGCGCGAAGACGGCACGGTGATGGATGACGGCACCACGGCGCGGATGGGGGAAAACC
>NZ_JBFJVE010000266.1:0-3038 GCF_041624275.1 Shimia sp.
CTTCGGCGGCCAGCTCGAGCGCGCTTTGACGGTCAAGCTTGCGCACGGCGGCCTGCATCCACAGCGTCGACAGGGCCACCATGACAAAGAGCAGCATGAAGGGCGCGGTCCAGATCCCGGTGAGGTCCAGCAGGACCCCGAAGGCGATCGGCAGAACAAAGCCGCCGAGGCCGCCGATCATGCCGACCAGCCCGCCGACCGAGCCGACATGGTCCGGGTAGTAATGCGGAATGTGCTTGTAAACCGCCGCCTTGCCAAGGCTCATTACGAAGCCGAGGATCACGCTCAGCACCACGAACATGGTCAGGGACACCTGCAGGTCGAACTCGAAACTGCCCGAGATGCCCTGCATCACGTAGTGCCCGCCGGGATAGGACATGAAGAACAGCGCCAGAAGCGAGACGCCGAAGGTGGCATTCATCACCGCCCGCGCACCCCATTTGTCCGACATCCAGCCGCCAAGCGCGCGGAACACCGAGCCGGGGAAGGTGTAGAGCCCGGCCAGAACCCCGGCGGTGGTCAGTTCAAGCCCATAGGCGCCGACATAGTAGCGCGGCAGGAACGATGCCAGCGCCACGAAGGCCCCGAAAACGAAGAAATAATAGATCGCAAAGCGCCAGACCTGGGCGTTCTTCAGCGGTGCCAGCTGTTCGGCGAACGAGACCTTTTCCTGCGCCGTGGCAAGGCGGCGCTGGTGCACCGGGTCGGGTTTGGCCAGCACGTAGAACAGGACGCCGGTGATCGCCAGCACCACCGCATAGACCTGCGCCGTGGCCTCCCAGCCCAGCGCCACGACCAGGAAGGGCGCGGCGAAATTGGTCACCGCGGCGCCGACATTGCCGACCCCGAACACGCCGAGCGCGGTGCCCTGGTGGCGGCTTTCGAACCAGCGCGAGACATAGGCGACACCGATGATGAACGACCCGCCGGCAAGCCCGAGCCCCAGAGCCACCAGCAGGAACAGCTCATAGGTGTCGACGGTCGTCATCATCCAGACCGCCGCCGCCGTGACCAGCATCTGCAGCGGAAACACCACCCGGCCACCGAACTGTTCGGTCCAGATGCCAAGGAACATGCGGCTGATGGCGCCGGTCAGCACCGGCGTCGCCACCAGAAGGCCGAACTGGGTATCCGAAAGGCCCAGTTCCTGTTTGATGCGGATGCCGATGATCGAGAAGATCGTCCACACGGCAAAGCAGACCGTGAAGGCGAAGGTGCTGAGCCCGAGGGCGCGGTACTGGTCGGTGCGGGAAGAGGTTTCGGCGCTGTGCATCAACGGGTCCAATCATGGTTCGCGGCAAGGACGCAGACAATGGCAGCCAATCGGCGCCGGTTCGTTCGAACTGACGGGTGCAGGCTCATGCGTCTCTCTCCTGGTTGGGCGCTGCCGGATCCGGCGGCAGGCCTGAGGTCTGGTATGCGCAGGCAATCGCCCGCGCGAATACGGTCGTGTATGGATTATCGCCAATTGTCGTTGCTGAATATTGCCGTTTTCACACGGGGCCGTTTCGAAAAACGCAACGCACGGGGTTTTTCGGGCAGAACCTGCCGATCCCGTCCGGGGGGAGAAACGCCAGCTGCCCCGCGATTTCTCGCGGGGCAGCTGGTGTTTTCCCGGATCTGGCCGGGCTGAGTTTCACGAAACCCGTCCCATCGGCGGCACGCCGGCCCGCTTTTCAGGCGGCGGTGATCTGCCGGGCACCTTCGACCTCTGCCGCTGGCAGTCTGACGGTAAAGGTCGCGCCCTGCCCCAGCGTGCTGCTGACACCTACCGTACCGCCGTGGATCTCGACCAGCTTCTTGACGATTGCCAGCCCCAGACCGACGCCACCCTGCGACCGCGTGTCGGCGGAACCGACCTGCTTGAAGCGGTCAAAGACGGTTTCATGCAGCTCTTCGGGAATACCGCAGCCGGTATCCTCGACCGAAATCACGACCTCCCCGTCGACCTCTTGGCTGGTGACGCGAATATGGCCTTCCTTGGTGAATTTCAGCGCGTTGCCCACCAGGTTGATCAGGATCTGCTTGAACCGCACCCCGTCGACCAGCACCTTTTCGGAATGGGTCTCGTGCAGCAGCTCGATACCCTTGTCTTGCGCCAGAACCCCGAGCTCCTCGATCACGGTCTCCACCGCCATGCCGACCTCGACCTCCTCGGGCGAGATCTTGAGGTCGCCGGTCTCGATGGCCGAGAGGTCGAGAATATCGTTGATGATCGTCAGCAGATGCTGGCCTGAACTGTCGATTCGCTGCGAATAGCTGGCGATTTCCCTGGCCACCTTGTCGTACAGGGACAGCGCCGTTTCCGGGTCCTTGGTCTGGTTTTCCAGATAGTCGCGCAGGGCCGAAACGGGGCGCAGAATATCCGGCCGGGCAAGAAGGGCGTTGAACCCAAGGATCACGGTCAGCGGGGTGCGCAGCTCGTGGGTCATGACGCTGAGGAATTCGCTCTTGGCGCGGTCCGACGCCTCGGCCTTTTCCAGCGCGTCAGCCAGAACGGTCACATCCGAGCCGACCCCGCGATAGCCCGCGAAAACGCCCTTGGAATCGTGGTAGGGCATGCCGCTGAGGCGCAGCGTGGATTTGTCGTGAATGCGCGTGGACAGGGAGTAGATGAATTCCTCGAAAGGCTTCCGGGCCGCCATGCGATCAGCCAGCCACTCCCAGTCGCCGCTTGCCTTGGCCACCTCGTCATTGTGGAAGAACTCCGCACGGGTCTTGCCGATCAGTTCCTTGGCCGGGATTCCGGTGACGCGTTCGAATCCTTCGGAAAGATAGGTAAAGCGGCTGTCCGAATCCTGTTCCCAGAACCAGTCCTTGCTGATATTGGCGATATCGGCAAAGCGCCGTTCGGTCGCGTCGCGCATCTCGATCGCCTTCTTCATTTCCGCGTTCGAAGCTTCAAGCTCGGCCTGCTGATCCTTGAGCGTGGTGACGTCGAAGCGAATGCCGACACGGCCGCCTTCGCGCGTGTTCTGGTTGTAGGACTTGACCCAGCGGCCATTGCTCAACTGGTATTCCCACTCGAAACCGCCGTC
>NZ_JBFJVE010000267.1:0-3037 GCF_041624275.1 Shimia sp.
AGGCGCGCCAATCCGCGATCCCGGCCAGCGCTTCGGCCCCGAGCGCGCGCATCTCGTGGCCCGCCTGCCACGGCCCGGCGACCTGCCAGCGGTCCCATTGCGGGGC
Organism: Shimia sp.; assembly: GCF_041624275.1. Lineage (GTDB taxonomy): Bacteria > Pseudomonadota > Alphaproteobacteria > Rhodobacterales > Rhodobacteraceae > Shimia. The sequence goes on from NZ_JBFJVE010000267.1 coordinate 107, forward strand.
GGCGGCCCTCAACTCGCGCACCGCGTTGAATTCGCGCATCACGCGCAATTCCCGCGCCGTTACCGCCACCAGACAGCCCGCGAGGGTCATGTCCTGCCCGTCCTCGATGGCCTGCCAAAGCCGGCTCAGGGCGGCGCTGCGCGGCGCGTGAGGGGCGCCCGAAACCCAGATCAGCGCCGCCCCCAGCAGGCGGTGACGGCTGTCCTGCGGCGCGGCGCCAAGCCCGGCCCGGTCAATGAGCACATCGCCATGCTCGATGCGGCAGATGCGGTGTGCGGTGATCCGCGCCAGATGGTCGAGCGCCGCGCGCGCCGCACCGAGATGGCCGCCGGTGGCCGCCAGCGCCGGCGCGTCGATGCCCAGCGGCGCCAGGACCTCGAGCGCGCGGCGCATGCGCACCCGGTCGAACCTCGGATCCTGGTTCGACGGGTCTTCGCACCACGACAGCCCCCGGCGGTCGAGATAGTCGCGCAACTCGCGGCGCCGCGCCGCCAGCAGCGGGCGGCCAAAGCCCTGCCCGTCGCGGTCAAAGACCGCGCGCATCGCCGCCAGCCCGTCGACGCCGGACTTGCGCGCCAGGCGCAGCAGGAAGGTCTCGGCCTGATCGTCCATCGTATGCCCGAGCAGGATCCGGTCGAGCCCGCGCGCCCGGCCCCAGCCGGCCAGCAGCCGGTAGCGCGCGGCGCGGGCCTCGGCCTGAAGATTGCCCTGCCCGTCCCAGCCCTGCCAGCCAAGGGTCTGATGGCGCAGCCCGAGGGCGGCGCAGGCCCCGGCCACCAGCCGCGCCTCGTCGGCGGCCTCGGGGCGCAGCCCGTGATCGACGGTGGCGGCCTCGACCCGGATGCCCTGCGCCCGCGCCCATTGCGCCGCCAGATGCAACAGCGCCATGGAATCGCCGCCGCCCGAGACCGCCAGCCCGAGGGCGGCGGGCCGGTGCCCGGCGAAATGCGCGCCGAGCAGCGCGCCGAGCGCGCCGTCATCCGTCGTCAGGGGCATTCCAGATCGCGCATCGCGCTCTGGGCCTCGGTGACCATCGCCGATCCGGGGTGGCGGGCATGGACTTCGCCCAGCGTCACGCAGGCCTCGTTGACCTTGCCCAGTGCCGCCAGCGCGGCGCCGAGGTGGAACAGCGCCTGATCGGCGACCGGGCTCTGCATATCGCTGGAATAGCTGTCGAGAAAGGCGCGGGCGATGGCGGCTCGCTCTTCGTGGCTGGCCGGTGCCTGCCCCTGCAGCGCCAGACCGCGCCCGAGATGGGCCTGCGGGGCCAGCGGGCTGCCGGGATAGGTGTCGAGAAAGGCGGCGAACTGGGTTTCGGCACTGGCGAAATCACCGCCGTCAAGCGCCGCGCGGGCGCGCTGGTAATCGGCCCTCTCGCCCACCGCCAGCTCGGTCTCGGGGGCCGGCGCCGGAACCGGGGCGATGCTGCCGTCGGCCAGCGAGGGCACCGGGGCATCGCCGCCCAGCGTCGTGGTCTCGCCAAGGCTGGAAAGATCGCCGCCCTCAAGCTCGACCAGTCGGAACTCGAGATCGCCGACCCGGTTGGTGCCGTCCTCGACCACCCGCTGGACCCGGTTCTCGAGCTCTTCGGTGCGCCCGGTCAGGCGCCTGAGCTGGGCCTCGATGGCGTCGAGACGCGCCAGCGTCGTGCCGCCGGTATTGACCGCCGCCGGCGCCCCGGTGGTCGACAGTTCGCGTTTCAGCCTTTGCAGCTCGACATAGAGCACGGTCAGCTGCTGGCGGATGTCGGCAAGGGTTTCATCACCCTGCGCCAGAGCGGTCCGGGGCAGGCCCAGTGACAGCACCAGAAGGGCGGCGGCAATCAGGCGCATCGCGGCTTTCTCCTTACCCGCTGAGATCGGCCCGCAGCACGGTCACGGCGCGGCGGTTCTGGGAATAGCAGGCCTCGGCCGAGCAGACCTCGATCGGTCGTTCCTTGCCATAGCTGATGTCGCGCAGCCGGTTGGCGGCGACCCCGCGCGAGACCAGATATTCCTTGACCGCGCTGGCCCGGCGCGCGCCGAGGGCAAGGTTGTATTCGCGGGTGCCCTGTTCGTCGGCATGGCCTTCGATCACGGCGGTGAAGGCGGTGTTTTCCAGCAGCCAGTTGGCCTGCGCCAGCAGCACCAGCTTGGCGTCCTCGCTCAGCATCGACTGGTCGACGGCGAACAGCACCCGGTCGCCCACCGCCTCTTGGAAATGCGCCACCGAGGACGGATCGTCGACGCTGCCGAGGGCGTAATCGGCCGTGTCCGACCCCGGTCCGGGCCCGTCGTCCAGCCCCAGCATGCCGGTGCTGCCGCAGGCGCTCAGCGTCAGGCCGGCCATCAATAGCGCCACTTTGGAAAAACTGCTCATGTCAATGCCTCGCTCTTGGCGTTTGTTCTTTGTCCCTGTTTAGCACAGCCGTGACCAGAGACAAAATCCCTGCTGCTGCGCCGATGCCTCATTGCAGCGGCGACCAGGCCGGGTCCGAGGCGCCGCCCTCGATCCTGACCTTCTTGAGATTGCGCCCCGAGACGTCGACGGAATAGAGCGCCGCCGCACCGCTGGCGCCCTGGGTCTCGCGGGTGAACATGATCACCCGCCCGTTGGGGGCCCAGGTCGGGCCCTCGTCGAGGAACGAGGCGGTCAGCAGCCGTTCTTCGCTGCCGTCGGTGCGCATGACGCCGATATGGAACCGGCCCTTGTTCTGCTTGGTAAAGGCGATGAGGTCGCCGCGCGGCGACCAGACCGGGGTGCCATAGCGGCCCTGGCCGAAGCTGATGCGCTTGGGCTCGCCGCCGCCGGCGGGCATCACGTAAAGCTGCTGGCTGCCGGACCGGTCGCTTTCGAACACCACCCTGCTGCCGTCGGGGCTGAAGCTGGGCGCGGTGTCGATCGCCGGTGACGAGGTCAGCCGGCGCGGCTCACCGCCGGCGATCGTCATCG
>NZ_JBFJVE010000268.1:0-3024 GCF_041624275.1 Shimia sp.
ATCTCGCGGTTGCGGCCCTCGCGCAGCCCGACGGTGAGCCAGGCATTGGCGCCCTGCTGTCGGTCCAGCGCCACCTGCATCGGCTGAAAGCGTTCGCCCTCGACGGTGATCCCCTTGCGCAGGGGCTCAAGCGTCTCATCGGCGGGGCGCCCGTTGACCCGCACCCGGTACTTGCGCAGCCAGCCGGTGGAAGGCAATTCCAGTTTCCGCTTCAGGGCGCCGTCGTTGGTCAGCAGCAAGAGCCCCTCGGAATTGAGGTCGAGCCGCCCGACCGACATCACCCGGGGCAGGGTGTCGGGCAGGTGGTCGAAAATCGTCTCGCGGCCCTTTTCGTCCTTATGGCTGGTCACGAGGCCGGTGGGCTTGTGATAAAGCCACAGCCGCTCGGGCTCGGGCTCGGCCAGCGGCTTGCCGTCAAAGGTGATCTTGTCCTTGTCGGTCACATTCAGCGCCGGGCTGGTGATCGTCTTGCCGTTGACCGCGACCCGTCCGGCCTCGATCAGGCGTTCGGCCTCGCGGCGGCTGGCGATGCCGGCGCGGGCAAGCACCTTGGCGATGCGGTCGCCCTTGGGCGGCTGTTTCTGGTTCTGCTGGGTCATGCGCGTTCCTAGCGCGGTTCGCGGGCTTGCGAAAGAGGGATTGCGCCGCCGGCCCGAGACGGGCACACCGGGGGCATGACATTCACGAGCTACATGGATCTGGCGCTGGAAGAGGCGCGTGCCGCCGCCGCGCGGGGCGAGGTGCCGGTCGGCGCGGTGATCGTCTCGCCGCAAGGAGAGGTCGTGGCGCGGGCCGGCAACCGCACGCGCGAGCTTTTCGATCCCACGGGACATGCCGAGATTCTGGCGTTGCGTGCCGCCTGTGCCGCCGCCGGGTCCGAGCGGCTTGTGGGGCACGATCTTTACGTGACGCTCGAGCCCTGCCCGATGTGCGCCAGCGCGATTTCGCAGGCGCGGATCGCGCGGGTCTATTATGGCGCGGCCGACCCGAAATCCGGCGGTGTGGCGCAGGGGCCGCGAGTGTTTGAACATCCGCAAAGCCACCATGTGCCCGAGGTCTATGACGGCATCGCGGCGCAGGAGGCCGAGGCGCTGTTGAAGGGGTTCTTTGCCGGGCGCCGGGGGTAAGCCCGCCCGGCCAAGGCGCAGGTCCCGGCGCTAAAGCTCGATCGCCTGCATCACCTCGGGTTCGATCACCGCCACGCCGGGCAGCCCGGCGGCCAGCGCCTCGGCGGATTGCTCGAGGATCGGGAAGGTCTTGTAGTGGCAGGGGATCACGGTGGCGAAGTTGAAATAGCGTTTGGCCGCATAGGCCGCGCCCTTCATGTCCATGGTGAAATGCCCCCCCGCCGACAGGATGCCGATCTCGGGTCTGTAATAGTCGCCCATCCAGTCCATGTCGGCCATGATGTCGGTGTCGCCCGAGATATAGACCGTCTTGCCCTCGGCGCGCAGCATGTAGCCGACTTCCGATCCGGCGGCCTTGGGGCCTTCGTCGGAGCCAAAGCTGGAGCTGTGCGAGGCCGGCACCATGGTCAGCGTCACCCCGCCGAGATCGACGGTGCCGCCCTTGTTGAAACCGATGGTTTCCAGGTGTTCGTGCTCGTTCCAGTAGGACATCAGGTCGTATTGCCCGACGACGGGCGCGCCCAGCCTGCGCGCAAGGGGCAGGATGTCGGCGACATGGTCGAAATGGGCGTGGGTCAGGATCAGGTGGGTGCCGCCGGCCACCGCCGCCTCGTGTTGATCTTCGGGCAGCACCGGGTTGCCGGTCAGCCACGGGTCGATCAGCAGCACCTTGTCTGCGGTCTCGATGCGAAACGAGCCATGCCCGAGCCAAATGATTTTCATGAAATGCCTCCCTGTCTTCGGCCTCAGGTTAGCATGGCCGCGGCAGGAAGAAAGAGGCTTGAAGCCGGATCGCTCTGGCGGCGCGGGTTAATTGCGTGGCGGCTCGAGAAGTTCGATCTCGACAAAGGCGCATTCGAAATCATTGCCGCTGACCACCTCGTGCCGAACCCCGAGCTCGCGGAAATAGGGCACGCCCGAGGTCAGCTCGGCGCGGATTTGCTCGCCGCCTTCAAGGGTGATGTCCAGAACCCCGTCAAACTGCGGAACCACGACGTAATCATGCGCGTGGCGATGCCACCCGGTATTGTCGCCGCGCTGCTTGAAGCGCCATTCGGTGACTCTGACTCTTTCGTTCTCGATGATCACGGTGGCGATGGCCGATCCGGTGGTGTCGCACATGGGCGCGTTCCTTTGCTGCTTTGGAATCTGACTAGGTCATCGCAACGCCCAGCGCCAGCATCAAGTCGGCACCACCGCCGACCCGGCCGGCTCGGATCGGCTCATTCGGCTGATCCTGCTGGGGTGAGTGCTTGCACCGCTGTGCGTGGAAGGCTAAAGGCATGGGCCAAGTTGCAACCGGAGAGAACCCGATGTCGATTGACAAGGACACCGCCGCGCGCGTGGCCAAGCTCGCGCGGATCAAGGTCGAAGATGACGCGCTGCCTGCGCTGGCGCAGGAATTCAACACCATTCTCGGCTTTATCGAACAGCTCAACGAGGTCGATGTCGAGGGTGTCGAACCGATGACCTCGGTGACGCCGATGCGTCTGAAGCGCCGCGAAGACGTGGTCACCGATGGCGATCAGCAGGACAAGGTTCTGGCCAATGCGCCGGATGCGCGCGAAGGGTTTTTCGCAGTTCCCAAGGTGGTTGAATAATGAGCGATCTGAACAAACTTGGCCTGGCCGAAGCGCGCGATCTGCTGCGCAAGGGCGACACCACTTCGGTCGAACTGACCCAAAGCTGCCTTGCTGCCATCGACGCGGCCGATGCGCTGAACGCCTTTGTGCACAAGACGCCGGAAATTGCGCTGGAACGCGCCCGGGCGGCGGATGCGCGCATTCAGGCCGGCGACGCGCCGTCGATGTGCGGCCTGCCGATCGGCATCAAGGATCTGTTCTGCACCAAGGGCGTGGCCTCGCAGGCGGCCTCGGGCATTCTCGAAGGCTTCACG
>NZ_JBFJVE010000269.1:0-2987 GCF_041624275.1 Shimia sp.
AATGCCGCGGCCGAGGCCATGGGCGGCATCACCGCCGCCGTCAACTGCGCCGGCATCGCCCCCGCCGCCACCACGCTGGGCAAAAACGGCCCGCACCCGCTGCACACTTTCCAGCAGACCATCGACATCAACCTTGTGGGCAGCTTCAACGTCGCCCGCCTTGCTGCCGAGGTGATCGCCCGGAACGCGCCCGAAGAAGACGGCGCCCGCGGCGTCATCATCAACACCGCCTCGATCGCCGCCATGGACGGCCAGCGCGGACAGGCGGCCTATGCGGCCTCCAAGGGCGGTATCGTCGGCCTGTCGCTGCCGATGGCCCGCGACCTCGCGCGCAGCGGCATCCGCGTCATGGCGATCGCACCGGGGATCTTCCTCACCCCGATGCTTCAGGGCCTGCCGCAGGAGGTGCAGGACCAGCTCGCCGCCGATGTCACCTGCCCCAAACGCCTCGGCCGGCCGCAGGAATATGCGCAACTGGCGCAGTTCATCGTCGAAGCCGGCTATCTCAACGGCGAGGTGATCCGCATCGACGGCGCGCTGCGCATGATGTGATGCCACGGCAGAACCGCGTTCAGCCCGACGGCGCCTTTCTCGCCCATCCGGCGCGCGGCGCCTTCATGGGCAATCGCGGCATCCTGCATGACGCCGAGGGGCGGCTCGGCAGGGCGCGCTGGCGCCACAGGGCCTGGGTCTGCTGCCTGACCGAGTTTGGCGGCCGCCGGCGCCGCGTGATGGCGCCGGGCCGCTACACCGAACTGTTCTTCCACGACGAGGCCGTGGCGCTGGCCGCCGGGCACCGACCCTGCGGCCAATGCCGACGCGGCGCCTATCGCGCCTTCCTCGACGCCGCCGGGCATCAGGGTTCGATCAAGGATTTCGATGCGCGGCTGCACGCCGAGCGCGCCCTGTCCGGCCGGTTCGGCCAGCGCCGTCACCAGGCCGAGATCGCAACCCTGCCCGAGGGCGCCTTCCTTCTTGACCGCAACACCCCGGCGCTGCTCTGGCAGGGGGCGCTGCATCGGTTTTCCCCGGCCGGCTACGGTGCCCCGCGCCCGCGCCCCACGGGCCGTGTCACCGTGCTCACCCCCCAAACCACCCTGCGGGCGCTGACCAATGGCTACGCGCCCCGGGTCCGCCTGCCAGATCCGCCAAGTAAAGAAGACGCCGGCCCGCAGCCGGGCTGACCGCGCCGCAACCGAAGTCGCGAAGCCTGCCTATCCGGCCTCGGCCTTCTCCTCGAGCATCAGCCATTCCTCTTCGGCCTCAGCCAGGGCCGTCTGCCGCTCGACCAGCGCCGCGCTGGCCTTGCTGAACTTCGCCGGCTCCCTCGAGAACAGCTCCGGATCCATCAGGAATTCCTCGAGCTTGGCGATCTCCGCCCCCAGCCGGTCCATGATCCCCGGCAGCGCCTCGAGCCGGTGCTTCTCGGTAAAGCTGAGCCCCTCGCGCACCGCCTTTTCCCGCTTGGCCGCCTTCTCTGCCCTGGGTTTTGACTTGTCGTCGCTCTTCGGCAGCCTGTCCTGCCGCTGCGCCCGGTAATCGCTCCAGCCGCCGGCATAGACCACCGCCCGCCCGTCACCTTCCATGGCCACCGTGGTGGTGGCGACACGGTCAAGGAAATCACGGTCGTGGCTGACCAGGATGACGGTGCCGTCATAATCGTCCAGCAGCTCCTGCAACAGGTCCAGCGTCTCGACGTCAAGGTCGTTCGTCGGCTCGTCCAGCACCAGGATATTGCTCTCGCGCGCCATCAGCTTGGCCAACAGCAGCCGCGCCTTCTCGCCCCCCGACAGCGAGCGCACCGGCGCCCGCGCCTGGCGTTCGTCGAACAGGAAATCCTTCAGGTAGCCCACCACATGGCGCGGCATGCCGCGCACCATGACCTGATCGGCCTTGCCCGACACCCGCATCTCGGGATCGCCGGTCAGACTGTCCCACAGCGTCATCTCCGGGTCCAGCGCGGCCCGCGACTGGTCGAACACCGCCGGCACCAGGTTGGTGCCCAGCCTGACCTCGCCCCGGTCCGGCGCGATCTCGCCCAACAGCATCTTGATCAGGGTGGTCTTGCCGACCCCGTTCGGCCCGACAAAGGCCACGCGATCGCCGCGCTGCACCGTGAGATCGAAACCACGGACGATTCCCTTGTCCGCGAAGGCCTTTTCAACCGCCTTGGCCTCGATCACCTTCTTGCCCGACTTCGGCCCCGCGCTCAGCTCCATCGCCGCCGTGCCCTGGCGCCGGATCATCGCCGCCCGCTCGGAGCGCAGATCCCCCAGCGCCCGCACCCGGCCCATGTTGCGCTTGCGCCGCGCGCTGATGCCCTCGACCGCCCAGCGGGCCTCGGACTTGATCTTGCGATCAAGCTTGTGGCGCGCCAGGTCTTCCTCTTCCCACATCTTGTCACGCCAGGCCTCGAAATGCTCGAAACCCTTTTCCTGGCGCCGCACCATGCCGCGGTCGATCCACAGCGTCGCCCGGGTCAGCGCCCGCAGGAAGGCGCGGTCGTGGCTGATCAGCACATAGGCGTTGCGGGTGGTGGCCAGTTCCGCCTCGAGCCAGCCGATGGCCTCGATATCCAGATGGTTGGTGGGCTCGTCCAGCAGCATCAGCTCGGGCGCCTCGGCCATCAGCCGCGCCAGCGCCGCGCGCCGCCGCTCGCCCCCCGAGGCGGTCGCCACCGCCCGCGCCGGGTCGAACTTCAGCCCCTCGCCGGCGCGCTCCACCTTGTACATCTCGCCCGGCTCCAGCCCGGCGCTGGCGAAATCGCCCAGTGTCGCGAAACCCGCCATCTCGGGTTCCTGCTCCATATAGCCGACCGCGACCCCGGGCGGCACCACGATGTCGCCGCGGTCCGGTTCGACCAGACCGGCCATCACCTTCATCAGGGTGGACTTGCCGGAGCCGTTGCGACCGACCAGCGCGACGCGATCGCCGCTCTGGACCGCAAGGGTCAGGCCATCGAAAACGGGATTTCCACCAAAGGTCAG
>NZ_JBFJVE010000270.1:0-2963 GCF_041624275.1 Shimia sp.
GCCCGGCGACCAGGTCGGCAACCAGCTGCGAGGCGGCGGGGGCGGTCTGGAACCCGTAGCCGCCCTGTCCGGCGACCCAGAAGAACCCCGCATCGTCGAGGGCCGGGCCGATCACCAGGTTGCGGTCGGGCGAGAAGGTGCGCAGCCCGGCCCAGCTGTGCTCGAGCCGTGTCACCGGCTCGGTGACCATCTCTTCGTAGCGCGCCAGCCCCTCGGCCAGCACCATGTCGTCGGCCCAGGCGTCATGCGGTTCCTGCGGGTCTTCTTCGGCCGGGGAGACCAGCAGCTTGCCGGCATCGGGCTTGGCGTACCAGTCCTCGCGCACCCCGAGCAGCATCGGCCAGCCCGAGACGTCGTGACCGCCGGGCGCCGGGAGCCGGGCCATCGAGCGGCGCAGCGGCGAGACGCCGAGCGGCGCGATGCCCGCCAGCCGGGCGATCTCGTCGACCCAGGCCCCGGCGCAGTTGAACAGCATGCGCGCATCGTGTGTCTGGCCGTTGGCGGTGACCTGCCAGCCGCCGGGCGTGCGGCGGATCGCCGAGACCTTCTGGCCGGTCAGCACCGCGCCGCCGGTGGCCCGGGTCAGCTTGGCGAAGGTCTGGATCTGGCGGTCGGTGTCGAGGTCGTAGGCGGCCTCGTGGAAGGCGGCGAAACCGACGCTGTCGGGGTTGAGGATCGGCACCTTTGCAAAGGCCTCGTCCAGCGTAATCGGCGCCATGTTGAGGTGGTCGCAGGCCTTGGTGAAATCATCGGCCTCGTCGGTCTTGCCGATCAGCATCAGCCCGCGCGGGCTGAGGAAGCCGCCATGGGCGTTGCGGTGGAAATCGTCGCTGGCCCGCGACAGGGCGACGGTCGAGGCCAGCCCGTAATTGGCCTCGAACAGGGCCGCCGAACGCCCCGAGGCGTGATAGCCGAGCGCGGTTTCGGCCTCGAGCAGCAGGGTCTTGCCAAGGGGGGCCAGGCGGGCGGCGGTGGAGGTGCCGGCGATGCCGCCTCCGATCACCAGAAAATCGTTCATTGGTCGTCCGTTCTGTCTTGTTGAAAGACGCCGCGGCCGCGACCGCGCGTCATGGTCGCGGGCGACGTTGACACGGTTCTTGGCGCAGGAAAAGGGGGGCGGCCGGGGTTTTCAGGACAGGGCCGCCCGGTCGGCTGCCGACAGGCTGTCCTGCCGCTCGCGCACCAGGGCCTCGATGGCATCGGCAAGGTGGCCTTGGCCGATGCTGCGGTCGCCGGCCGCGACGCGCAGGCGATGGGCGCGGATCAGCACATCGGCATGGCTACACCCCCTTGGCGGCTCGAAGCGGTAGCAGGCCAGTTCGATGGTCAGCCCCAGCGGGTCGCGGAAATAGACCGAGTCCATGAAGCCGCGATCCTTGATCGGGGTATGGGCGATGCCGCGCGCGTCGAGCCGCTCGAGCGCCTGTGTCAGGCTGGCGTGCGAGACGTTGAAGGCGATGTGATGCACGGTGCCGGGATCGCGCGGATTGGCGCCGGGATCGGCGCTGCGGCTTTCATTGGTGAAGACGGTGATCAGCCGTCCGTCGCCGGGGTCGAAATAAAGATGGCCCTCGTCGGGGTCGTCGAGATTGGGCTGATCGAAGAGGAAGGGCATGCCGAGAGCCCCCTCCCAGAAGTCGATCGAGGTTTGGCGATCGGCGCCGTTCAGCGTGATGTGATGCACGCCCTGTACCTGGATTTTCTGCATGGCTGGCCTCCTGACGGCCATCCTAGCCGGTTCCGGCGCGGCTGCAAATGCGGGCTGGCTTCGGCGCCGGTTTTGCCTCGGGCTTTGACAGGCGCGCGGGCGCTGGTCTACACAGGTCTCCATCCGCCCGGATCGTCTCGAACCGGAAAAGATATATGTTTCTTGCGCATTTAGGGGACGCCCATGAGTGTTCGTGTCATTGCATTTGTCACCATCGACGAGCAGCAGCCACAGGCGCTGGCGCGGTATCTGGAGGCGACGGGCCCCTTGCTGGACTCGGCCGGGGCGCGGATCGTGCAGCGTTTCGTGCTCAACGAAGCGGTGGTTGGTCAGCGGCCGGCGCAATCGGTCATTATCGTCGACTACCCCGACCGGGCTGCTGTCGACAGGGTGTTTGCCAGCCAGGCCTACAGGGACATCATCCCATTCCGCGACATGGCGTTCCGGGATTACCACGTGACTGTCGTGGCCGGCGAAGACCAGGCCGAGCAGCAGGCGGCAATGGAGAATTACTGAAACGCCGACTGAAACGCCGGCCGGGCCCTTGACGGCAAAAAAAGGCCCGCCTTGGGGGCGGGCCTTGGGGTGGTGACAGGCGCGGCGCTTATTGCGGCACGTCGCCTTCGATGCCTTCGACGTAGAAGTTCATGCCGGCCAGCGTGCCGTCATCGGCGGTTTCACCCTCTGCCAGCCAGGCCGAGCCGTCCTGCTTGTTCAGCGGCCCGGTGAAGGCGTGGTAGGAACCGTCGGCCAGGGCGTCTTTCAGGGCCAGCGCCTCGGCTTTCACTTCCGCAGGCACCGCGTCAGAGATTTCGCCGATGCCGACCATGCCGGCGCCGATGCCGTCCCATGTGTTCACGGTTTCCCAGGTGCCATCCATCACGGCGCCAACCCGTTTCACATAGTAGGGGCCCCAATCGTCGATGATCGACGACACCCGCGGGAAGGGGGCGTATTCGCTCATGTCCGAGGCCTGGCCAAAGGTCACGACATTGCCCGCGGCCTGGGCCGCGGCCTGAGGCGCGGTCGAGTCGGTGTGCTGAAGGATCACGTCGGCGCCCTGTTCGATCAGCACCTTGGCGGCGTCGGCCTCCTTGGCGGGATCAAACCAGGTATAGGCCCAGACGATCTTGAACTGCACGTCCGGGTTGACCTTGCGGGCGTGGATGAAGGCCGAGTTGATGCCCCGGATCACTTCGGGGATCGGGTAGGAGCCGATATAGCCGATGGTGTTCGACTTGGTCATGTGGCCGGC
>NZ_JBFJVE010000271.1:0-2899 GCF_041624275.1 Shimia sp.
CCGGGCTGGTCGTCGACCAGCGCCAGTTTCTTGCCCACGAGGCGATTGAACAGGGTGGATTTGCCCACATTGGGCCGCCCCACGATGGCGAGCGTAAAACTCATCTGATGTCTCCGACAGGTCTGAAGACGTCCCGATAAACCATTTCCGGGTCAACGGAAAGCGTGCAATTGCCCATCGCCGCCGACCACGTAGAGAACGCCGCCCGCCACCACCGGGTTGGACGAGGCGCCGCCGGGGATCTCCGCCGAGTAGAGAAGCGCGCCCGAGGCCGGGTCGAAACTGCGCAAAAGCCCGTCGGACGAGGCCACCACCAGCCGGTCGCCGGCCAGGATCGGGCCGTAATGGGCATAGACCGAGGATTGCTTCTTGGGCTTGTCCTTGACGAAATAGGGCAGATCGACGGCCCAGACCGGCGCCCCGTCGCCGGCGTCGAGGCGCACCAGCTGGTTGCGGTCGCTGACCAGGAAGACCGAACCGCCGACCGGCCACACCGGGCTCAGCGCGCCTTCCTGCGCGGTCCACTTGCGGTCGCCGGTTTCCAGATCCAGCGCCACCAGGCGGCCGGAATGGTTGGCGACATAGACCGAGGTGCCGGAAATCACCGGGTCGCCCGAGATGTCGCCGACCTTGTTGACCGCGCGGCCGAGCCGTTCGCCGGCGACACCGGCCTCCCACAGCCGCAGGCCGCCGCGCCGGAAGGTGGTCTGCACCTCGCCCGAGCCGAAGGGGAAGATCACCAGCCGGTCGTTCACTGCCGGGGCGGCCGGGCTCTGGACATTGGCCACCGAGGGCACCGAATTGACCTGCCAGGCGACCTTTCCGGTTTCGGTGTCGATCGCCCATCCGCGCTCGTCGCCCGAGACCAGGTAGACCAGGTTGCCGTAAACCACCGGCGAGCCGCTGCCGATGGCCCCCAGCCGCTGTTCCCAGAGCGTCGCCCCGGTCGCCGGGTCGACCGCCTCGAGACGGCCGAAGCCGGTGGTCACGAACAGCTTGCCGCCGTGATAGGCCAGCCCCCCGCCCGAGGCATCCTTGGGGTTGTCGCGCGGCGGGGTGAGGTTGCGCGACCAGATCGCGGCGCCGGCGGTGCTGGTGGCGCTCAGCGTGCCGGCGGCGTCCATGGTGAAGACCCGGTTCTCGGCCACCACCGGATCGGCGGTGATGCGCTGGCGACGGCTGTTGCCGGCCCCGATCTTGCTGCTCCAGGCCAGCGTCGGGCTGGCCGCGAGCGCGGCATTGGCGGTGCGATAGCCCGGCGAGCCCGGACGGTGGGTCCAGGAGCTGTTGCGCGAGGTGCCCGGCAGGCGGATCGCGCGGGTCTGGTTTTCGAAGGCCGCAAGGCTTTCGCCGCCGCGCAGGTCTTCGCGCTGCCCCTGCAGGATCACGTCGTCATTGCCGCAGGCGGCCAGCAGGGCCACACCGGTCAGGGTCAAAATCCAGTTTCGTGTCGTCACGGCCCGAGCCCCCTGGGTGTTGTTCTTACGGCGGTGTTCTTACGGTATTGTTCTTATTGCGAGGCGGTCTGCCCTGCGATCGCCTCGGGCGTGCCGCCCAAGGCCACAATCAACTGAGTTGCCCGGCGACGCAAGCCTGCTGATACGGCGGAATCCTGCGAAATCGCGTTCAGCCGGTCGATCGCGGCCCCGGTTTCGCCGGTTTCGATATCGATCAGTGCCAGCTGCTCCTGCGCCAGAAGCGCCAGCGGCGCACCGGGCACGGCCAGCGGCTCCAGCAGCGCGCGGCGTTCGTCGGCCGACCGATCGGCACCGCTCAGCGCAACCGACTTGAACAGGGCGATCTGGCGATAGATCTCGGGCATGTCGCTGTCGGCGGCATTGACCAGCCCCTCCAGCGTCGCCGCCGCCCCGGACCTGTCACCGGCGTCAGCCTGATTTGCGGCAAGCAGGAAATCGGCAACCATCTGGGCCTCGGGCGACTCGGTCTCGAGCGACTGCAAGGCGGCGACGCGCGCCGGGATGTCATTGGCCTGAACGGCCCGGAAAATGGCATCTCCCGAGGCCTCGGCGGCGCTGCGGGCGCGGGATTTCTCGACCTCGTTCCAGGCCGCTCCGCCGACGATCAGCAGCACCAGTGCCACGGCGATCCAGCCATATTTGCGCATATAGCCGAACAGGCGCTCGCGGCGCACTTCCTCGGTGACTTCCTCGATGAAACTGTCGGTATCGCTCATACCGCTACTCCCCAAATTTTGCCCCCTCTTACAGGGTTGCTTGGTGACTGCCAAGTCCCGGCATCGTCGGGCGCCGGCGCGGCTTGCGCTGCCTCCGGGGCGGGGCTAAACTGAACCGATCGGTTCAAAACTTATTTCGCCGCGCTTGCAATCCAAGGCCCTGCCATTATGTCGCGGGCAACAAGCAGCGCAGATGCGCCCAACGACAGCGGAGACGACCCAGATGAAACTCGTACCCATGCTCACCGCGATCATGGTGACCGCATTCCTGTATTTCATCGTGGTCGAACGCGACGACCTGCTGGCCTTTGCCTCGGCCCGGACTGCCGAGGACAGCGCGCCACCGGCTGCAACGGGCGCGGTGGACACCGCGCAGGCTGAGGTCGCTTCTGGCGAGGCGAAAGCCGGGCGGCTGGTGCGGGTGGTCGCGATCCGCTCGCAGGCGACCACGATCGACAGCGCCGTGGTGTTGCGCGGCCAGACCGAGGCCGACCGCCAGGTGCAGGTGCGCGCCGAGACCTCGGCCCAGGTGATTTCCGAGCCGCTGCGGCGCGGCGCCAAGGTCCAGAAAGACGACATCCTCTGCGAACTTGACCCGGGCAGCCGCGAAGCCTCGCTGGCCGAGGCGCTGGCGCGGCTCGACGAGGCCCGGGCACGGGTGCCGGAAAGCCGGGCGCGGCTCGACGAGGCGCAGGCGCGGCTCGA
>NZ_JBFJVE010000272.1:0-2855 GCF_041624275.1 Shimia sp.
ATCTCGCTGGCGCCGGTGTCGGCGATGAAGCCGACCGGCACGCCGTTGACCTCGAGTGTCAGCCGGTAGTGGCCGTCGGCGCTTTGCGGAATGTCGATCCGGCCGCTGGCGGCATCGACGCGCGCCTGTTGCATCACTGTGCCGCGGATGTCGCCCCACATGCCATAGGCGGCGATCACCCCGACGAACAGCAGCAGCCAGGCCAGCCCCTGCTGGATGTTGCGGCGCAGGCTCTGGCGGTGGTTGGTGACGAACCAGAAGATCACCGCGCTGCCGAGAACCACCAGGTAGACCAGGTTGCCGATGCTGTCGCCGTTCATGAGATGCCCCTTTCGGCCTTGATATAGGCGCCGGCGGGCGGCGAAAAAAGCCCGGCCCTCGCTCGCAGCCAGCAGCCCTCAGCCCTCGGCGCGTTCCAGCTTCTCCAGCGCCCGCAGCCACAGGTCCTCGGCCCGCTCCTGGGCTTCGCGGACCTCGGCATATTTCTTCTGCCAGACCTCCATCTCGCCCAGCTTGCCGGGATCGTAGAGCCCGGGATCGGCCAGTTTCGCCGCCAGCTTGTCGCTCATCCCGTTCAGCTTCTCGACCCGGTCCTCGCATTTGCGCACCTCGGCGCGCAGCGCCAGCATGTCATCGCGCGAGGCCCGCTTCGGCGCCGGCTTGGCCTTGGCCTTCGAGGCCGGCCGCTCCGGGGTCAGCAGCAGTTTGCGATAGGCCGGCAGATCGTCCTCATAGGGTCTGACGGTGCCCTCGTTGACCAGCCACAGCCGGTCCGCCACCAGCGACAGGAGATGCATGTCGTGGCTGACCAGGATCACCGCGCCGCTATAGGCGGTGAGCGCCTCGACCAGCGCTTCGCGGCTCTCGATGTCAAGGTGGTTGGTGGGCTCGTCGAGGATCAGAAGATGCGGCGCATCCAGCGTCGCCAGCAACAGCGAAAGCCGCGCCTTCTGCCCGCCCGACAGCCGCCCGACCTCGGTCTCGGCCTGGTCGGCGCCCAGCCCGAAGCCGGCCAGCCGGGCGCGCAGCCGCGACTGACCCTCTGCCGGGCGTTCGCGCATCAGGTGCTGGATCGGGGTCTCGTCGACGTAAAGCTCGTCCACCTGGTGCTGGGCAAAGAACCCGATGCGCAGCTTGCTCGAGCTGGTGAATTTCCCCGCCATCAGATCCAGCCGCCCCGACAGC
Organism: Shimia sp.; assembly: GCF_041624275.1. GTDB lineage: Bacteria > Pseudomonadota > Alphaproteobacteria > Rhodobacterales > Rhodobacteraceae > Shimia. The sequence continues at coordinate 1,186 of NZ_JBFJVE010000272.1, forward strand.
AGCTTGGCCAGGGTCGACTTGCCCTGACCATTGCGGCCCAACAGCGCGATGCGGTCATCCTGGTCGATGCGCAGGTTGAGATTGCGCAGCACCACCCGCTCGCCATAGCCGGTCGAGCCGCCCTCGATGGCGATGATCGGCGGCGACAGCTCTTCGGGCTCGGGGAAGGTGAAGACCACCCGCGCCGCGTCTTCGGGCGCCGTGATCGGGGTCATCCGCTCCAGCATCTTGACCCGGCTCTGGGCCTGTTTGGCCTTGCTGGCCTTGGCCTTGAACCGGTCGACAAAGGCCTGCAGGTGCTCGCGCTGAGCCTGCTGCTTCTTGGCCGCCGCCGCCTGCACCGCGCGCTGTTCGGCGCGCTGGCGGGCAAACTGGTCATAGGGGCCGGTGTAATAGGTCAGCCGGCGCGCATCGAGATGCAGGATGGCCCCGACCGAGCGGTTCAGCAGCTCGCGGTCGTGGCTGATGATCAGCACCGTGTGCGGGTATTTGACCAGGTAGTTCTCGAGCCACAGCGCACCCTCGAGGTCAAGATAGTTGGTCGGCTCGTCGAGCAGCAGGTAGTCGGGCTGGGAAAACAGCACCGCCGCCAGCGCCACTCGCATCCGCCAGCCGCCGGAAAAGGCCGAACAGGGCATCTGCTGCTCGGCGTGATCGAAGCCGAGCCCCTTGAGAATCGCGCCGGCGCGGGCCTCGGCGCTCCAGGCGTCGATATCGGCCAGCCGGGTCTGGATGGCGGCGATGCGCGCCGGGTCGCTGGCGGTCTCGGCCTCGGCCATCAGGGCGGCGCGTTCGGTGTCGGCGGCCAGCACGGTGTCGATCAGAGACACCTCGTTGCCCGGCACCTCCTGGGCGACACCGCCGATCCGCGCCTGGCGGGGCAGGGTGATCTCGCCGCCCTCCAGCGCCAGTTCGCCGCGGATCAGGCGGAACAGGGTGGTCTTGCCGGCGCCGTTGCGCCCGATCAGGCCGACCTTGTGCCCCGGGGGGATCGTGGCCGAGGCGCCTTCGAACAGGGGCCGGCCGTCGACGGAATAACTGATGTCGGAAATCTTGAGCATGGCCCCCGTTTGACCGAAGCCGCGGGCGGCGTCAATCACCGCTTTTCAACTGCCCGAACCCGTGTTATCGGGGCGCCAATTCTTACATCGGGGCCGGCAGCTGGCCGGGCCCCTCAACAGGAGACGATCCCATGGCCCTCGAGCGCACCTTCTCGATCATCAAACCCGACGCCACCCGCCGCAACCTGACCGGCGCCATCAACGCCAAGTTCGAGGAAGCCGGCCTGCGCATCGTGGCGCAGAAACGCATCCACCTGACCAAGAAACAGGCCGGTGTCTTCTATGCGGTGCACGCCGAGCGTCCCTTCTACGACGAGCTTTGCGAATTCATGGCCTCGGGCCCGATCGTCGCCCAGGTTCTCGAGGGCGAGGGAGCCATCGCCAAGAACCGCGAAGTGATGGGCGCCACCAACCCGGCCGACGCCGCTGCCGGCACCATCCGCGCCGAATTCGCGGAATCGGTGGGTGAGAACTCGGTGCACGGCTCGGACGCGCCGGAAACCGCCGCCACCGAGATCGCCTATTTCTTCTCGGGCCTCGAACTGGTCGGCTGACGGAACTCGGATCGCTTTCGCGTTCCGATCCGGGGGGGGGGGGGGGGGGGGGGGG
>NZ_JBFJVE010000273.1:0-2821 GCF_041624275.1 Shimia sp.
TCGCCAGCACTGCCAGTTCCTGATAGCGGTCGACGACGGCATCGAAATAGCCCCCCGCGTGGCTGCGCATGTCGCGCCGCCGCGCCACCGCGCCGTCAAGCGCGTCAAAGGCGAAGGACAGCGCCAGCGTCAGCCCGTAGACCAGCGGCGCGCCGTGCCAGAGATAGGCCAGCGAGGCCAGCACGATCAGCACCAGCCCGGCAAAGGTCACCTGATTGGGGGTGAAGCCGGCCTTGACCAGCGGCGTCGACATGGCTTCCCACAGGGGGTCGATTTTCGATTTGATGAGACCGTCGATCATGGCGATGTCCTTCAGGCGCGATAGCTGCGGATCAGGTTGCGGCGGATGCGGTCGAACCGGGCGCCGCGCAGCGCCAGCGCTTCGACCCGCGCCGGCTCGGGGCTGTATTCGGCGGTGGTGTGGGTCTTCAACCGCGCCGCCGCGGCAAAACTGTCCGCCGCCCAGCCAAGGGTTCGGGCCGCCAGGGTCGCGGTGCCCAGAACCCCGGCATGGCGCGCCTCGCCGACCCGCACCGGGCGGTTCAGCGTGTCGGCAACGGTCTGGGCAAAGGCCGGGTTGGCGGCCACGCCGCCGACCATCGACAGCGGCCCGTCCAGCCGCACCCCCTTCTGGCGCGCCACGCTGCGATAGGACCACAGGATGTTCAGCGCCACGCCCTCGACCGCCGCGCGGCGCAGGGCGCGCGGGTCGTGATGCAGAGACAGGCCGTGGAAGGCGCCGCGCAGACGATCATTGTCGACCGGCACCCTCTCGCCGGCCAGCCAGGGCACGAAATAGGGGTCGTCGGGTTGCGGCGCGCCCATGTCCTCGAAGGCGCCGGCCAGCGCCTCGCCCTCGGTGGCGCCACCGCTGATGCGCACCGCCCATTCCATCGCCGAACCGGCGTTTTCCTGGCTGGCGATCAACAGGGGGCGATAGTTCAGCCCGCTGGCGATGGTGGCATAGGAATGGCCGACATCGAGCCGCCGCCCGTCCATGAACCCGGAAATCCAGCAGCTGGTCGCGGCACTGATATGCAGCGCGCCATCCTCGACCTCGCCCGAGCCCAGCGCCGCCGCGGTCACATCCGAGGTGCCCCCCAGCACCACGGTATCGGCCCGCAGGCCAAGCTCGGCCGCCGACTGCGGCGTCAGCCTCTCGACCGGGGCATCGGCATCGACGATCTCGGGCATGCGGGCGATCGGAATGCCGGTGGCCCGGGCCAGTGTTTCCGACCAGCCCTCGCGCCCGGGCCGGGTGTCCAGCAGCCAGGTCAGATTGGCGCTTTCGGCGCTCGAGGTGAACCGCCCGGTGGCGCGGTGCACCAACCAGTCCTTGACGTCGAGAAACCAGCGGGTGCGGGCAAAAACCTCGGGTTCGTTCCGTTTCAGCCACAGGATCTTGGCCGTCGGGTCCATGCCGTTCTTGGCCGGTGCCCCGTTGGCGATGCGCAGCCAGCGCGCCAGCTTCAGCAGCTGATAGCCATGCAGCGAGGGAAAGCCGCCGACCAGATCGCGGCCGATCTGCGCCGCCCGCTTGTCGAGCCATGTCAGGCAGGGCCGCAGCGCTGCGCCGTTTTCGTCGGCACAGATCACGCCGCAGATCTGGCTGGAAAATACCAGCACCGAGGCGCGCTCGGCAAGGTTCGGCACCTCTTGGCGCAACTGCGCCACCGCGCGGGCCAGCGCCGCCCAGAGATCGGCCGGGTTCTGCTCGGCGATGCCGCCGGCAGCAAGATGCAGCGGATAGGCCTCGGTGGCTTTCGCCAGCAGCTTCAGATCACCGTCGACGACGCCGAGCTTGACCGCAGAAGTGCCGAAATCGGCGGAAATCACAAACTCGCCCTGTCGCACTTCGCCCCCCGATCTGGATGCCGCAAGCTGGCACGAAACCGCGCGCGAAGGCAACATGCCGGCGCCGGTTTCCGGCCCTGCCCGAGGCTATTTCCGCGCCGTCAGCGCGGTTTCGTACAGGCTCAGGAACCGCGGGCCGACGGCGGCGACGTCGAAGGCGGCGGCGCGCTGATCCGCCCAGCGCGCCAGGCGCTTGCAAAGCGCGGGATCGCGGGCCAGTTCGATCACCTTGGCGCTCAGCGCAGCGCTGTCCCCCGGCGGCACCAGAAGGTCGCGCCCCGCGCCGTTCATCACCGTGGCATAGCCGGCATTGGCGGCCGCCACCGGCAGCGCCCCGGCGGCCATGGCCTCGGTCAGCACCAGGCCGAAACTCTCGCCGCCCGTCGCCGGGGCAACGAAGAAATCGGCGCTGGCCACCAGCGCCGGGGCCCCGGCGCGCGACGGCGGTGGCAGGAAGGTGACATCGCGCAGCGCCGCCACCTCGGCCATCTTGCGCAGAGGCGCCTCCAGCGCCCCCGCCCCGGCAATGGTCAGCCGCGCCCCGGGCAGGGCGGCGGCGATCGCCGGCCAGGCCTCGAGCAGAACCCGCACCCCCTTGCGCTCTTCCAGCCGGCCCATGAACAGCAGATGTGGCCCCGTCGGCCGCGCCTGCCGGGCGGCGCGCCAGCGCGCAAGGTCGATCACCGGCGGCAGGATGGCAGGCAAGGGATCGACGCCCAGCGCCCGCCACTGGGCGCGCGGCGCCTCGGAGGGGACGACGATGGCATCGAGCCGCTTGTGGAAATAGCGGGCGGCAAAACGGATATAGGCGCGGAAGGGGTCAAACCCGCCGCCCTCCGGCAGCGTGGCATGGAAGGTCGCCACCGAGGGCAGCCGCAGCCCGCGCCAGATCTGCCAGGCCAGCATCGGCGTCCATGGGGTGTGCAGATGCACCATCTCGGCGCCCCAGGACCGCAGGTCGCGCAGA
>NZ_JBFJVE010000274.1:0-2795 GCF_041624275.1 Shimia sp.
ACCCGTTCGCCGACCTCGGTCTGAACAAAGGCGCCGAGTTTCTCGGAATACTCGGTGCCGAAATAGAAGATCTGGCCGACCTCGATGCCGCGCGCGCTGCGCCGCCTTGCCTCCGGGATCTCGGCGAAGACAGCCTCGTCGTGGGTCTCGTCGGTGCGGGCGTAGCGCGAGGTGAACTCCTCAAGCACCGCCTGGCATTCGGCCTTGTCGTCGTAGTCGATCTCGCGGTCGCCGAATCTCAGGTCGGTGATCGCGCTGTCGTAGAACACTTCACTTTCGCCGGTATCGGCGAGAACCAGGAATTCGTGCGTGTAATCGCCGCCGATCGGCCCCGAATCCGCCCGCATAGGGATCGCCTGCAGCCCCATCCGCTCGTAGGTGCGCAGGTAGCTCACCAGATGGCGGTTGTAGGCGTGCAGCGCATCCTCCTTGGTGAGGTCGAAATTATAACCGTCCTTCATGTAGAACTCGCGCCCGCGCATGACCCCGAAGCGCGGCCGGATCTCGTCGCGGAACTTCCACTGGATCTGATAGAGGGTCAGCGGCAGGTCCTTGTAGCTGCTGACATGGCTGCGGAAGATGTCGGTGACCATCTCCTCGGCGGTCGGCGTGTAGAGAAGATCGCGCCCGTGCCGGTCCTGCATGCGCAGCATCTCGGCACCGTAATCGTCATAGCGGCCGGATTCGCGCCACAGGTCGGCGCCCTGCAGGATCGGCATCTGGATCGGGATATGCCCGGCCCGCATCTGTTCCTCGTGCACGATGTTCTCGATCTTGCGCAGCACCTTGAAGCCCATCGGCAGCCAGGAATAGATGCCGGCGGCCTGCTGCTTGATCATGCCGGCCCGCAGCATGTAGCGGTGGCTCACGATCTGCGCCTCGGCGGGGGTTTCTTTCAGCACGGGCAGAAAATAGCGGGACAGGCGCATGGTCGCTCCATAAAGACGGGATGAACTTGTTTGCACCCGTTTATGGCTTCGCGCCGGGCCAGACAAGGGCCAGACAGGTGCAGACAGGGGCAGGCCGCGCAATTGAAGGCAGGATCCGCGCCCGGCCCCGGCAGGCGGGATGGCGCCGTTAAGGCTTGCCCCCGCGCGCCGCATCGGCAAAAACTGGGGCGGATTTTCCCGCGCGAGGCATTGATGGCACTACCAGTCCGGCAACAAGTCACCTATTGGGGCATCGCCTGCGCGGTTTTCGTGCTGGCACTGTGGTTCCTCGGCGAGATCATGCTGCCCTTCGTGCTCGGCGGGGCGATCGCCTATTTCCTCGATCCGGTGGCCGACCGCCTCGAAACCCTCGGCTTCAGCCGCGTCGCGGCAACGGTGGTCATCACCCTGACGATGCTGGTGGTGACCGTGATCCTGACGCTGGCGGTGCTGCCGATGCTGATCGAACAGACCCTGACGCTGGTTGAAATGGCGCCGCAGTTCGCCGCCGACCTGCTGACCTTCGTCAAGACCCATTTCCCGCAGCTGTTGCAGGACGGCTCGGTGGTGCAGCGCTCGCTGCAGGGGCTGGGCGAGGCGGTCAGGGATCACGGCGGGCAGCTGCTTCAGGGTTTCCTGTCCTCGGCGATGTCGGTGATCAACGTGCTGGCGCTCCTGGTGATCGTGCCGGTGGTGGCCTTCTACCTGCTGCTCGACTGGGACGACATGGTGGCGGTGATCGACAATCTGCTGCCGCGCGACTATGCGCCGACGATCCGGCTGCTGGCCTCCGAGATCGACCACACGCTGGCGGCCTTCATCCGCGGCATGGGCTCGGTCTGCATCATGCTCGGCGCCTATTACGCCATCGCGCTGATCCTCGTCGGGCTGCAATTCGGGCTGGTGGTCGGCTTCGTCGCCGGGGCGCTGACCTTCATTCCCTATGTCGGGGCGCTGATCGGCGGCGCCCTGGCCATCGGGCTGGGCCTGTTCCAGTTCTGGGGCGACTGGGTCTCGCTGGGGCTGGTGGGCGCGATCTTTGTCCTGGGCCAGGTGATCGAGGGCAATGTGCTGACCCCGAAGCTGGTCGGCAATTCCGTCGGGCTGCACCCGGTCTGGCTGATCTTCGCGCTGTCGGTCTTCGGCGCCCTGTTCGGCTTTGTCGGCATGCTGGTCGCGGTGCCGCTGGCGGCGGCGATCGGGGTGCTGGCGCGGTTCTTCATCACCCAGTATACCGGCTCCAAGCTTTATTCCGGCCATGCCGGCAAACGCCCGGACTGACATGTCGCACCAACTCAACCTGACCCTGCCGGTGCGCACCGCACTGGGGCGCGACGATTTCTTCGTCAGCCCGGCCAACGCGCTGGCGCTGGGGCTGATCGAAAGCTGGCCGCACTGGCCGGGTGGCAAGCTGGCGCTGATCGGGCCGCGGGGCAGCGGCAAGACCCATCTGGCGCATGTCTGGACGGCGCAGAGCGGCGGCGCGATCCTGCCCGCACGCGACCTCGTGGAAGACCGGGTTCCCGGGCTGGCCAGCGGCCCGGTGGCGATCGAGGACGTGCCCGAGATCGCCGGCAACCGCGCGGCGGAAAAGGCGTTGTTCCACCTGCACAACCTGGCCCTCGCCGAGGGCCACAGCCTGCTGCTGACCGGTGAGGGCGAGCCGGGAAACTGGCGCTTGTCGCTGCCCGACCTGCAAAGCCGGGTGCAGGGGGCGACCGTGGCGGCGCTCGAGCAGCCCGACGACCAGTTGCTGAGCGTGGTCCTGGCCAAGCTGTTCAACGACCGCCAGCTGACCCCGCACCCCGACACCATCCCCTATCTGGTGAAACACATGGAGCGGTCTTTCGAAGATGCGCAGCGTCT
>NZ_JBFJVE010000275.1:0-2736 GCF_041624275.1 Shimia sp.
GCATCGCCGTGGGCATGGCGACCAATATCCCGCCGCACAACCTCAATGAGGTGATCGACGCCTGCCTGCGGCTGATCGACAATCCCGAGGCGGACATTGACGAATTGATGGAGTGCATACCGGGGCCCGATTTCCCCACCGCCGGCATCATCAATGGTGCCGCGGGCATCCTGATGGCCTATCGCACCGGCCGCGGTCGCATTTACATGCGGGCCCGGGCGGAGTTCGAGGAATTCGACCATGGTCGCGAATCCATCGTCGTGACCGAACTGCCCTACCAGGTCAACAAGGCGAAGCTGATCAAGCACATTGCCGAGCTGGTCAAGGAAAAGAAGATCGAGGGCGTCGCCCATGTGCAGGTCGAAAGCGACCGCAACGGCGTGCGCGTGGTGGTCGAGCTGAAACGCGACGCCACCCCCGACGTGGTGCTGAACCAATTGTTCCGTTTCACGCCGATGCAGACCTCGTTCGGATGCAACATGCAGGCGCTGAACGGCGGCCGGCCCGAGCAGCTGACGCTGCGCAAATTCCTTACGTCTTTCATAGACTTCCGCGAGGAAGTTGTCGCACGGCGCACGGCCTACGACCTGCGCAAGGCACGCGAACGCAGCCACATCCTGTGTGGCCTCGCGGTGGCGGTCTCCAACGTCGACGAGGTGGTCGCCACCATCCGCGCCTCGGCGGATGCGGCCGAGGCGCGCGAAAAGCTGATGACCCGCCGCTGGCCGGCGGCGGAGATCGCCGATTACATCCGGCTGATCGACGATCCGACCCATACGATGAACGACGACGGCACCTACAACCTGTCGGAAACCCAGGCTCGCGCCATCCTCGAACTGCGCCTGCAACGGCTGACCCAGATCGGCGTCAAGGAAGTCACTGGCGAACTTGAAGAACTGGCCGGTAAGATCAAGGAATACCTCGAGATTCTCGGATCGCGCGAACGCATCATGGGGCTGATTGCCGACGAGCTGCGCGAAGTGAAGGAAAAATTCGCCGTCGACCGCCGCACCGAGATCGTCGAGTGGTCGGGCGACATGGAGGACGAAGACCTGATCGAGCGCGAGGACATGGTGGTGACCGTGACCTCGGGCGGCTATATCAAGCGCACGCCGCTGGCCGATTTCCGGGCCCAGAAACGCGGCGGCAAGGGGCTGTCGGGCATGCAGACCAAGGAAGAGGACGTGGTGACCACGCTCTTCGTGGCCAATACCCACACCCAGCTCTTGTTCTTCTCGACCGACGGCATGGTCTACAAGCTGAAGACCTGGCGCCTGCCGCTGGGCGGACGCACCGCCAAGGGCAAGGCGATCGTCAATATCCTGCCCATTCCGCAGGGTGCCTCGGTCGCCGCGATCATGCCGGTCGACGTGCCCGAAGAGGATTGGTCGAAGCTGCAGATCTTCTTTGCCACCAGCGCCGGCGACGTGCGCCGCAACGCGCTCAGCGATTTCACCAATGTGATGCGCAACGGCAAGATCGCCATGGACCTGCCCGAGGGCGTGGAACTGGTCAATGCGCGCATCTGCTCGGAAGACGACGACGTGATGCTGGTCACCAACTCGGGCCGCGCCATCCGCTTCCCCGCGACCGAGGTGCGGGTGTTCAAGGGCCGCAAGTCGACCGGGGTGCGGGGCATCAAACTGTCAGGTGATGACCGCGTGGTGTCGATGTCGGTGATCCGCCACTTCGAAGCCGCCCCGGAAGAGCGCGCCGCCTATCTCAAGATGCGCCGCGCCGTGGCCGGGCTGACCGACGATGCCGAGGCCGACGAGGAAGAGACCGCGGTCGCCGGCGAGCTGAGCCAGGAACGCTATGCCGAGATGTCGGCGGTGGAAAACCTGATCCTGACCATCACCGCAGGCGGCGCCGGCAAGCTGTCGTCAAGCCACGACTACCCGGTGCGCGGGCGCGGCGGCATGGGTGTGGCGGCCATGGACAAGGCGATGCGCGGCGGTGAGCTGGTCGCCTCCTTCCCTGTCGATCTTGACGACCAGATCATGCTTGCCACCTCCAGGGGCCAGTCGATCCGGGTGCCGGTCGACGGTATTTCCTTCCGCTCTCGCAGCGCCGGAGGTGTGAAAGTGTTCAACACCGGCAAAGGCGAAGAGGTGGTCTCGGTCGCCCGAATCGCCGAGCAGAGCGACGAAGACGACAGCCAAGAGTGAAACAAACGGGCGGCCCGGCGGGTCGCCCTTTTCCCTGCGGGACCATGCCGATGAAACGACGTCTCACGACCCTTGCGCTGACACTTCTGGCGCAGCCGATGCTGGCAGAGGAGCTGACCGGACCCGCCCTGCTGTCGCAGATCGGCGGCAGCCATTTCGACTGCCTGATGGGCGAAACCCCTTTGCAGTGGGTGGTCTCCGAAGTTGCGCCCGACGCCACGGTGGTCCCCTATACGGCGACGGTGCGCGGCAAGACGGTCGAAGCGCAATACACTCTGAGCGCCGCCGGGCGCCTGACCTCGGACGGCTACGGCGACGAACGCCGGGTTGAAAGCAACCCCGAAGGGCAGCTGATCGTCACCCGCTCGGACGGGCGCGCCATGACCTGCACGGCGCGCTGAGCGGGCTCAGAACCCGATCAAAGCCCGTAGAGATCGCCGAATTTGGCTTCGAGATAGGCCAGCAGGGGCTCTGGCCCCGGCTCCATGCCGCTGGCATAGCGGATCGTCTCGCGCGGCGGGCGCAGGCCGCCGAAGCGTTGCAGATTGTCGCGCAGCCAGCCCGTCGC
>NZ_JBFJVE010000276.1:0-2732 GCF_041624275.1 Shimia sp.
ATCCGCCGCCGCCGCGCCCACAGTCCTGAAACGGCACAACCGGCCCGCAGCGGGCCAATTGGCACTTCAGACAGGACAGAAACATGAAATTTTCAACACTCGCATTCGGTGCTGCCATGGCGTCGCTGGTCTCGGTGACGGCGCTGGCCCATGGCGGCGCGACCGGGATCGTCAAGCAGCGCATGGACGGCATGGCAATGATGAAGGAGAGCATCAAGCTGCTGACGCCGATGATGCAGGGCAAGACCCCCTATGACGCGGCGGTGGTGCGCCGCGAGGCCGGGGTGATCGCGCGCCATGCCGGCGACGCGATGACCGGGCTGTTCCCCGAGGGCAGCGATGGCGAACCCTCGGAGGCCAAGCCCGAGATCTGGCAGGACTGGGGCCGTTTCTCGGCGCTGGCGGCGGATCTGCGCCTCTATTCCGAGGCGCTGGCCGCGGCGGCCGACAACGGGTTGATGATGGCCGGGTCGGGGCAGGGCGCAACCATGGGCGCGGGCACGATGATGGGTTCGGGCAGCATGATGGGCAGTGGCTCGATGATGGGGTCGGGCAGCATGATGGGTGCCGCGGATCTGGCGGCAATGCCGGCCGACGGCGTCTTCATGATGCTGGGCCAGACCTGCTCGGCCTGTCACACGCAGTTCCGGTCGGAGTGATGGGGCCGGAGCATGAAAAAACTGATACGTTTCGGCTTTGCCGCCGCCGCGATGGCGTCGGTGGGGCTGGCGGCGGTGATGGCCTGGCCGGTCGGCGCGCCGCTTGAAGAGTTCGAACTGGAGGGCGACGTTGCCCGCGGGGCCTATCTGGCGCGGGCGGCGGGCTGTATCGCCTGCCACACCGATGTCGCCAATGGCGGCGCCCCGCTGGCCGGGGGGGTGCGGCTGGCGACCCCGTTCGGCACGCTGGTCTCGCCCAACCTGACCACCGATCCCGAGCACGGGCTGGGGGGTTGGACGATCGAGGAGTTCGGCCGGGCCGTGCGTCAGGGCGTGTCGCCCGAGGGCGCGCCCTATTACCCGGCCTTCACCTATCCGTTCTACGCCAATTTCAGCGATCAGGAGATCGCCGACCTCTGGGCCGCCTTCCGTACCGTGCCGCCGGTCGCCGAGGCGGCGCCGGCGCATGACATGGCCTTTCCCTTCGATCAGCGCTGGGGGCTGAAACTGTGGCGGGCGCTGTTCCTCGAGCCGCCGCGCACCGACCCGGTTGCCGGCAAGGGCGAGATGTGGAACCGGGGGCGGCAGCTGGTCGAGGGCGCGGCCCATTGCGCGGCCTGCCACACGGCGCGCAATCTGGCCGGGGCGCGGCTGACGGACGAGGCCCATCTCGGGGGCAATGATGCCCTGCCCGGCGGTGGCAAGGCGCCGGCGATCGACGCCGAGGCCCTGCGCCGGGGCGGCTGGACGGTCGATGCGCTGGCCTATGCGCTGAAAACCGGACTGGCGCCGGACGGCGACGCCTTTGGCGGGTCGATGGGCGAGGTGGTGCTGCTTGGCACAGGCTTCCTGACAGATGCCGACCGGCTGGCCATGGCGGCCTATCTGCTGGACGAGGCGCCCGGAACATGACCACAGATACTGGAAAGGCAGCAAGATGAGCTCACCCCGAACCGGCGGTCTTGCCGGCGCCATGATCGCCGGCCTGTGCATCGCGGCCGGCGGCGCCGGCGCACAGGTCCAGCCCGAAACCGCCGACCCGCAGCGCGGCGCGGCGCTTTATGCCGAGAACTGCGCCTCGTGCCACGGCGACACCCTCGAGGGGCAGCCCGACTGGCGCAGCCCCGACGAGAACGGCGTGCTGCCGGCCCCGCCGCATGACCAGAGCGGCCACACCTGGCATCACGGCGACGGGCTGTTGTTCACCTATACCCGGCTCGGCGGCGAAAAGACGCTGGAGCTGATGGGTGTCGCGGGCGCGAAAAGCGGCATGCCGGCCTTTGGCGACAGCCTCGACGAGGCCGCGATCTGGGACATCCTGGCCTATATCAAATCGCATTGGCCCGAGCGCGAACGCGCGGTGCAGCAGCAGCGCACCGCCGCCGAACAGGCGCGGCGCAACTGAGCCCGCCGCGCGCGGTCAGGCGGATCGCTCAGGCGGCAGTGCTGTTGGGATAGCCTTCCTGTTCCAGAAGCGCCGCCAGCGCCGCCTCGTCAAGGGCGCTGGTGATGGTGACCCGGCGGCCTTCCATGTCGAAGCTCAGGCTGGCCGCGCCGTCGGCGGCGGTGACCGCCTTTTCGATGGCCGCCTTGCAGTGGCCGCAGCTCATGTCGGGAACGTGGAACGTGGTCATGCTGTGATCTCCTCTTTCTGCGCCGCTGCGCTTTGGGTCCGGGTAACATATTCCTGCGCCGGAATGTCAAGCGCGAATCCGCCGCCGGGGTGAAAATGCGGCGCGGCGGGCAAAAGCCGGCCTCGGGGCTTGACCTTCCAGCGGCTGGAACCATTATCTATGGGGTCGACCGCAGATTTCAAGCCAGGAGCCGGGACGAAGCCATGACGGAAAAGACAGCCATCGGATTGCAGGTGACGGGCATGAGCTGTGCCTCTTGCGTGGGCCGGGTCGAACGGGTGCTGCGCGCCCAGCCCGGAATCGAAGAGGCGGCGGTGAACCTGGCCGACGAAAGCGCGCGGGTGGTGCATGACGGCACGGTTTCGGCCGCCGATCTGGTGGCGGTGCTTGATGATGCCGGCTATCCGGCGGTGACCGAAGAGCTGGTGCTCGAGGTCGA
>NZ_JBFJVE010000277.1:0-2716 GCF_041624275.1 Shimia sp.
CGAAGCCGAGCTGAAGAAGCTCAAGAACATGTCGCCCATGTCGGCCGAGGCCACGGTGGTGCGCAACTACCTCGACTGGATGCTGTGCCTGCCCTGGGGCACCAAGTCGCGGGTCAAGAAGGATCTCGGCAAGGCTCAGGCGGTGCTGGACGAAGACCACTACGGGCTTGAGAAGGTCAAGGAACGGATCGTCGAATACCTGGCCGTGCAGCAGCGCTCGAAAAAGCTGAAGGGGCCGATCATGTGCCTTGTCGGCCCTCCGGGCGTCGGCAAGACCAGCCTTGGCAAATCGGTGGCCCGCGCCACCGGGCGCGAATTCATCCGCATCAGCCTTGGCGGTGTGCGCGATGAGTCCGAGATCCGCGGCCACCGCCGGACCTATATCGGCTCGATGCCGGGCAAGATCATCCAGGCGCTGAAGAAGGCCAAGACCACCAACCCGCTGATCCTGCTCGACGAGATCGACAAGATGGGGCAGGATTTCCGCGGCGACCCGGCCTCGGCGATGCTCGAGGTGCTCGACCCGGAACAGAACTCGACCTTTGTCGATCATTACCTCGAGGTCGAATATGACCTCTCGAACGTGATGTTCCTGACCACGGCCAACAGCTACAACATGCCGGGCCCGCTTCTGGACCGGATGGAGATCATCTCGCTGGCCGGCTACACCGAGGATGAAAAGCGCGAGATCGCGCGCCAGCACCTGATTGCCAAGCAGGTCAAGAACCACGGTCTGAAGAAGGGCGAGTTCGAGATCACCGACGAGGCGCTGACCGAGGTCATTCAGCGCTATACCCGCGAGGCCGGGGTGCGCAACCTCGAGCGCGAGATCGCCAAGCTGGCCCGCAAGGCGGTCACCAGCATCGTCAGGAAAGAGGCCGAGAAGGTCGTGGTCACCGCCGAGAACGTCAACGACTATCTCGGGGTCAAGAAGTTCCGCTATGGTCTGGCCGAGGAAAAGGACCAGGTCGGCGTCGTCACCGGGCTGGCCTGGACCAGCGTCGGCGGCGATCTCTTGTCGATCGAGGCGCTGCGTCTGCCCGGCAAGGGGCGGATGAAGACCACCGGCAAACTGGGCGACGTGATGAAGGAGTCGATCGACGCGGCCTCGTCCTATGTGCGCTCGATCTCGCCGCAGATCGGCGTCAAGCCGCCGCAGTTCGAGAAATGGGACATCCACGTCCACGTGCCCGACGGCGCCACCCCCAAGGACGGCCCCTCGGCCGGTCTGGCCATGGTGACCTCGATCGTCTCGGTGCTGACCGAGATCCCGGTGCGCAAGGACATCGCCATGACCGGCGAGGTCAGCCTGCGCGGCAATGCGATGCCGATCGGAGGTCTCAAGGAAAAGCTGCTGGCGGCGCTGCGTGGCGGCATCAAGACCGTGCTGATCCCCGAGGAAAACGAAAAAGACCTCGCCGAGATCCCCGACAACGTCAAGGAAGGGCTCGAGATCATCCCGGTGAAACATGTCTCGGAAGTGCTGAAACTGGTGCTGGTCGAAGAGCCTCAGCCCATCGAGTGGGACGAGGCCGCCGAGGCCGCCGCCGCGATGAGCAAGGGGGCAGGCGCCGGGGCCACGACCCACTAGGCTGCAGGACGCAGAGATCTGGCGAAAGGCGCGGGGTGGAGTTGGCCCCGCGCCTTTCTCGTTTTGCCTGTTCAATGCTGGCCCGCTGCGCCCTGGCCTGCTAGGCTGGCGGCGAATTCATTGCTCCAAAGGTGATTTATGGCCAGGAAATCCACCGGCGCCGCCAGCCCTGCCGCGCCCGAACCAAAGCCCAAGCCCGGACGGGCAAAGGGCGACAAGCGAAAATCGACCCGTTCCGGCAAGGCCGGGGGGGACGACGGGGCACCGGAAGGCGCCAAGGAAGATGCGGCCGCATCGCAGGCGCCCTCGCCGATCGCCCCGGTGGTGGTCACAGAGACCGCGCCGCAGCTGACCCTGCCGGACCTGAAGAAGGTCGATCTTGTCGATCAGGTGGTCGAGCGGTCGGGGATCAAGAAAAAGTTCGCCAAACCGGCGATCGAGGCGGCGCTGGCGGTTCTGGGCGAGGCCCTTTCCGAGGGGCGCAGCCTCAATCTGCGCCCGCTCGGCAAGCTGAAGGTGCTGCGCAGCAAGGACGTGGCCAACGGCCGGGTGCAGACCCTGCGGCTGCGTCAGCCCCAGGTTAAGCCACAGGTGCAGACAAAGGACAAAGAACCACTTGCAGACCCGGACGAGGGGCGCTAGATAGCGATTCAACGGGTGATTAGCTCAGTGGTAGAGCGCTTCGTTCACATCGAAGATGTCAGGAGTTCAAATCTCTTATCACCCACCAGATTTCCTTGAAACGCGTCCCCGAGGGGCGCGTTTTTTCGTTCTGGCGCCGCCGGCTTTGCGGCGCTGCCGGCGCGTCCGGGCATTCGCCGGTTTCGTGGAAATTGACCCTTGCATGGCCGCGCGGCTTTGGCTAAACCCGCGCCCATCGGGTCGTTAGCTCAGTTGGTAGAGCGCTTCGTTTACACCGAAGATGTCGGGAGTTCGAGCCTCTCACGACCCACCATCCCCCCCCTTGATCCATGGCTGGCACCCAGTTCGAACCGTGTTCGAACCGCGTTCGCGCCGCGCCCGAAACCAGCCCTTTTGCGCTGGCCGTCTGCCCTCTGGCACCTCGGTCGCGGGGGCGGCGACATGCGGGCAAGGGGCCGCTTTGGTGCTTCTGGCCGTGCCACC
>NZ_JBFJVE010000278.1:0-2698 GCF_041624275.1 Shimia sp.
CCACCGCCGAGACCAGCGACCGGTCCCAGACATTGATCGTCACCATGCGCGGCTCGGGCACGTTGACGGTGCCGAGCTGGTTGATCGGGGTTCTCTGGCCATAGGCCTCGACCATCACCGGCTCGAGCATGGTCGCCGAGGCCCGGCCGGTGCGCAGCGAGGCGAATTCGGTTTTCAGAGCGTTCATCGCGCCTTCCATGCGGCGGGTCAGATCGTCGGTATCAAGTTCAAAATCGTCGGACATTGTTTTGCTCTAGCTCATTGCGGCCCGAAGGCCGGTTTCCGGTTCACTGTAATGGGTTCAGCCGACCTTTGTATAGGTGCCTTCCCCGGCCAGGATGCCTCTGAATCCGCCCGGCTCGTCGAGGCTGAAGACGATGATCGGCAGGTTGTTGTCACGGGCCAGCGCGATGGCGCTGGCATCCATCACCCCCAGCCGCTTGGCCAGAACGTCGTCATAGCTGACCGTGTCATAGCGCACCGCATCGGCATGTTTGACCGGATCCTTGTCATAGACCCCGTCGACCTTGGTGCCCTTGAAGATCGCCTCGCAGCTCATTTCGTTGGCGCGCAGCGTGGCGGCGGTGTCGGTGGTGAAATAGGGGTTGCCGGTGCCGGCGGCGAAGATGCAGACCCGCTTTTTCTCGAGGTGGCGCACCGCGCGGCGGCGGATATAGGGTTCGCAGACCTGATCCATCGGGATCGCCGAGATCACCCGGGTGAAGACGCCGAGCCCCTCGAGCGCCGACTGCATCGCCAGCGCGTTCATCACCGTGGCCAGCATGCCCATGTAATCGGCGGTGGTGCGCTCCATGCCCTGTGCCGAGCCCGAAAGGCCGCGGAAGATGTTGCCGCCGCCGATCACCATGCAGATCTCGACCCCGAGATCATGCACCGACTTTACCTCTTCGGCGATCCGCTGCACGGTCGGCGGGTTCAATCCGAAGCCCTGATCTCCCATCAGCGCCTCCCCCGAAATCTTGAGCATCACGCGCTTGTATGTGGTCTCGGCTTCGGGGATCGCGTCGGTCATGTTGCACTCCGGCTTCGCAAGGATTTAGGATCGCGCGCAAAATGTCGGAAAACACGGGCAGGTTCAATGCGCGATCTCATATCCATAGGCGATTTTCGGAGAATCGGAAGATGACCGCCCTGCCCGAGATCGCGGCCGACCGGCCGGTTCTGATCGCCGGCCCCACCGCCAGCGGCAAGAGCGCGCTGGCGCTGGAGATCGCCGAGAGCATGGGCGGGGTGATCGTCAATGCCGACGCGATCCAGGTCTACGGCAACTGGCGGGTGCTGACCGCGCGCCCCTCGGCGGCGGACGAATCGCGCGCGCCGCACCGGCTCTATGGCCATGTCGACGGCGCCGCCGCCTATTCCGTCGGCCACTGGCTGCGCGAGGTGGCGCCGCTGCTGGCGGGCCCCGAGCGTCCGATCATCGTCGGCGGCACCGGGCTCTATTTCAAGGCGCTGACCGAGGGGCTGGCCGAGATACCGCCGACCCCGCCAGAGATTCGCGCCGAGGCCGACGCCATCGTCGCCGAAAGGGGCTTTGCGAGCCTGCTCGACGCGCTCGACCCGCAGACAGCGGCGCGGATCGACCGCCGCAACCCGATGCGGGTGCAGCGCGCCTGGGAGGTGCTGCGCAGCACCGGGCGGCCGCTGGCCGAGTGGCAGGACGCGACTCCGCCGCCGCTGCTGCCGCTGTGTGACGCGGCGGCGATCCTGTTCGATGTCGAGCGCGACTGGCTGAACGCCCGCATCGCGCGGCGCTTCGACATGATGCTGGACGAGGGCGCCCTCGAGGAAGCGCGCGCCAACCTGCCCGGCTGGGATCCGGCGCGCCTGTCATCCAAGGCGATCGGGGCGCCGGAACTGATCGCGCACCTGCAGGGCAGGCTGACGCTGGCGGAGGCCCGCGAGGCGGCGACCGTCGCCACCCGCCAGTTCGCCAAGCGCCAGCGCACCTGGTTCCGCTCGAAGATGCGCGATTGGATCCCATTCAGCCCAGCGGCCCGGTAGAAGCAGAGAGTCGCAGCCTTTTGCCGGGCGGCCAGAGGTTTCTTGCCGAATCCGAACCCTGCTGTCATATCTCGGCGGTAATGTCAGACAAGAATTTACATATCCCGGCATTCATGACCCGCAAGGGGCCCGGTGCCCTGAACCAGGATCCGGCCGCCGAGGCCGCGGTTGCGCCACCGCCGGCCCGCAGCGCCCCGGCGCATCACCACGCTGGCGAGGAGAGCGCAGCCGGCACTGCGCCCGGCATTCTGGTGCAGACCCTGTCGCAGATGACCATCGGCGGCCTGTGGCAGCTCGAGCAGCTGCATCTGCGCGATCACCACCTCATCGTCTGGATCACCCGAGGCCAGGGCCGCCTGCGGCTGCACGGGCTGCGCCGCGGCTTCGGCGCCCACAACGCGATTTTCGTGCCTGCGGGCAAGCTGTTTTCCATCGAGGCCGGGCGCCATGTGCAGGGGCAGGTTCTGATCATCCCCAACGACGGGCGCGTGCAGCTGCCGGACCGCACCCAGCAACTGCGCCTTCAGGACGGGCTGGCCCAGGCCGAGCTGACCGGCCTGTTCGACGATCTGCGCCGCGAGCGACACGAGGACCGCCCGTTCCTCGCCGAATCCCTGACCGCGATCGCCTCGCTGGTGTCGATCTGGCTGCGCCGCCAGATGCTGCTTCAGGG
>NZ_JBFJVE010000279.1:0-2694 GCF_041624275.1 Shimia sp.
GCCCTGGTCGGCAAACAGCAGCGGCACGCGATAGACGTTGTCGACGTTGCGCGCGTCGATCACCCGTTTGCCCGGCACGTTGCAGAACATGGCGATCTTTTCCTTGATCCCCGGGTCGAGGGGGCGGTCGGAGCGGCAGACCAGGATGTCCGGCTGGATGCCGATCGCACGCAGCTCCTTGACCGAGTGCTGGGTCGGCTTGGTCTTCAGCTCGCCCGAGGCCGCCAGATAGGGCAGCAGCGTCAGATGCATGAAGATGCACTGGCCGCGCGGCTTGTCGTGGCTGAACTGGCGGATCGCCTCGAAGAAGGGCAGGCCCTCGATGTCGCCCACGGTGCCGCCGATCTCGCAGAGCATGAAATCGACCTCATCATCGCCGA
The DNA here is from genome assembly GCF_041624275.1 of Shimia sp. GTDB lineage: Bacteria > Pseudomonadota > Alphaproteobacteria > Rhodobacterales > Rhodobacteraceae > Shimia. Next base: position 381 of record NZ_JBFJVE010000279.1, read on the forward strand.
TGTTGATGAAGTCCTTGATTTCATTGGTGACATGCGGAACCACCTGGATGGTCTTGCCAAGGTAGTCGCCGCGGCGTTCCTTTTCCAGCACGTTGGAATAGATGCGCCCGGAACTCACCGAATCCGTCATCCGCGCCGGCACCCCGGTGAACCGTTCGTAGTGGCCGAGGTCGAGATCTGTCTCGGCGCCGTCGTCGGTGACGAAGACCTCGCCGTGTTCAAAGGGGCTCATGGTGCCGGGATCGACGTTGAGATAGGGGTCGAGCTTGCGCAGCCGCACCGTGTAGCCGCGTGCCTGCAACAATGCGCCGAGCGCGGCCGAAGCCAGCCCCTTGCCCAGAGAGGACACCACGCCACCCGTAATGAAAATATACCGCGCCATGAGTTCGAGACCCCCGTGAATTCCAGCCTGATTTCGGCGTTTCTGCTCTGCCCACGCGCAGCGATCCTCGGTGGAATCGGCGGCAGCATCACGGGACTTGAGTATATCAAGATTCGCCACGGCTTGGCAACAGAACCGCAAGATGCTGTTGCGGCCCTATCGGTGATCTCAAGCTGTGGTATGCGTTCTGAGGGGCCCTGTCCGGGCCCCCGGGGCCCGGGCATGGCCCGGTCAATATGGTCCGGCCGCGCCGGGAAAGATCAGTCGGCGCGCGGCACCAGCGGCGTGTCGTCATCGCTGGGCGGCAGCAGGTTGGAGGCCGGGGCCTCGGTGCCCTCTTCGGCCACCGGCGCATCGCCGAGCCGGTCGAGAACCGAACTGCCGGCCGAGTTCTTCGCCGCAAGGATGGTGAGCGCGATCGAGGTGCAGATGAAGGCGATCGCCAGGATCCAGGTCACCTTGCCAAGGGCCGTGGCGGCCGCGCGGCTCGACATGGCGCCGCCACCGCCGCCGCCCATGCCAAGGCCACCACCTTCCGAACGTTGCAGCAGCACCACGCCGATCAGCGACAATGCGAGAAGAAGGTGGATGATGAGGACAACGTTTTCCATGAAGGACCTGTCGGATGCGTTCGGTATGTTCAGCGCGCTATGTAGGCAGTTTTGCCGGGGGGGGCAAGCGGGTTTCGCCCGCTATCGCCCCGGCCCGCGCGATAAGGGCTGCGGGCCGGCATGTCGCGCAGCGCCGGGGCAGGGCGTCGTGCCGCGCGCCGCAGCCGGTCCGGAGCGGGCCCGGCGGTGGGCGGGCCGGCCATTGTTTCCACCGCGGCAACAAAGGCTTCGGCGGCTCAGCGCGGGTTTACTGCCGGGTGGGTTCATCCTAGGGTGGTGTGATAACGGGCCGCCGCGCCCCCTCAGAGGCCGACCATTATGCTTGTTGAGGCCGACCATTATGCCGATCACATTGTCCTTGCTGTTTCTTGCCATCTGCGCCCTGCCATTGTTTCAGGGCGACGCGGGTGATCCCGAGGATGCCGGTCAGGCCGACCTGCCGCCCGACCCCGACCGCGATCTGACGCTGGACGACGGCATCCTGCGTGGCACCGAAGGCGCGGACGATCTCGAGTTCAACGACCCCTCGGACCCGGTGATTGCCGGGGGTAATGTGGTCGACCAGATCGACGGCGGCGCCGGCGATGACCGGCTGGGCGCCTTCCTGACCGGGGCGAGCACGCTTCTTGGCGGGGCGGGCGACGACACGATCGCGGTCGAGAACGGCCAGAGGGTCGACGGCGGCGACGGCGATGACACCCTTGTGGTCGCGACCTATGATCTTGGCGCGGCCAGCGGCTATTCGGCGCCCCTGATCGGCGATGTCGGGGCCGCCACCGTCACCGGGGGGGCCGGCGCGGATCGTATCTCGGTCTATTCGAGCACCGCCGAACAGCTCAGCGGGGACACGCTGGTCATCACCGATTTCGACCCCGCCGAGGACCGGCTGGAAATCCAGCTTTCGCGCGAGGCGGAGTCGGTGAATTCCCTGCGGATCGAGACCGACGGCGATGACGCGCTGGTCCTGTATGACGTTTTCGATGCCTCGGGCGACAGCCCGCAGGACCCCTACAGCCACCAGATCCGGCTTGTCGGGGCGGCGGGGGTGGTGCTGGAGGATGTGGGCTTTGTCACCTCGGCGCTGCAACTGGGCCCCGACTTGCTGGACGGCAGCGACGGCGACGACGTGATCGCGCTGGGGGGCGCCGGATCGGGATTTGAGGGCGGCTATATACGCGGATTTGCCGGCGACGATTTCGCCGAGCTCGACGGTGACGGCAACACCGGCGGCGCGCCTTCCACCGTGACCGGCGGGGAAGGCAACGACACGATCTCGGCGCTGAACGGGCGCGCCGATATTCATGGTGACGCCGGCGATGAC
>NZ_JBFJVE010000280.1:0-2684 GCF_041624275.1 Shimia sp.
CAGCCGCGACATGAACCCCGACTACGCCGCGGCGGATGCCCCGGTCTGGGACGCGGACCCGATGAATATCACCGTGGTCGTGGAAACCGGAGACCACCACGTCAGCGTGCTGGACGGCGATACTTTCGAGGTGCTGGACCGCTTCCAGACCCCCTTTGCCGTGCACGGCGGGCCGAAATACGACCCGACCGGGCGCTACCTGTTCATCATGTCGCGTGATGGCTGGGTGCAGAAATACGACATTTACAGCCTTCAAACCGTGGGTCAGGTGCGCGCCGGCTTGAACAGCCGCAACATCGCCATGTCCAGCGATGGCAAATGGCTGGCGGTGGCCAGCTATCTGCCCAATATCCTCACCATCCTGTCGACCGAAGACCTGACCGTCGCCAAGGTGCAGCCCGTCGTCGGCAAGGACGGCACCCCCAGCCGGGTCTCGGCCGTCTATCAGGTGCCGCCGCGCGAAAGCTTCGTGCTGGCGCTGAAGGACGTGCCGGAAATCTGGGAGATCTTCTATGGCGCCAACCCGCCGCAATTCGGCTTTGCCCATGACTGGCGCACCGAGGGTCTGGCCCATACCGACATCCCCTTCCCGCTGCGCAAGATCACCCTGCCCGACTATCTCGACGATTTCTTCTTCGACCAGACATATGAATACATCATGGGCGCCTCGCGTGCCGGCGCCGAAGGCACCGGCGGTCAGGTGATCGACCTGGTGATCGGCCACAAGATCGCCGATCTCGACCTGCCGGGCATGCCGCACCTGAGTTCGGGCACCACATGGGAGCGCAATGGCACCACGGTCATGGCCACCCCGCATATGACCGGTGGCGTGGTCTCGGTGATCGACATGTCGACCTGGAAAACCATCAAGAAGATCGAAGCCAAGGGGCCCGGATTCTTTGTCCGCAGCCACGAGAACTCTAAATACATCTGGGCCGACGTGTTTTTCGGCCCCAACCGCGACCTGATGCATGTGATCGACAAGCAGAGCCTTGAAATCGTCAAGACCCTGCAACCGGCGGTCGGCAAGACCGTGGCGCATGTCGAATTCACCAAGGATGGTCGCTATGCCCTTGTTTCGGTGTGGGAAGATGATGGCGCAGTCATCGTCTACGATGCCGAAACCCTCGAGGAAGTCCGTCGCCTGCCGATGCGCAAACCGTCAGGAAAGTACAATGTCTGGAACAAGATCACATTCTCGGAAGGCACCAGCCACTGAGGCGCTGATCGTCGCCCATGGCCAGCCCTCGGACCCGGCCCCCGCCGAGGCCGCGCTGGCGCGGCTGAGAGACCGCGTGCAGGCCCATCTGCCCGAGCTGCGGCTGGGCTCGGCGACCATGGCCAACGGCAGCCGCCTCGAGGAACAGCTCGCCACCCTGCCCGAGGGCGGGCTGGTCTATCCGCTGTTCATGGCCAATGGCTGGTTCGTGCGCACCGCGCTGCGCCGCCGCATCGGCGAACGGCCGCTGCGCGTCCTGCCGCCGTTGGGGCTCGACCCCGAGTTGCCGGCACTGGCGGCCGGGCTGCTGAAGGCGGCGCTCGACGCCGGCGGGCTCGAGGCCGAAAAGACGCAGCTGATGATCGCCGCCCATGGCTCGGCCCATGGCCATGCCGCCGCCGAGGCCGCGCTGGCCTTTGCCCGCCGCCTTGATGGGCTGCTGCCCTTTGCCCGCGTCTCCACCGGCTTCGTCGAACAGGCCCCGCGCCTGCCCGATCTGTCGCGCGAGATCAACGCCCCCTGCCTCTGCCTGCCCTTCTTTGCCATGGACGGCGACCACATGAAGGAAGACGTGCGCCAGGACATGGCGGCGGCCGGTTTCGCCGGCGAGATCCTGCCCGCCCTCGGCACCGGCGCGGGCGTGCCCGAGCTGATCGCCACCGCGCTGCGCAACGCCCATTTCGAGAAAGAGGCCGCATGACCGCCCCCGAACCCGCCCCCTGGTCAGTGCGCAAGCTGGCCGTGGTCTTCTATCCCGCCGCCGCCGCTGCCGTGGCCATCAACCTGTTCCTTCTGGGCCTGTTGTGGCAGACCATCGGCTGGCCGGCGATGCCGCCGGTCGATGCCATCCTGTGGTCGATCCCGCTTGGCGTGCCGGCCTCATGGCTCTGCGCCAAATGGATCCGCAGCCTGATGGACGAGGCCGACGGGCGCAAGTAGGCCCGGCTCACCGCGTTGGCGACCGGCCGGCACGCGCTGCCTGCACTTCGCGAATGGATTTCAGCTCCGGGTGATCCAGTTCACCCAGCGGCAGTTCGACCGGCAGATCCAGCAGCATCTGGCCCAGCGCCTTGCCCTGCGGATCAAAGCGCAGCGAGGCGGTGCCGCCGCCGCCCAGCGCCTCGTACATCAGGTAGTTGAAGGCGCCGGGGCCGGGCAGCGCGTAGCGTTCCACCGCCCCGCGCACCAGATGCGCGAACCACCGCGCCACCACCCCGGCCGGCACCTGATCGCGGATCAGGGGCAGGAAATCCTCGTGCCGCGCCGCCAGCCCGATATTGGCGCGGTTGCCCTTGTCGCCCGAACGCGCATAGGCAATTGCCATCAACGGCAGCGTCACCGTCGCCCCGGCGGGCGGGCGCGGTGCATGGTCGAGGTCGGGGCCGGCGTCGCGATCGGGGCCGGGATCGGGCGCCGAACCTGTGGTCTCCGCGCGCCCCCGGACCGGGTCGGCGAACGCAACCGC
>NZ_JBFJVE010000281.1:0-2677 GCF_041624275.1 Shimia sp.
CTTTTCGGCACGGTCTGGGGGATCATGAATTCCTTTGTCGCCATCGCCGGCGAGCAGAACACCAACCTCGCGGTGGTGGCGCCGGGCATTGCCGAGGCGCTGCTGGCCACCGCGCTGGGGCTTCTGGCGGCGATCCCGGCGGTGATCTTCTACAACAAGCTCAACGCCGACAGCGACCGGATCATTTCCGGCTACGAGGCCTTTGCCGACGAGTTTGCCACCATCCTCAGCCGCCAGCTGGACAGCTGAGCCATGGGCGCGGGGATCGCAAAGAAACAGGGCACGGGCGGACGGCGGCGCCGCCGCAGCCGGGCCCAGCCGATGGCCGAGATCAACGTCACCCCCTTTGTCGACGTGATGCTGGTGCTGCTGATCATCTTCATGGTGGCAGCGCCGCTGCTGACCGTCGGCGTGCCGGTGGAACTGCCCAAGACCGCCGCCAATCCGCTGCCCGGCGAACAGGAGGCACCGCTGACGGTGACCATTGCCGCCGACGGCACGGTGGCGATCCAGAAGACCCCGACGCCGGCGGACCAGCTGGTGGCGAAACTGCGCGCGGTGGCCGCCGAACGCAGCTCGCAGCGGGTCTATCTGCGCGCCGACGGGGCCCTGCCTTATGAAATGGTGGTGCAGATCATGGGGGCGCTCAACGCCGGCGGTTTCAGCGACATCGGCCTGGTGACCGACATCGGCGGCCCGGCGCTGGACGCGCCCGGCAACTGAGGCGCCATGCATATCGGCCATTATATCTCGGGTCTGGCCCATGCCGGGGTGATCGGCTGGCTGCTGTTCGGTGCCGGGTTCCGCGCCGCGCCGCCGCCTTTCGAGGTCACGGGCGTGTCTGTCGTGACCCTTGAGGAATTCGATCAGCTGACCGCCCGCGAGCGCCCGCCGCTGCCGGCCACCGAGGTCGACACCCCCGTCGCGCCAACCCTGCGCGAAACGGCACCCGAGCTGTCCTCGGATGTGGACGCGGCCCCGGATCAGGAAACGCCCGACACGGCCACGGCCACGCCCCCCGACGATGCGCCGGATCTTGGCGCGCTGAGCGCACCGGCCCCGGCCGAGGTCGCCGACGAGGCGCCCGAGCTGGAGGCCCCGGGCGAGGAGATGGCGGTGCTGATCCCGCGTGATGCCACCCGGCCCATGGTGCGCCCCAGCGAACGCGTGGCGCCCGCGCCGATCGCGCCGCCCGCGCCCGACACCAGGATCGATGATATCGCCCAGGAGGCTTCGAGGCCCGATGACAGCGCCTCGGACAAGGTCGAAGAGCCGCGGCAAGACACCGCGCCCGAGGCCGCCAGCACCGAGATCGTCACCGAGGCCGAAGAGCAGGTCGCGCTGGCGCCCAAGGCATCGCTGCGCCCGGTGCTGCGCCCCGGATCGCGCCCCGCGCCGCGCCCGCAGCCGGCCGGCAGCGGCAAACCCGCCAGCGCCGCGACCGATGCCGCCGTGGCTGCCGCCCTTGCCGAGCAATCGGCCGCGCAAGCCGCAGCGCCCTCGGGGCCGCCGCTGACGCGCGGCGAAAAGGACGCGATGCGGCTCTCGGTGCAGACCTGCTGGGTGGTCGACGTCGGCAGCCAGGCCGCCAATGTCACGGTGACGGTCGGCTTTGCGCTGGACCGCGAGGGCCGGGTCTCGGGGCCGGTGCGCCTGCTGTCGTCGGAAAACGGCAGCGGCCAGGTGGTGGAGACCGCCTTTCAGGCGGCGCGCCGCGCCATCCTGCGCTGCCAGCGCGGCGGCTACAAATTGCCGATCGAGAAATATGATCATTGGCGCGAGATCGAAATCACGTTTAATCCAGAGAAGATGAGGCTGAAATGATGCGATGGCTGACGGCGCTCCTGATGGGGGCCATGGTTCTGGGGCAGATGGCCCAGGCGCAAACGGGTCCGCTGCGGATCGAGATCACCGAGGGGGTGATCGAACCCCTGCCCTATGCGGTGCCGGAATTCGTCGCCGAGACCTCGGCGGCCAATGCGCTGGCGCGCGACCTGTCGCGGGTGGTGGCGGCCGACCTGAGCGGCACCGGCCTGTTCCGCGAGATCCCGGCCAAGGCGCATATCAGCAGCATCACCAATTTCGCCTCGCCGGTGCAGTTCGCCGACTGGAAGGCCATCAACGCCCAGGCGCTGATTACCGGCGCGGTCAAGGTCACCGGCAACCAGCTCGAGGTCAAGTTCCGGGTCTATGACGTCTTCGCCGGGCAGGAGCTGGGCAACGGGCTGCGCTTCAAGGGCAGCACCGATGGCTGGCGGCGCATGGCCCATAAGGTGGCCGACGCGGTCTACAGCCGGATCACCGGCGAGGGCGGCTATTTCGACAGCCGGGTGGTCTTTGTCAGCGAGACCGGGCCCAAGAACGACCGCCGCAAGCGGCTGGCGATCATGGATTACGACGGCGCCAACCTGCAATATCTGACCGATTCCAGCGCCATCGTGCTGGCGCCGCGCTTCTCGCCGACCGGCGACAAGGTGCTTTATACCTCTTATGAAACCGGCTTTCCCCGGGTCTTCATCCTCGATGTCGGCAATGTCCAGCGCCGGGTGCTTCAGGACCAGCCGGGCACCATGAGCTTCGCGCCGCGTTTCGCGCCGGATGGCAAGAGCGTGCTGATGTCGATCACCCAGAACGGCAATACCGACATCTATGCGATGACGATCGCCGGCGGTGAGCC
>NZ_JBFJVE010000282.1:0-2629 GCF_041624275.1 Shimia sp.
AGCCACAGGGCCAGCGTCGATGCCGGCGCGCCGATGATCGAGGCCGGGCTGTGGTATCGCCCCAGCTATTTCCCGGCCCCCGGCGAGCGTACCTGGCGGCAGTCCTGCGACCGCGAGGTCAATATGGTGCGCCGCGCGGTGGGCATCTGCGATGTCTCGACCCTGGGCAAGATCGACCTTCAGGGGCCGGATGTCGGCGCATTCCTTGATTTCGTCTATACCAACATGTTCTCGACCCTGAAGGTGGGGCGCACCCGCTATGGGCTGATGCTGCGCGAAGACGGCACGGTGATGGATGACGGCACCACGGCGCGGATGGGGGAAAACCACTATGTGATGACCACCACCACCGCCGCCGCCGGGCCGGTGATGCGGCATCTGGAATATGTGCATCAGTGCCTTTGCCCCGAGCTGGACGTGACGATGATCTCGGTCACCGAGCAATGGGCGCAATTCGCGGTGGCCGGGCCGAAGTCGCGGGACTTGCTGAACGGGCTTCTGGACGCGCCGATCGACAACGAGAGCTGGCCCTTCATGGCCTGCGGAGACGTCGCGGTGCAGGGGGTGAAAGGCCGCCTGTTCCGCATCTCTTTCTCGGGGGAACACGCCTATGAGGTGGCGGTGCCGGCGCGCTATGGCGACAGCCTGTTCCGGTTGCTGGTGGCGCGGGCCGAGGCCATGGGCGGCGGCGCCTATGGCATGGAGGCGCTGAATGTGCTGCGCATCGAAAAGGGCCATATCACCCATGCCGAGATCCATGGCCGCACCACCGCCTTCGATATCGGGTTCGGGCGCATGGTCAGCGCCAAGAAGGACTGTGTCGGCAAGACCATGAGCGAACGCCCCGGCCTCAGCGGTGAGACGCGCGAGCAATTGGTGGGGCTGAAGCCGGTCGGGGTGGTCAAGCAGCTGACCGCCGGGGCGCATCTGTTCGAGCTGGATGCCGAGCCGAGCCGCGAAAACGCGCAGGGCTATACCACCTCGGTGGGCTTTTCTCCGACCCTGGAAAGCTTCCTCGGGCTGGCATTCCTGCGCAACGGGCGGGCGCGCCATGGCGAAGAGGTGATGATGGTCGACCACCTGCGCGGCATCACCACCCGCTGCCTGGTCTGTGATCCGGTGTTTCTTGATCCCGAAGGAGGGAAAGTCCGTGGCTGATCTGATGGCGAAATCCCCCTGCGAGGGGCTGCTTCCGCTGACCCATGGCGAGGTGAGGCTGCACGAAATGGATATGACGCGGCTGACCTCTCTGGCGCCCTACAGGGGCAGGGACAAGGCCCTGTCCGAGGCCTTGAAGGCGGCGCATGGCATGGCGCTGCCGGCGGTCAACCGGGCCACCGGCAAGGAGGGCGCGCGGGCGATCTGGTTCGGACAGGGGCAGGTGATGCTGGTGGGGCCGGCGCCCGATGCGGCGCTGGCCGGCATGGCGGCGATGACCGACCAGTCCGATGCCTGGGCCCTGCTGCGCATCGAGGGGCCGGGCGTTGAAGAGGTCTTGGCGCGGCTGATCCCGCTCGATCTGCGGCAGAGTGTGTTCAAGCGTGGCCATACGGCGCGCACGCAACTGCAGCACATGATGGTGTCGATCACCCGGGTCGGCGACAACGCCTTCCTGCTGCTGGGGTTCCGTTCGATGGCCAAAACTCTGGTGCATGATCTGCAAACGGCGATGCAGGGGGTTGCAGCGCGCGGCGCGGCCTGACAAAGATATGGCCTGCCAATCGCAGCCATGGGATGTTTCAAATGCGCCTTTCCGCCGCCGCCATCTGCCTGTCCGCTCTTGTTCTGGCGCCGCCGGCCTTTGCCGATCTGGCCGAGGACTGCCAGATGCAGGCCGATATCGTGACCCGTGCCGTCGAGCTGCGCAGCGCGCGCAAGAGCCAGGATAAGGCGCTGGAGATCATGACCTCGGGCGAAGACGAGGCCGTGGCCGAGAAATACCTCAAGGCGGTGCCCTTCCTTGTCGACTGGGTCTACACGCTGAAGCGCAAGGAGCTGAAGCTCGACCCCGGTCAGGCCTATTTCGACACCTGCATGGCGCAGTAACTGGACAGGGGCGCCCGCCGCGCCCATATTTGGTCAATGAGCCTGCCACCCGGATTCATGGATGAACTGCGCAGCCGCACCAGCCTGAGCCAGGTGGTGGGACGCAAGGTCACGTGGGATCCGCGCAAGTCCAATCAGGGCAAGGGCGACATGTGGTCTCCGTGCCCCTTCCACCAGGAAAAAACCGCGTCATTTCATGTCGATGACCGCAAGGGTTTCTATTACTGCTTTGGCTGTCAGGCCAAGGGCGACGCGATTTCCTTTGTCCAGGAAACCGAGAATGTCGGCTTCATGGAGGCGGTCGAGATCCTGGCCCGCGAGGCCGGGATGCCGATGCCGGCGCGCGACCCCGGGGCGCAGGAGAAATCCGACCGCCGCAGCCGGATGGCCGAGGTCATGGAACAGGCGGCGCAGTTCTTCCGCCTGCAACTGAAGACCGCGGCCGGGGCGGCGGCGCGCGACTATCTTGTCGGGCGCGGCCTTGACGCGGCGGCCTGCGACCGCTGGGACATCGGTTTCGCACCCGAAGGCTGGCAGGGGCTGTGGGATCACCTAGCCGGCAAGGGGGTGCCCCCGGAGATGA
>NZ_JBFJVE010000283.1:0-2620 GCF_041624275.1 Shimia sp.
GACGGTGACAGGGTGAAGAGCTCGTAGCCATCAGCGGTGACGCCGACCGAATGCTCGAACTGGGCGCTGAGGGATTTGTCGCGGGTGACCGCGGTCCAGTCGTCGGCCAGCACCTTGGTCTCGGGGCGGCCAAGGTTGACCATCGGCTCGATGGTGAAGAACATGCCCTCTTCCAGCACCGCGCCGGTGCCGGGACGGCCATAGTGCAGCACGTTGGGCGGCGCGTGGAACACCTCGCCCAGCCCGTGGCCGCAGAAATCGCGCACCACGCTCATGCGGTGGCCTTCGACGAAGGACTGGATGGCATGGCCGATGTCACCGAAGGTATTGCCCGGCTTCACCGCCTCGATCCCCTTCATCAGCGAATCATGGGTCACCTGGATCAGCCGCTCGGCCTTGCGGCCCAGCTTGCCGGCCACATACATGCGGCTGGTATCGCCAAACCAGCCATCGACGATCACCGTGACGTCGATGTTGAGAATGTCGCCATCCTTCAGCTTCTTGTCGCCGGGAATGCCGTGGCAGACCACGTGGTTGACGCTGATGCAGCTGGCGTGCTGGTAGCCGCGATAGCCGATGGTCGCCGACTTGGCGCCGGCGGCCTCGACCTTGGCCTCGATCAGCCGGTCGATCTCGCTGGTGGTCTGGCCGGGAAAGACATGTTCGGCGATCTCGTCGAGAATCCGCGCCGCAAGGGCCCCGGCCGCATGCATGCCGGCAAAATCCGCCGCGCTGTGAATCCGGATCCCGTCGCGGGTCTGGCGTCGCTTGCCGATCATCTGCCTCTCGCTCCGTTATTTGCGTGTCAGCGTTGTTTATGCGTCTTTGCCGGCCATGACCAGAGGCTTCCTTGCCCCCCAGAGTTGCAGACGGAAAGGCCACTACCCGCGTGGCGCGCCCCAGCGCTCGGTCAGCCGGGCGATGATCTCGTCGCGGCTCTGGCGATAGGCCGCCAGCCGCGCCTCGCGGCTTTCACCGATGCCGCAGGGGTCGGAAATCGGCCAGTATTCGACCTCGAGGTGGTAATAGCGCGTCAGGTCCTGCACCTCGCGGCGCGAGGCCGGGGTCAGCGCCACCACCAGATCGAAAGAGGACAGCTGGTCGCCCCATTTCTCCATTTCCTCGAAACTGCGCGACCGGTGGCGCGCCAGTTCGACCCCAAGCTCCTGACAGACGGCGATCGCGAAACCGTCGACCTCGAGGTCGTTCTTGATCCCGGCCGACTGCACGTAGGTGTCGCTGCCGTAGAAACGTTTCATGATCGCCTCCGCCATCGGCGAGCGCACCGCATTGTGATCACAGCAGAACAGGACCGATTGCGGAAGGGCGGACGGCACCGGGATCACCCTCCGAAATGCAGCACGCAGATCAGCGTGAACAGGCGCCGCGCGGTGTCGTGATCGACATCGGCCTTGGCCTCGAGGCGCTCCTCGAGAATGCGCGCGCCCTCGTTGTGGATGCCGCGCCGCGCCATGTCGATGGTCTCGATCTGGCTCGGCGGCATGTTCTTCACGGCGTCGAAATAGCTCTCGCAGATCGCCCAGTAATCCTTGACCACCTGGCGGAAGGGCGACAGCGAAAGGTGGAACTCGGCCGCCTTCTCGCCGGTCTCGGTGGCCACGTCGAAGACCAGCCGCTTGTCGCGGATCGACAGTTCGACGCAATAGGGCCCGTCGGGCACCACCCGGTCGTCACGTTTGGGCAGGCCGAAGGTGTTCTCTTCCAGCAGGTCGAACATGGCGACCTTGCGCTCTTGTTCGATCTCCGGCGTCGGAGGCGGCAGGTTGCGGTCGTCGATCTCGATCTTGCTGATACGTTGCATGGGCTTACTTACTCGCTTCGCGTTGCCGACATGGTTAGCCGAACATCGCGGGCGGAGCAATGCAGCAGATCAGCCGTTCAGCGCCTCCAGCCGCGCCCGCACGCTGAGCCCGTGCGCCTCGAGGCTTTCGCTGATCGCCAGGGTCTCGGCCGCCGGGCCGATGGCGCGCAGCGCGGCCGGGGTCATCTTGGACAGGGTGGTGCGCTTGAGGAAGTCCATCACGCTCAGCCCCGAGGAGAACCGCGCCGAACGGGCGGTGGGCAGCACGTGGTTGGGCCCGCCGATGTAATCGCCGATCGCCTCGGGGGTGTACTGGCCAAGGAAGATCGCCCCGGCATGGGTGATCTTCTCGGCCAGCGCCTCCGGGTCGGCGACGCAAAGCTCAAGATGTTCCGGCGCCACCCGGTTCGACAGCGCCGCCGCCTGATCCAGATCGGCGACGGTGATCACGACGCCGAAATCGCGCCAGCTGGCGCCGGCGATCGCGCGCCGCTCGAGGGTCTCGAGCCGCCTGTCGACCGCCACCGCCACCGCGCGGCCGAACTCGGCATCATCGGTGATCAGGATCGACTGGGCATTGGCGTCGTGCTCGGCCTGGCTGAGCAGATCCAGCGCGATCCAGTCCGGGTTGTTGTCCCTGTCGGCAATCACCAGAATCTCCGAAGGCCCGGCGATCATGTCGATACCGACCTTGCCAAAGACCCGCCGCTTGGCCGCCGCCACAAAGGCATTGCCCGGCCCGGTGATCTTGTCGACCGGCGCGATGCTCTCGGTGCCATAGGCCAGCGCCGCCACCGC
>NZ_JBFJVE010000284.1:0-2607 GCF_041624275.1 Shimia sp.
AGCAGCACCATGCCGATGCCGATGCCCGAGAACCAGGCCAGCAGCAGCATCCCGAGAGCGCCGATCGGCCGGTCGATCTCGAGCGGGACGAAGGCCACGTGATAGACAAACAGGATCGCGACAAGCGAGATCATCTGGATATACAGCGTGCTCAGCGCCGCCGCCGAAATGGCGACCACCGTGTTCATCGGCGCATGTTTCATCATCGGCGACGACGGCCCCTCGGCGGCGGCCACGGCCCCAAGTGTCTTGGTATGGGTCATGAACAGGAACACGCCGGACATGATGTAGAGCAGGAAATCGCCGCGCAGGGCGGCGCCCTTCATGCCCAGGATCGAGAACATGGCGAAGAACACCAGCACGAAGACCACGGTCTGCAACATGTTCATCAGGATCGACATGACCGCGTTGCCGTGGGTCTTGCGCACGTTGCGCACGATCGAGTGATAGATCAGCTCGGCAATGCTGAGCGCACTGCCGATCGTACCTTTGGGGGCTGCTTGCTGAAACATCGCCTGGGTGTCCGGGGTTGCTCTGGTTTTGCCAGTGAAATCTTGCCGTTCCGTTAGGATCACAGCATAAGGGGCGTAAGCCGTGAATACAACAATCCTGCATTTGGAGAGAGTCATTGGACTACGAAGCCCTCATCCCCGTCATGCGCAACCTGGCCATCGAGGCCGGGGCCAAGATCATGGAGATCTACAACTCCGACGATTTCGACGTCAAAGTGAAATCCGATGACAGCCCGGTGACCGCCGCCGACGAGGCCGCCGATGCGATCATCTCGGCCGGGCTGCGCGCCGCCTTTCCCGACGTGATGCTGATCACCGAGGAACAGGCCGACAGCCATATGGCCAAGGGCGACACTTTCCTGATCGTCGACCCGCTGGACGGCACCAAGGAGTTCATCCACCGCCGGGGCGATTTCACCGTCAATATCGCCTATGTCGAAAACGGTGTGCCGCAGCGCGGCGTGGTCTATGCCCCGGCCAAGAACCGCATGTTCTTCACCCTGGCCGATGGCCAGGCGGTCGAGGAAGCGGGTGACTTCGCGGTCGGCAGCATCGGCGAGACCCGCGCCATCAACGTCGCCGCCAGCGACAATGACGCGCTGTTCGTCGTGGCCTCGAAATCGCACCGCGATCAGGCCACCGAGGATTATATCAACAAGTACAGCGTCAAGGATTCCAAGAGCGCCGGCTCGTCGCTGAAATTCTGCCTCGTGGCCACCGGCGAGGCCGATATCTACCCCCGCGTCGGGCGCACCATGGAGTGGGACACCGCCGCCGGCCATGCGGTGCTGCTGGGCGCCGGCGGCCGGGTGGTGCGTTTTGACGACCACACGCCGCTGGCCTACGGCAAGGAAGATTTCGCCAACCCGTTCTTCATTGCCTATGCCCCCGCTGTCGAGCTGAAAGAAGCCTGATGTCCGTTCTCATCGCCATCCCGGCGCGCTATGCCTCGACCCGCTACCCCGGCAAACCCCTGGCGACCCTCAGGGGCGCCACCGGCGAGGTGAAAAGCCTGATCCGCCGCTCGTGGGAGGCCGCCTGCGCGGTCGATGGCGTCGACCGGGTGGTGGTGGCCACCGACGATGATCGCATCCGCGCCGCCGCCGAGGCTTTCGGCGCCGAGGTGGTGATGACCTCCGAGAGTTGCGCCAACGGCACCGAGCGCTGCGCCGAGGCCTATGACAACCTCGGGGGCGGTTTCGACATCGTGGTCAACCTTCAGGGCGATGCGCCGCTGACCCCGGCCTGGTTCGTCGAGGATCTGGTCGCAGGTCTGCGCCGCGATCCCGTGGCCGAGGTCGCGACCCCGGTGCTGCGCTGCGACGGGCGGGCGCTGAACGGCTTTCTCGAGGATCGCCGCGCCGGCCGCGTCGGGGGCACCACGGCGGTGTTCACCAAGGACCGGCACGCGATGTATTTCTCCAAGGAAGTGGTGCCCTATACCGACAGGACCTATGGCGACGACGAGGCGACGCCGGTGTTTCACCATGTCGGGGTCTATGCCTATCGGCCCTCGGCGCTGGGCGCCTATCCGCGCTGGGCGGCGGGGCCGCTGGAAAGCCTCGAGGGGCTCGAACAGCTGCGCTTCATGGAGAACGGTCACAAGGTGCTCTGCGTCGAGGTCGAGGCGCGCGGGCGCCAGTTCTGGGAGTTGAACAACCCCGAGGACGTGCCCCGGATCGAGGCCATGATGGCCGAGATGGGCACGCCATGAGCCAGAGCCCCGTTTCGGTGGTCATTGTCAGCCGGGGGCGGCCACAGGCCCTGGCGCGGTGCCTGACGGGGCTTTCTCAGCAGACCCACCCGAGTTTCGAAACCATCGTGGTGGCCGACCCTTCGGGATGCGCGGCGGTCAACGACGGGGCCTTTTCCGGGCTGGTCAAACTGGTTGCCTTCGACGAGGCCAACATCAGCGCCGCGCGCAATCTCGGCATTGCCCGGGCGGCCGGCGAGCTGGTGGCTTTCATCGACGACGACGCGGTGCCCGAACCGACATGGCTTGCCCATCTTGTGGCGCCCTTCGACAGCGACCCCGAGGTGATGGCGGCGGGCGGCTTCGTGCGCGGCCGCAACGGGATCTCCTTTCAGTGGACGG
>NZ_JBFJVE010000285.1:0-2582 GCF_041624275.1 Shimia sp.
ACAGTTCAAAGACCACAAAACGCCCCGGATGGCGGTGATCTTCGGTGACTTGGAAGGCGATGCACCCCGGCTCGGCGCGGGTCAGGGCGATATGTTCGCTCAGCGCCGCGCGAACTGCGTCGAGCCTGTCCTGCGGCACCTCGATATGGCCGCTCAGGGACACAGGCTGGTTTTTTTCGCTCATGTCCTCAGCGCCTTACCCGTTTTCATTTTGCCCCCGGCGCGGCCTTTTCGACCCCGGCTATTCCGGCGCGGCGCGACAGCCCAGCGCCGCATCCAGGCTGGCCTTGTTCTCATAGCGTCCGGCATCCCGGCTGGTGATGCGCCCGTCCGCAAGGCGCGAGATCACCACCCGCGACCAGTCGCCATTGGCGGTGACGATTTCCGGGCCCTGCCCGCAGTCGCGGATCCCGCCCGAGATGAAATCCTCGCCGATGCGGTGGTTGGTCAGGCCGGGTTGCACGGCGATCTCGGTGACCCGAACCTGCTTGCCGGCTTTTTCATAGCGCCAGATGCGCAGGGTCTTGGCCAGATGGGGGCGGTCGATATAGGCCAGCTCGATGCGCCCGTCGCCGTCAAGGTCGGCGGCGCCCAAGGGGGCCAGCCAGCGATTGCGGCGGCCGATATGGGGGGTGGCGGCGACCAGCCCGGTCTCGTCGTAGATCGCCAGGCGAGCCCCGAGTGTTGCGCTGCTTTCGACCGTGACCAGTTCCGGCGCGCCGTCGCCGTCGAGATCGGCAAGACGCGGGGCGAGATCTTCGAAGACGCTGGTCTCGGGCAGGGTCAGGCGCAGGCGCCGCCCGTCGCGCAGGCGCATCTCGAGCCCGCCGTATTCGATGGCATCGCCCAGAACGCCATGGGCATAGCGGGTGGTGGGCAGAACGTAACGGGCCGAGACGATCTCGGCCTGCGCCGTGGCCGCAAGAGGCAGCGCCACCAGCCCGGCAAGGGCCGCACGGCGCGCGGACCGCCACAAAGCGCGCAACGCCGGACGTCGCGCCGCCCGGATCATCAGATCTGTTTTTCCGGCATCTGCACGATCAGCCCGTCCAGCGCATCTGTTACCTTGAGCTGGCAGGTCAGACGCGAGCGCAGCGTGTCCGGCTCGAAGGCGAAATCCAGCATGTCTTCTTCCATGGCATCCTTGGCCGGGATCTTCTCGACCCAGTCGGGATGCACGTAGACGTGACAGGTCGAACAGGCGCAGGCGCCGCCGCAATCGGCCTCGATGCCGGGAATGTTGTTGTCACGCGCGCCTTCCATGACGGTCAGCCCGTTGGCCACTTCCACCACATGTTCGGTGCCGCCATGTTCGACGTAGGTGATCTTTGCCATCTCTTCGCACTTTCCTTTTGAACTTTGCCTTTAGGTAATTGCGACGCCCCCATCCTGCCAGCCCAATCTGGCGCATGATGGGCAAAACCTTGCGGGAAAATCAGAATGTTCTATATTTGTTCCCATGCCTGCATCCAGCCCCGATTCCTTCTGGCCGCGCCCGCCCTCGGCGCTGACGGCCGCGCGGCTGAAAGAGCCGCCGAACGGCGCCCGCGTCACCGTGGCGGGGCTGGTGATTCTGCGCCAGCGGCCGGGCACCGCCAAGGGGGTGATCTTTGTCACCCTCGAGGACGAGACCGGGGTGGTGAACGTGATCGTGTGGCGCAAGCTCTACGAGCATTTCCGCCGCGCGGTGATTGCCGGGCGGCTGCTGCGGGTGACCGGGCGCGTCCAGCGCGAAAACAACGTCACCCATGTGATCGCCGACCATGTCGAGGATATTTCGCCGATGCTCGACAGGCTGCTTGAGCCGGCCGCGCCATAGCGCTTTTGGAAAGCGGCGAAACCGGCTACAACTGGGCAAAACCCCAAAGACCGCGCCGCCGGCGGTCCTGCCAGAGGCACGCGCATGAAGTTCCGGTTCCACAGCTGTCGCATCTCCGGCCTCGCGATGGTGCTGGCGGCGCTGGCCGCCTGTGACCCCGTCGATCTGCAGGCCCCGGATCTCGGCGCATTGCGCGAACCGGATGTGGTGCGCAGCGCCGCCAAGGCCCCGCCCGGCGCCGCCCCCGGCACCTGCTGGGGCCGCCAGGTCAACCCGGCGGTGATCGAAACGGTGACCGAACAGGTCCTTGTCCAGCCGGCCGAAGTGCTGGCCGACGGCACCGTCATCAGCCCCGCCATCTATCGCAGCGAAACCCTGCAACGCATTGTCACCGAACGCCGCGAAACCTGGTTCGAGACCCCCTGCGACGCGGTCTGGACCGAGGAGTTCACCGCCTCGCTGCAACGCGCGCTCCAGGCGCGGGGCCACTATGGCGGCAAGATCACCGGCCTGCTCGACAAGCGCACCCGCGCCGCCATCCGGCGCTATCAGGCGCCGCAGGGGCTGGATTCCTCGATCCTGTCACTCGAGGCGGCACGGCAGCTGGGTCTGGTGGCGGTGGCGCGCCAGGACTAGCCAGCGCGCCGGCACGAAAAAGGGGCGCGCCCCTCCGGAACGCGCCCCCTTCCCCCCGAAAGAACGGGGTTATTCTTCGATGTTCAGCGCCACGAAACGCGGCTCGCCGCCCCGGCGCACCAGCAGC
>NZ_JBFJVE010000286.1:0-2486 GCF_041624275.1 Shimia sp.
GCTCCCAGAGATCGATGTCATCCACTTTCAGCCCGTGCCGCTCCAAGAGGCGCGGCACCGCAAAGACCGGGCCGATGCCCATCTCGTCGGGCTCGCAGCCGGCAACGGCAAAGCCCTTGAAGGCCCCCAGCGGCGAAAGGCCCCGGCGCTCGGCCTCTTCGGCCTCCATCAGCACCAGCGCCGCCGCGCCATCCGACAATTGCGAGGCATTGCCGGCGGTGACGAAATTGCCCGGCCCCTTGACCGGATCGAGCCCGGCCAGCCCTTCGAGCGTGGTCGAGGGGCGGTTGCACTCGTCGCGGTCCACCGTGACCTCATGTTTCGAGATCTCGCCGGTTTCCTTGTCCTTCACCGCCATCACGGTCTGCATCGGCGCGATCTCGTCGTCGAACTTGCCCGCCGCCTGCGCCGCCGCGATCAATTGCTGGCTGCGCAGCGCGTATTCGTCCTGATAGTCGCGGCTGAGACCGTAGCGTTTGGCCACCACATCGGCGGTGTCGATCATGGTCATGTAGATCTCGGGCTTGTGCTCGAGCAGCCATGGATCGGGCGCCGGGCGCATTTTCGACTGCACCAGCGAGATGCTTTCGACCCCGCCGGCCACCATCGGGCCAGCGCCTTCCTGGGTGATGGCATTGGCGGCGATGGCGATCGACTGCAACCCCGAAGAGCAGAAACGGTTCACCGTCATCCCCGAGGCGGTCACCGGCAGGCCGGCGCGCAGGGCGATCTGGCGGCCGATATTGGCGCCGGTTTCGCCCTCGGGCAGGCCACAGCCGATCACGCAGTCTTCGATCTCGCCGCCCTCGAGCCCGGCCCGCGCCACCGCCGAGGCGACCGCATGGCCGCCCATGCTGGCGCCATGGGTGATGTTGAAGGATCCGCGAAAGGATTTCGCCAGCCCGGTGCGGGCGGTGGATACGATGACAGCCTGTTTCATATGTCTTCTCCTCAGCGGTTGAGATCGGCGAATTTTCGGCCCTCGGCCACGAGCTGTTCAAGCAGCGGCGCCGGTTGCCAGAAATAATCGTCTTCTTTCTGGAAAGTCTTGATGTCGTTCAGGATTTTCTCAAGTCCCACGGTGTCGGCATAGTGCAGCGGCCCGCCCCGCCAGCGCGGGAAACCATAGCCATTGAGCAGCGTCATATCGACGTCGAGCGGGCGCAGGGCGATGCCTTCGCCGACCACCTTGGCGGCCTCGTTGACCATCGCCGCCATATAGCGGTCGATGATTTCCTGATCCGAGATCGCGTGGGTCTCGATGCCCTTGGCGGCGCGTTCCTCGGCGATGATCTGCAACACTTCCTCGTCGGGCAGCTCGCCCTTTTCGGGATCGTGGATGTAGAACCCGCGCCCGGTCTTGCGACCGAAACGGCCCAACTCGCAGATGCGGTCGGCGAATTCGGCATATTGCTCGCGCGGATCACGGGTCGCGGCCTTGCGCTTGCGATTGGCCCAGCCAATGTCGAGCCCGGCCAGATCGGCGACCCGGAACAGCCCCATGGCAAGGCCGAAATCCTGCATCGCGCGGTCGACGTCATAGGGGCTGGCGCCGGCCAGAACCGCGCCGTTCACCGCCTTGGCATAGGCGCCCAGAATGCGGTTGCCGATGAAGCCGTCGCAGACGCCCGAGCGCACGGCGATCTTCTTCATCCGCTTGGCCAGAGCAAAGCCCGAGGCCACCACGTCATCCGAGGTCTTCGCGCCCACCACCACTTCCAGAAGCCTCATCATATGCGCCGGCGAGAAGAAATGCAGCCCGATCACATCCTCGGGGCGTTTGGTCATGGCGGCGATCTCGTCGACGTTCAGGTAAGAGGTGTTCGAGGCCAGGATGGCGCCCGGCTTGCAGATCGCGTCGAGCTTGCCGAAGACCTCTTTTTTCACCTCCATGCTTTCGAACACCGCCTCGATCACCAGATCGGCCTCGGCGAAATCACCGTAATCGGTGGTGGTGCGAAAGCGCCCGCCGATGATGGCATCATATTGCGCCTGTTTCAGCTTGCCGCGTTTCACCGCCCCGGCCAGATGCCCCTCAACGGTCGCAGCCGCCTTGGAGGCGGCCTCGTCATCGCGCTCGGCAAGGGTCACGTCCAGACCCGACAGCAGCGCCGAAGTGGCGATGCCGGCGCCCATGGTGCCGCCGCCGACGACCCCCACCCGGTCGATCGCGCGCGCGGTTCCGGTCTTCAGTTCCGGCACCTTGGCCACCTGGCGTTCGCCGAAAAAGGCGTGGATCATGGCGCTGCGCTGGTCGGTGGCCATCAGTTCCATGAACAGGGCGCGTTCGCGCTTCATGCCCTCGGCGAAAGGCAGGGTCAGCGCCACTTCGACCGCCTCGACGCATTTCAGCGGCGCCAGCAGCCCGCGGGCCTTCTTGGCCACCTGGGCGCGGATCGCGGCAAGTTCGTCGTCTGTCACCGGGCTCGGGGGGCGGGCGCTGGTCGGGCGTGCCGCAGCGCCCTCGGCCACCAGCCGCCGGGCCA
>NZ_JBFJVE010000287.1:0-2483 GCF_041624275.1 Shimia sp.
CGCCGTCCGGCGGCGGCGGCCGCTGCGCGCGGGCTTCCCCAGGGCTTCCCCAACGGCAGGCCCCAAGCGCCCGGAAACGACTTTCGCCGGTCTGCATTTTCCCGGCCATCCCCCCTTTTCTTTTGAAAAATCCGGGAATAGGCTTCGCTCAGGGAAACAAAATCCTAAAACAAGAATACTCAGGGAGTGACTTATGAAAAAACTGCTGATGGCAACCGCTGCCACCGCGCTGATGGCTGGTGCGGCTTCGGCCGAAGACATCAAGCTGGGCGTGATCCTTGGCTTTACCGGCCCGATCGAATCGCTGACCCCGCAAATGGCGGCCGGCGCCGAGCTGGCAATCAAGGAAGTCTCGGATTCGGGCAAGCTGCTGGGCGGCGCCACCGTGACCCCGGTGCGCGGTGACTCGACCTGTATCGACGCCGCCGCCGCCACCGCCGCTGCCGAGCGTCTGATCACCTCGGAAGGCGTCAAGGGCATCATCGGTGCCGACTGTTCCGGCGTCACCGGCGCCATCCTGTCCAACGTCGCCGTGCCCAACGGCGTGGTGATGATCTCGCCCTCGGCGACCTCGCCCGCGCTGTCGACCGCCGAGGACAACGGCCTGTTCTTCCGCACCGCCCCCTCGGATGCCCGCCAGGGCGCCGTCATCACCGAGATCCTGGTCGATCTCGGGGTCAAGGAAGTGGCTGTCACCTATACCAACAACGACTATGGCAAGGGTCTGGCCGACAGCTTCCAGGCTGCCTTTGAAGCCGCCGGCGGCAGCGTGACCATCAACGCCGCCCACGAAGACGGCAAGGCCGACTACTCGGCCGAGGTCGGCGCGCTGGCGGCTGCCGGCGGTGAGCGTCTGGTTGTGGCCGGCTATGTCGACCAGGGTGGGTCCGGCGTCGTCCGCGCGGCGCTCGACTCGGGGGCCTTCGACACCTTCCACTTCCCCGACGGCATGATCTCCTCGGCGCTGCTCGACAACTTCGGCTCCGAGATCGACGGATCCTCGGGCGCCCACCCGAGCCCCTCGGAAGAGCTGGCCGCCGCCTATGCGGCACTGGTCGGCGGTGCTTTCGATTCGACCTCGCCCTTCACCCCGGAATCCTATGACGCCGCGGCGCTGATCATGCTGGCCATGCAGGCCGCGGGCTCCAGCGATCCGCAGGCCTACAAGGACAAGGTGATGGAAGTGGCCAATGCGCCGGGCGAGAAGATCGGCGTCGGCGAACTGGCCAAGGGTCTGGAAATCCTCGCCGCTGGCGGTGACATCGACCTCGTCGGCGCCACCGGCGTCGAGCTGATCGGACCCGGCGAAGCCGCAGGAAACTACCGCGAAATCAACTTCGACGGCGGTAAGGACAACACGGCCCGTTTCCGCTGAAACGCAGTTCGAAACGCGAAAAAAGACAGTCCGGCCCTTGCCGGGCTGTCTTTTCCGTATAAAAGGCGCGGCTTGAATCGCAGCCTGATAAAAACACACAGGGGAAATGAAACATGATCGTCGTCGAAGACGTTCACAAGCATTTTGGCGGCTTTCATGCCGTGGACGGGGCCACCTTGTCGATCGAGCCCGGCTCGATCACCGGCCTGATCGGTCCCAACGGCGCCGGAAAGACCACCCTTTTCAATGTGATCGCAGGGGTATTGCCTCCCACATCGGGCAAAGTCACCATGGCCGGAGAGGACATCACCGGCCTGCCACCGCACGAGCTGTTTCACAAGGGGCTGCTCAGAACCTTCCAGATCGCCCACGAGTTTTCCTCGATGAGCTGCCGCGAGAACCTGATGATGGTGCCCGGCGCGCAATCGGGCGAAACCCTGTGGAACACATGGTTCGGCCGCAAGCGCATCGCCGACGAGGAACGCGCGCTGCGCGCCAAGGCCGACGAGGTGCTGGAGTTTCTGACCATCGAACATCTGGCCGACCACAAGGCGGGTCAGGTCTCGGGCGGACAGAAAAAGCTGTTGGAGCTTGGCCGCACCATGATGGTCGATGCCCGCATCGTCTTCCTTGACGAGGTCGGCGCCGGCGTCAACCGCACGCTCCTTAACACCATCGGCGACGCCATCCTGCGGCTCAACAAGGAACGCAATTACACCTTTGTCGTGATCGAACACGACATGGATTTCATCGGCAAGATCTGCGACCCGGTGATCTGCATGGCCGAGGGCAAGGTGCTGGCCGAGGGCACGCTGGACGAGATCAAGGCCAATGAGCAGGTGATCGAGGCCTATCTGGGCACCGGCCTGAAAAACAAGGATCAACTGGAGGCAGGCGCATGAGCGGCGGCAATCCATATCAGGACGATCGCGGCAACAAGGACGCCTCGATCGCCAACCCCAAGGGCGTCGGCACGATGACGCCGGCGCATCGCAAGAGCGGCCCCACATCCCGCGTCGAGGGCGCGCCCTTTCTGATCGGCGACACCATGACCGGCGGTTACGGCAAGGGCCCCGACATCCTGCACGAATGCACCATCGCGGTGAAC
>NZ_JBFJVE010000288.1:0-2448 GCF_041624275.1 Shimia sp.
ACCGCCTTGCCCATGCCCTCGAGCCCGGCGCGCAGCATCGCCTGGGTCGACCCCTTGCCATTGGTGCCGGCGATATGGATCACCGGGGGCAGCCGGTCCTGCGGGTTGTCCAACGCCTCGAGAAGGCGCCAGACACGGTCCAGCGTCAGGTCGATGATCTTCGGGTGGAGGGCCATCATCCGGGCGAGGATGGCATCCGATGTCTGCGCGCTCACTTCGGGTCGGCCGCTTTTTCCGCCGCGCTGTCCGAAGCGGCCTCGGGTGCGGACCTGTGCGCCATGTCCGGCGCGGGCAGATCGCCCTTCACCGCCGGCGGCAGGCCCAGCAGCATGCGGGTGATGGTGATCAGCTCTTCGCGCAGCTGGGTGCGCGGGGTCACCCGGTCAAGCATGCCGTGGTCCAGCAGGTATTCGGCGCGCTGGAAGCCCTCGGGCAGTTTCTCGCGGATCGTCTGTTCGATGACGCGCGGCCCGGCGAAACAGATCAGCGCATTGGGTTCGGCGATCTGGACGTCGCCGAGCATCGCATAAGAGGCCGTGACCCCGCCGGTGGTGGGGTGGGTGAGCACGACGATATAGGGCAGGCCGGCCTCTTTCAGCATCTGCACCGCGACCGTGGTGCGCGGCATCTGCATCAGCGACAGGATGCCCTCCTGCATGCGTGCGCCACCGGCAGCCGAAAACAGGATCAGCGGGCGCTTCATCTCGACCGCCCGTTCGGCGGCGGTGATGATCGCATTGCCGACATACATGCCCATCGAGCCGCCCATGAAGGCGAAGTTCTGGCAGGCGGCGATGATCGGGGTGCGGCCGATCTCGCCTTCGGCGACCAGCATCGCTTCCTTCTCGCCGGTCTTCTTCTGGGCGCCCTTCATGCGGTCGGGGTATTTCTTCTGGTCGCGGAACTGCAACGGGTCGGCCACCGGGGTCGGCACCTCGATCTCGGCAAAGGCGCCGCCGTCGAACAGCGCCGTGAAACGGTCGCGCGCGGTGATCGCCATGTGATGGCCGCATTGGGTGCAGACGTTGAGGTTGCCGCTCAGTTCGCGGTGGAACAGCATGGTTCCGCATTCATCGCATTTGGTCCACAGATTGTCCGGAGTCTCGCGCCGGGAAAAGATCGAGTTGATCCTGGGGCGGACGTAATTGGTGATCCAGTTCATGCGCAATCCTTTTCGCGGCCGACAGGCAGTTTCAGGCACCTGTCAGATAAGACGCCACGTCAGGAAATGCAATCAGCGGCGTAGGGCAATCCGTGCCGTCAGCCAGCCGCAGAGCAGCATCAGGCCCTCGACCGGCAGGAGCCCGGCCAGCATCGCCGTGTTCCCGGGGCCAAACGGCAGTGCGAAAAGCGCCAGCCCGTCCCAGTGACCCTGCATCGAGCTCCACATCAGCGCGCTGACGTTGTTGACGAAGTGCAGCGCCAGCGCCGGCCCGAGCGTGCCGCTGCGTGCCGTCAGATCGGCTGCGGCAAGTCCGAATACCACCGCCCAGCCGGCCAGCCAGACCGCGTTGCTGCCATAGGTGGCGGGGTCGAAATGCAACAGGCCGAACAGCAGCGCGGGCACCAGCATCCAGATCACCGGTGTCCGGAACCGCGCCGCGAGCTGGCTTTGCAGATAGCCGCGAAACAGCAGTTCCTCGGTCGCGACCTGCAACAGGATCAACGCCAGCGACAGCGGGATCAGCCCGGCCCAGTCACCAAGGGAAATGCGCTGTTGCGGGGCGAGCGCATCTGGGTAGGGCAGCAGAGCGAGGATGACAAACAGCAGTGCCAGCGCGCGCGTCACGCGCCAGAAATCCCGCAAGGCGGGCCCCGGCGGGCCCAGCAGGCCGAAAAGCGGCCGCCGGTGCAGCACCCGCAGCACCAGCGCCAGCGCGGCAAGAAGCGGCAGGAAGCCGAGCAGGATCAGCCAGAGCGCCCGGGGGGTGGTGCCATCGGACAGTTCATGCCGAAGCATCGGCCAATCGGGCAGCGCTTGCAGCACCCAGAGATAGATCAGGTTCAGAACCATGAACACCAGAAGGATCAGCCCCACGCCGGCCACCAGCCATCCGGGCGCGGCAGTCGGTTGGGCCGGCGCAACAAGCCGTTCGTGGGGGCGATAGCGGTCCATCGCCCCGATGTGCCCTGTTTTCTGAAGCGGGACAAGCCCATGTGAGCGGGCCGCCGATCCGAAGCGGCCGGGGCGCCGGTGGCAAAAAAACCGCGCTGCCAGCGCATTGCAGGTTTGTTTCACCCCGCCAATCCGCTAGGTAATTGTTGAGGAATTCGTGCATTGTTTCGGGTTCGGAAACGTTGAGGCGGCGGAGACGGATGTGAATGGGGCAGGGTAAGACAAGCTTGGTGCAGCGGCTCTATCAAAGGGCCGTGGCCCGGTATTGGGCCCGCAGCGCCAGGTCCGCCGCGACCGCCCGGCTTGCTGTGCTGCGCCAGCAGAGCCAGAAG
>NZ_JBFJVE010000289.1:0-2440 GCF_041624275.1 Shimia sp.
CATCACCCCCGAGACCGCGCCGCTGATGGCCGCTGCCGGCGCCGACGTGCTGGTGGCGGGTTCGGCGGTGTTCAACGGCGGCTCGGTCACCGAGCCTTCGGTCTATGGCCACAATATCCGCGCCATCCGCACCGCCGCGCATAGCGCGTGTGGCCAGGCGCAATGAAGGAGTACCCAGATGGCCGTTTCTCCCCCGGTTTGTGACTTCGGCTGGCGGGCGCCCGCTTTCAGGCTGCCGGCCACCGACGGCAGATCCTATTACCTTGCCGACATCGCAGGCCCCAGGGGGACACTGGTGATGTTCATCTGCAACCACTGCCCCTATGTGATCGCCGTGCTCGACCGTATCCTGCGCGATGCCCGCGACCTTGGCGACCTCGGCATCGGCGTCGCCGCGATCTGTTCCAACGACCCGGCCAGCCATCCGCAGGACGGGTTCGGCGAAATGGCGGACCTCGCCGCCAGACACCGCTTTCCTTTCCCCTATCTGCACGACGCGGGCCAATCGGTGGCCCGCGCCTATGGTGCGGCCTGCACGCCGGATTTCTTCGGCTTTGACGCCGGCATGGGGTTGCAATACCGGGGCCGTCTCGATGCCTCGCGCAAGAAGGCCGGCCCGGACGACCTGCGTCGCGACCTCTATGAGGCGATGAAACAGGTCGCCGAAACCGGGCGCGGGCCAAGCGACCAGATCCCGTCGATGGGATGCTCAATCAAGTGGAAGTCCAAATGAAAACCGTTGTCTTCGATCTCGACGGCACGCTGATCGACAGCGCCCCCGACATCCATGCGGCATGCGAGAAAATGCTGTTGCAGGAAGGCCGCAGGCCGCTGCCTCTTGAAACGGTCCGCTCCTTTATCGGCAACGGCGTTCCCAAGCTGGTAGAGCGGGTGATCGAGGCCTCGGGTCTTGCCGGCGAGGAACTCCCAAGGCTGACCGCCGATTTTCTCTCCCATTACGAGGCCGCGCCCTCGGCCCTGACAACGGTCTATCCCGGTGCCAGATCGCTGCTGCGCGAGCTCAAGGCCCGGGGCTACGGGGTCGGGCTCTGCACCAACAAACCCGAGGCACCGACCCGGGCGATCCTGCGCGACCTTGATCTCGAACGCTATTTCGACGCCATCGTCGGCGGCGACACCCTGCAGCGCCGCAAGCCCGATCCGGCGCCGCTGCTGCGCGTCTTCGAGCAGCTGGGCGCCACCGGCCGTCTCTATGTCGGCGACAGCGAAGTCGATGCCGAGACGGCACAGCGCGCCAACCTGCCCTTTGCCCTCTACCTGCCGGGCTATCGCAGGGTGGCGGCTGGCGATCTGCCCCATGCGCATGCCTTCGACGATTTCTCCCAACTGTCCGGCGATGTCGACCGGCTCCTTGCATCCGAGGTATCCGCATGACCCTGAAGGCCCTGATTTTCGATGTCGACGGGACTCTGGCCGAAACCGAAGAGGCACATCGCGCCGCCTTCAACCGCTCCTTCGCCGCCTG
Source organism: Shimia sp. (assembly GCF_041624275.1). Taxonomy (GTDB): domain Bacteria; phylum Pseudomonadota; class Alphaproteobacteria; order Rhodobacterales; family Rhodobacteraceae; genus Shimia. The sequence goes on from NZ_JBFJVE010000289.1 coordinate 1,487, forward strand.
GGGGCTCGACTGGTCGTGGTCGCAAGAGACCTATCGCGACCTGTTGAAAACCACCGGTGGCAAGGAACGGATAAAGGCGTTCCAGGCCGGCCTGCCGGACACCGCCGGTCGCCTTGGCGACGCCGAAATCGCGGCGCTGCACAAGGCAAAGACCGCCCGCTACGCCGATATCCTGAAGCAAGGCGGCATGTCGCTGCGCCCCGGGGTGGCCGAGATGGTAGGGGCCGGTCGCCGGGCGGGGCTGAAACTGGCCATCGCCACCACCACCAACCGGCCCAATGTCGAAACCCTGTGCCGAAGCTGCTGGGGAAAGCCGGCCTACGAGATCTTCGATCACATCGCGGCGGGCGACATGGTGCAGGCCAAGAAACCGGCCCCGGACGTCTATCTCCTGGCGTTGACCCAACTCGGCCTGCCGCAGGAAAAATGCCTCGCCATCGAAGACAGCCGCAACGGCGTGCTGTCGGCACGCGGCGCCGGGCTCCGGGTCCTGGTGACGCCATCGGCGTATTCCGCAGACGAGGATTTTACCGGCGCAGCCTGGAAAACCCCCTCCCTGTCACCCGGCCACCTGCCGCGGTGGCTGGCAAAGACCCTCGGTCTCGTGGTCGGCTGAAGGCCTCCGCGCAGAAGGCGGCGGCCGACACCGCGAAGCGGGCGCAGCCGGCAGGGTGCCAATGGGCGGCGCACCGCCGGGCAATGACCACCGCAACGCGGCGCCACGGGCAAGGCGACCCCGGCCGCAACCCTGCACGGGATCCGCGGTCGCGCCTAATACCCCAGAACAAGAAGGAGTGACGACAGGTGATTATTGGAACACCAAGAGAGGTGTTTGACGGAGAGAACCGTGTGGCGATGACGCCGGACTCCGCCAAGCAGCTGATGAAGCTGGGATATGACTGCGCCATCGAGGCCGGAGCGGGGGCCAATGCCGGGTTTTCCGACGCCGCCTAC
>NZ_JBFJVE010000290.1:0-2420 GCF_041624275.1 Shimia sp.
CGGGCTCGATCATCGCCTCGTAGGGGTCCCAGAACGGCAGCCGCCAGACCGGGTCGGCGACATCGCCCGCAGCCCGGCAGAGGGCGGCGGCGAACCGGTCGTCGTCGGTGTAGAAAGGCGCCAGATCGGGCCCCACGGCGACCCGCGCGGCGCCGGTCAGGGTGGCCATCGAGACCAGCAGGTCGGGGGCCTCTTCGGCGGCCAGCGCCAGCGCGTCGGCCAGCACCAGACGGCCCTCGGCGTCGGTGTTGTTGATCTCGACCGTCAACCCCTTGCGCGAGGTCAGGATGTCGCCGGGGCGGAAGGCATTGCCGGCCACCGCGTTTTCCACCGCCGGGATCAGCACCCGCAGCCGCAGCGGCAGGCCCAGCCCCATGATCATCCGCGCCAGGCCCAGCACCGTGGCCGCGCCGCCCATGTCCTTTTTCCTCAGCGCCATCGAGCTGCCGGGCTTGAGGTTGAGTCCGCCGGTGTCGAAACAGACCCCCTTGCCGACCAGGGTCAGCGCCGGGCCGCTGGTGCCCCAGCGCAGGTCGATCAGGCGCGGCGCCTCGGCGGCGGCGCGGCCGACGGCATGGATCATCGGCAGGTTGGCCGCGAGCAGCTCGGCGCCGGTGGTGACCGCGATGCGGGCGCCGAAGTTGTCGGCGAGCTGCCGCGCCGCCGCCTCGAGCGCGGCGGGGCCGAGATCGCCGGCCGGGGTGTTGATGAGATCGCGGGTCAGCGCCTCGGCATTGGCGATGGTCTCGATGCGGGCGGCGTCGAGCCCCTCGGGGCAGACCAGTTCGGCGCCGGCGCCATTGGCCGATTTGTAGCGGTCGAACCGGTACTGGCCGAGCAGCCAGCCCAGGGCCTCGGTCTCGGCATCGCCCGCCGGCAGGGGCGCGGCCAGCCGGTAGACGCCGGCCGGCAGCGCGGCGGCGGCGGCGGCCAGCGGGAAGCGGCCCCGCGCCCGGGTCGCGGCGGTACCATAGCCCGCCAGTGCCATCCGGGGCGCGCCGTCGGCGCCGGGCACCAGGGTCGCGGCCCCGAGCTTGGGTTTGAAGCCGGTCGCGGTGAGCCAGGTCCGGGTGGCGGCGTCCTGTCCGGCCAGCCAGTCGTCGAACTGGTCCTGGTCGAGGGGCAGCAGCGCAATGGCGCTGTCGGAGGCTGGGGCGAAGCTGAGGGTCATCGGCGGCCTTTTTTTGCTGGGAGGGCTCGAGACAGCCTATCGTCTCTTTGCGGGGCTGCAAGCCGCTTCAGCCGCTTTGCCCCAGCATGGCGCGGATTTCACCGAGCGAGCGCCAGCCGATGCGCTGCAGGCGGGCGCGGGTGGCGGCCAGCGCCACCGGATCGCCGCTGGCGTGGCAGGCCAGAACGTCGTCGACCACCATGACCAGCGTGTCGAGGCCGATCTGCTCGGCCACTGCCTTGATCGCGCGGCCGCGCCTGTGCATGTCGCCCGCTGCCGCGCCGTCCGCGACCTGCCCGAGATCCTCGAGCCGCAGGGCCAGATCCTCGACGGCGCGCAGCGCCACCGTCCGGCTGGCCTGCTCGCCCAGTTGCAGGCGCAGCTGCTGCATCCGCTGCGGATTGAGACAGATGTGATCGACCGTTTCCAGCACTGAGACCTGTGCCACCGGCACCCCCCCCCGTGTTCGCGCCCCCGCCAACAGGGTCAGATTGGCGGCGAAACCCTTGCCATATGTTTAGGGCTTGCGGCAATTCACCCCTCGAAATCCCGGCAATTTGGCGCTAATTCTCTTCCAATCAAATCCGAAGGAGTGACAATGCAACACGCCAAGCCATTGCCGAGCTATCTGGTGAAACGGTTCCTGGGGTGGAAGGCCACCAATTACACCCAGAACCAGTCATGGTACCGCCATCTCGTGGCCGAGGGGCAGCATCCCCGCGCCATGGTGATCTCGTGCTGTGACAGCCGGGTGCATGTGACCTCGATCTTCGGTGCCGATCAGGGCGAGTTCTTCATCCACCGCAACATCGCCAACCTGGTGCCGACCTATAATCCCGATGGTGATTTCCACGGCACCAGCGCGGCGGTGGAATATGCCGTGACCGCGCTCAAGGTGGCGCATCTGATCGTCATGGGCCATTCGCAGTGCGGCGGTGTGCAGGGCTGTATCGACATGTGCGAAGGCAAGGCGCCGCAGCTGGAAGCCAAGGACAGTTTCGTCGGGCGCTGGATGGACATGCTGAAGCCGCGCTATGAGACAGTGGCCAAGATCAAGGACCCCGAGACCAAGGCGCGCGCCTTTGAAAGGCAGGCGGTCGTGGTGTCGCTGGAAAACCTGATGACCTTCCCCTTCGTGCGCGAGCGGGTCGAGGCCGGCGATCTCAGCCTGCACGGGCTGTGGCACAATATCGGCGAGGGCGGTCTCGAGGGCTATGACGCGAAATCGGGCAAGTTCGAAAACATCTGA
>NZ_JBFJVE010000291.1:0-2367 GCF_041624275.1 Shimia sp.
CCGAGATCGCCGCCATGCCCGCCGGCAGCGGCACCGGCGACAGCGACTTGCTGCGCGAGATGCACAAGGCGATCCGCGACGTCACCCTTGGCGTCGAAAGCTTCGGCTTCAACGCCTCGATCGCCAAGCTCTATGCCTTTACCAACACGCTGGCCAAATCCCAGGCCGGGGGGGATGCCAAGCGCACGGCCGCGCGCACCCTTGCGCAGCTGATGTCGCCGATGACGCCGCATCTCGCGGAAGAGCTCTGGCAGCTGCTGGGCGGTGAGGGGCTGGTGATCGCCGCCCCCTGGCCGCAGGCCGACGAGGCGATGCTGGTCGAGGCCAATGTCACCCTGCCGATCCAGATCAACGGCAAGCGGCGGGCGGAAATCAGCGTGCCCAAGGACATGGCCAAGGAAGAGGTTGAAAAAATCGTCCTCGCCCACGAAGCTGTGACCAGCCGGCTGGAGGGGGCCCAGCCGAAGAAACTTATCGTCGTCCCCGGTCGGATCGTGAATGTCGTCATTTAACCGCCGCCACTTTCTAAGCCTCGCCGCCGCCGGCCCCCTGCTGGCGGCCTGCGGTTTCGAGCCGGTCTATGGCACCCGCGGCCATGCCTCGGGGCTTTTGAATCAGGTGGTGCTGGACGCGCCGACCGACAGCAACACCTATATCCTGGTGCGCGAACTCGAAGACCGGCTGGGCCGGGTGCCGCGCGGCCGCTACGGCATGACGGTGTCGGTGGCGGTGACCGAACGCAGCGCCGGGCGCACCATTACCGGGGTCACCTCGCGCTATGACGTGATCGGCGACGCCACCTATGCGCTGCGCGACCTTGCCACCGGCGAGGTGGTGACCTCGGGCAAGGTGCAGAACTACACCGGCTATTCGGCCACCGGCACCACGGTGGCGACCCTGGCGGCACAGACCGATTCCCATGAACGGCTGATGGTGATGCTGACCGACCAGATCATGGTCGCGCTCTGGGCCTGGTCGGCGAAAGCCGCGTCATGAAACTGACCGGCCGCGACGCCGCCCGCTATTTCTCCAAACCCGACCCCAAGCGCAGCGGGGTGCTGATCTACGGCCCCGACGCCATGCGCGTGGCGCTGAAACGGCAGGAACTGATCCTGGCGCTGATCGGCCCCGAGGGCGAAGAAGAAATGCGCCTGACCCGCATTCCCGGCGCCGCCCTGCGCAAGGAACCCGCGCTTTTGGGCGATGCCATCAAGGCGGTGAGCTTCTTTCCCGGCCCGCGCGTCGCCTTTGTCGAAGACGCCAATGACAACGCCGCCCCGGCGATCAAGGCGGCGCTGGAAGACTGGGCGCCGGGGGATGCCCAGATCGTGGTCACCGCCGGCCAGCTCAAGGGCTCGTCGAAGATCCGCAAGGCCTTCGAGAGCCATGCCAATGCCTGGGCGGCGGCGATCTACAACGACCCGCCAAGCCGCGAGGAGATCGAGGCCGCACTGGCCAAATCCGGCCTGCGCGAAGTGGACCGCGATGCGATGACCGACCTGTCGAACCTCGCGCGCGAACTGGATCCCGGCGATTTCCGCCAGACGCTGGAAAAGCTGGCGCTGTACAAGATCGGCGATACCGCTTCGGTCTCTTGCGAAGACGTCATCGCCTGCGCCCCGACCTCGACCGAGGCGGCGCTGGATGATGTGCTGAACATCGTCGCCGAGGGCCGCGCCCCCGAGCTGGCCCCGGTCTTGCGCAAGTTGCAGGCGCAGGGCACCAATCCGGTCTCGCTCTGCATCGGTGCCACGCGCCATTTCCGCGCGCTCTACACGGCCGCCTCGGACCCGGGCGGCGCCGCCGCCGGTATCTCGCGCATGCGCCCGCCGATCTACGGCCCGCGCCGCGACCGCATGCTGCGCCAGGCCCAGGGCTGGGGGCCCGTCAAGCTTGAACAGGCGCTGACGCTTCTGACCGACACCGACCTGCAATTGCGCTCGGCCGGGCAAAGCGCCCCCGCCATGGCGCTGGTCGAACGGATGCTGCTGCGTCTCGCCATGCTGGCCCGGCGCTGAACCCGCCGCTCATCCGCGAAATGCCGTAACGGCACTGGCGCGCCGCCTTGCCCGGGCAGGGCGCGACCGGCAAGGTGGAAGAAAACGCGGAGAACAGACCATGTATGACGTTATCGGAAGTCGCAGCAGCCGCGCCCTGCGGGTCATGTGGGCGCTGGAAGAGCTGGAGCAGCCCTATCAGGTGATCAAGGCGGCGCCCCGGTCCGCCGAGGTGCTGGCGCTCAACCCCTCGGGCAAAGTGCCGGTGCTGAAGGACGGCCCCCATGTGATCACCGATTCGACCGCGATCCTGACCTATCTCGCCGACAAGCACGGCGCGCTGACCTTCCCGGCGGGCACCGTCGAGCGG
>NZ_JBFJVE010000292.1:0-2361 GCF_041624275.1 Shimia sp.
CGACGCCGAGCGCAGCGCCAGCGAGGCCCGCGAGGCGCGGGCCCGGGCCGAGGCGCGGGCCGAGGCGGCGCGCGAGACCGTGTCCTATGCCGCCGAGCGCATCTACGAGGAACAGCAGCTGTCGCCAGCGGCGCTGCTCGAGCGGCTCGGCGTGGTCCCCGACCGGATCGCCGACAGCCACGCCATCGAGGCCGATGTCAACCGGCTGAAGCGCCAGCGCGACAGTCTCGGCGCGGTCAACCTGCGGGCCGAGGAGGACGCCAAGGAAGTGCAGCAGGAACATGACCTGCTGGTCACCGAGAAGGCCGACCTGGAAGAGGCGATCCGTGCCCTGCGCAGCGGCATCGCCAGTCTCAACCGCGAGGGGCGTGAAAGGCTGCTGACCGCCTTTGAACAGGTGAACTCGAATTTCACCATGCTGTTCCGCCACCTCTTCGGCGGCGGCGAGGCCAATCTGGTGCTGGTGGAAAGCGATGATCCGCTGGAGGCGGGGCTGGAGATCATGTGCCAGCCGCCGGGCAAGAAACTGTCGACGCTGAGCCTGTTGTCGGGCGGCGAGCAGACGCTGACCGCGCTGGCGCTGATCTTCGCGGTCTTCCTGGCCAACCCGGCGCCGATCTGCGTTCTCGACGAGGTCGACGCGCCGCTGGACGACGCCAATGTGACCCGGTTCTGCGACCTGCTGGACGAGATGTGCCGCCGCACCAACACCCGGTTCCTGATCATCACCCACCACGCGGTGACCATGGCGCGGATGGACCGTCTGTTCGGGGTGACCATGGCCGAACAGGGGGTGTCGCAGCTGGTCTCGGTGGATCTCAAGGCGGCGGAAACGATGGTCGCCTGAGGCCGCTTTGGGGCGCGCTTTGGGGGCGCTGCCCCCGGCACCGGAAATGGCGCCATTCCCGGCGCCTCCCCCGGGATATTTCAGGCAAGAGAAAGCCGGTTCAGAGAAGGTTCAGCAATGCCGGCGTGGGCCAGGCGTCGGCGGGCAGGCCGAGGCGGACCTGTTCGGCCTGCACCGCGGCGCGGGTCTTGGCGCCGAGGATGCCGTCGATCTTGCCGACGTCATGGCCGCGCGCCTTGAGCTTTCTCTGCAACCGTTTCATCCCGGCCCCGTCCAGCCCCGGCTCGGGGCGGCCGGCATCATAGGGGGCGGCGCCCTCGAGACGGGTGGCGAAATAGGCCGCCGTGGTCACGTAGACGAAGCTCTGGTTCCATTCGAAATAGACCCGGAAATTCGGATAGGCGAGAAAGGCCGGCCCCCGGCGCCCCTGGGGCAGCAGCAGCGAGGCCTCGAGGTCGGCCAGCCGGCCCTGGCGCGGCCGCACCCCGAGCCGCGCCCATTGCGCCGCCGGCAGGCTGTGGTCGAGACCGGATTTCGACCAGTCGAGATCCTGCGGCAGCGTGACCTCCTGAAGCCAGGGCTGGTTGGCGCGCCAGCCGAGATGCTGCAGCATCTTGGCCCCCGACATCAGCGCATCCTGCGGCGAGGACTTGAGGTCGACGCGGCCGTCGCCATCGCCGTCGACGCCGTTCTCGATGATGTCGGCGGGCAGCATCTGCACCATGCCGATCTCGCCCGCCCAGGCGCCGGTGGTCCGGCCCGGCGAGAAGGCGCCAGCCTCGTAGAGGTCGAGCGCGGCGAAGACCTGGGGCCGGAACAGGCCCGGGCGGCGGCAGTCATGGGCCAGGGTGACCAGCGAGTTCAGGGTGTTGAAATCGCCCTGAAAGGCGCCGTAGTCGGTTTCGAAGGCCCAGAAGGCCAGCAGCACGCCGCGCGAGACGCCGTATTGACGCTCGATCCGCTCGAAGGTGGCACTGTGCTTGGCGGCCTTGGCGCGGCCGGTATCGATCCGGTTCTGGCTGATCAGGCGGCGCGAGAAATCGACGAAGGGCATCTGGAACACGCCCTGGGCGCGGTCGGCCTTGAGGGTGCGCGCATCGTGGCGGACATTGGCGAAGAAGGCCTCGACATCGGCCTTGGCATGGCCTCTCGAGATCGCCTCTTGCTTCAGGCCGCCGACGAAGCCGGAAAAGGCGCCGCCGCAGGGCACGTCGGCGCGCAGGGTGCTGGCGCTGGCGGCGGAAAATGTCAGAGCGGCAAGAAGCAGGGGCAGACGCATGGAAACCTCGCAAATGAATATCGGCCGAGGGTATCAGGTCGCGGCCTCAGGGCAAGCGCTCAGATCAGCGCCAGCAGCACCGGGATGGCCAGCGCCAGCGCCCAGCTGTGCCAGAGCGCCCGGCAGGCGGCATCGATGTCAGCGGCGCCGAGGGCGCGCCGCCCTTCGGGGTTGACGAAGGGAAAGTCGCGCATTTCCCCGTCTTAGGCGCGCGGCCCGGCGAGGGCGACACCGA
>NZ_JBFJVE010000293.1:0-2347 GCF_041624275.1 Shimia sp.
CATCAGCGTGTCGGGCCGCGTGGTGTAAACGGTGATCGGCTCGGCCCCGTCCACCCGTTCGAACCCGAACTGCAACCCGCGCGACTTGCCGATCCAGTTTTCCTGCATCAGCCGCACCTTGGCGGGCCAGTTGTCCAGCGTGTCCAGCGCCGAGAGCAGCTCTTCGGACATGTCCGAGATCTTGAAGAACCACTGGGTCAGCTCGCGCCGTTCCACCAGGGCGCCCGAGCGCCAGCCGCGCCCGCCTTCGACCTGTTCGTTGGCCAGCACGGTCATGTCGACCGGATCCCAGTTGACCACCGCGTTCTTGCGATAGACCAGATCCTTGTCGAGCATGTCGAGGAACAGCGCCTGCTGCTGGCCGTAATACTCGGTGTCGCAGGTGGCGAACATGCGGCTCCAGTCCAGCGACAGGCCCAGCGGTTTCATCTGCTCGACCATGGTGTCGATGTTGGAATAGGTCCAGTCCTTGGGGTGGCCACCCGAGGCCATCGCGGCGTTTTCCGCCGGCATGCCGAAGGCGTCGAACCCCATCGGGTGCAGCACGTTGTGGCCGGTCGAGATCTTGTAACGCGCGATCACGTCGCCCATCGTGTAGTTGCGCACATGCCCCATGTGCAGCTTGCCCGAGGGATAGGGGAACATCTCGAGCACGTAGTATTTCGGCCTCGACGGGTCGCGGACGGCTTTGAAGGTCTCGGCCCTGTCCCAGGCCTGTTGCCACTTGGCTTCGATCTCGGCAGCACTATAGCGCGACATGGATGTCACCTTTCACTCAGTCATCTGTCGGCAGCGGTGATATGCGCCCAAGGCCCCGTGGTCTAGGGGCAGGCGGGCCGAATCGGAAAAAATGCGGTGCTAGGCGCGCTGCAATTTTGCGATATACAGAGCAAAAGCCGTACCCGAGCAGGCCGCCGACATGAACATCCTATTCATCCACCAGAATTTTCCGGGGCAGTTCAAGCATCTGGCGCCGGCGCTGGTCGGCCGGGGCCATCAGGTCACGGCGCTGACCCTGCGGGTGCAGAAGCCGGGGCGCTGGCAGGGGGTGCGGCTGCTGCCCTATGCGATCACCCGCAAGCCGGCCACCGGCCTGCACCCCTGGCTGGTGGATTTCGAGACCAAGCTGCTGCGCGCCGAGGCCTGCCATGCCGCCGCCGCCCGGCTCAAGGCACAGGGCTATGCGCCCGATGTGATCATCGCCCATCCCGGCTGGGGCGAGTCGATGTTCCTGCGCGATCTCTGGCCCGAGGCGCGGATCGGGCTTTACTGCGAGCTCTATTACAAGGCCCGCGAAGGCGACGTCGACTTCGATCCCGAATTTCCCAACCGCGCCGCCGACCGCGAACCGATCCGGCTGCGGCTGAAGAACCTCAACAACCTTATGCATGCCGAGGTCGGCGATCTGGGCCTCAGCCCGACCGCGTTTCAGGCCGCCACCTTCCCCGAGGCGGTGCGCCAGCGGATCAGCGTGATTCACGACGGCATCGACACCGAGGCCCTGCGCCCCGACCCAGGGGCGCAATACGCCCTGCCCGATGGCCGCATTCTGAGCCGCGACGACGAGGTCATCACCTTCGTCAACCGCAATCTCGAACCCTATCGCGGCTATCACATGTTCATGCGGGCGCTGCCCGACCTGCTGCGACGGCGCCCCGATGCGCAGGTGTTGATCGTCGGCGGCGACGAGGTCAGCTATGGCGCCCGGCCCCCCCGGGGCAAGACCTGGAAACAGATCTATATAGACGAGGTGCGGGGGCAGATCCCCGATGCCGACTGGACGCGGGTGCATTTTCTGGGGCGCATTCCCTACGACCCCTTCGTCCGCCTGCTGCAGATCAGCCGCTGCCACGTCTACCTGACCTATCCCTTCGTGCTCAGCTGGTCGCTGATCGAAGCGATGAGCTGCGGCGCGGCGATCGTCGCCAGCGACACCGCGCCGTTGCACGAGGCGATCCGGCACGGGGAAAGCGGGCGCCTGTTCCCCTTCTTCGACCGCGCGCGGATGCTGGACGAGATCTGCCGGGTGCTCGACGATCCGGCGCTGGCCGACTCCCTTGGCGCGGCGGCGCGGGCCTTTGCGCGCGAGAAATACGACCTTCGGACGGTCTGCCTGCCGCAGCAACTGCAATGGATCGACCGGCTGGCGGCGATGCCGGCCGGTCGTTTCACCTTCTAAAGCGGGTAGGGCCGGGGCGGACAGGGCCCGCGAGCGCGGAGCGGGCTCAGAGCTTGCCGTCGGCGATGCGCAGTTGCCGCGCCCGGGTCTTGATCGCATCTTCGAACGCCTTCACCGTCGCCGCCGAGACCGCGGGGCCGCCAGGGGTCTGCATCGCCACATGCAGCG
>NZ_JBFJVE010000294.1:0-2335 GCF_041624275.1 Shimia sp.
CGTGGACATGCCCGCGATCGGGCCCGGGACGATCGCCGCCGCGGCCGCCGCAGGGCTTGCGGGAATCGTGATCGAGGCCGGCACCGTGCTGCTGATCGACCGTGACGAGACCTTGCGGGCGGCCGATGCCGCCGGTCTGTTCCTGATCGCCGAGGCGCCCTAGATGCGCGTCTTCCTGATCGCCGGCGAAGCCTCGGGCGACCGGCTCGGCGCGGCGCTGATGGCGGGGTTGCACACGCTTGCCGGCAGCGTCGAGTTCGACGGTATCGGCGGGCCGCTGATGCAGGCCGAGGGGCTGACCAGCCTGTTTCCCATGGACGAACTCAGCGTCATGGGCATCGCCGAGGTGCTGCCCCGCTATCGCCACCTGCTGAAACGCATGCACCAGACCGCCAAGGCGGCGCTGGCGTCGCGGGCCGACGTGATGGTGACCATCGACAGCCCCGATTTCTGCCTGCGGGTGGCGCGCGAGGTCAAGGCCGCCGGCGGCCTGCGCTGCGTGCATTACGTCGCGCCCTCGGTCTGGGCCTGGCGCCCCGGGCGCGCGGCCAAGATGGCGCGGGCGATCGATCAGGTGCTGGCACTGCTGCCCTTCGAGCCGCCCTTCATGGAGGCGGCCGGCATGCGCTGCGACTTCGTCGGCCACCCGGTGGTTGCCGAGCCGGTGGCGAGCCCGCATGAGGTGGCGCAGGTCCGCGCCCGCCACCGGGTCGGCGACCGGCCGCTGCTGCTGGCGCTTCCGGGATCGCGCCGGGGCGAGGTGTCGCGCCTGACCCCGGCCTTCGGCGAGGTGGTGGCGCGGATGACACGGGCCCGACCCGAGCTGCAGGTGGTGGTGCCGGCGGCAGGCCCCGTGGCCGGGCTGGTGCGCGACATGACCGCGCAATGGCGGCATCCGCCGGTGATCCTTGATCCCAACGGCATCGATCCGGCCGCTGCCCTGGCCGAGAAACGCGCCGCCTTCGGCGCCGCCGACGTGGCGCTGGCCGCTTCGGGCACGGTTTCGCTGGAGCTGGCGGCCTCGGGGACGCCGATGGTGATCGCCTATGACATGAACTGGATCAGCTGGCAGATCATGAGCCGCATGGCGCTGATCGACACCGTGACGCTGGTCAACCTTGTCACCGACACGCGCGCGGTGCCTGAGTTCCTTGGCCCCGACTTCAAGCCCGAGGCGATCGCGCCGGCGCTTTTGGCGCTGCTTGATGATGCGGGCGCGCAGCATGCGGCGATGGCGCTGACGATGGAGCTGTTGGGTCGGGGGCAGGCCGAGCCCGGCCTGCGCGCCGCGCGGGCGGTGCTGGAGGGGCTTTCCGGCTAGCGCGCCGCCGGGGGCGGGCGGTCGACGGCCGGCCGTGCCGCGCGGTCAGGCGCCGCGCCAGATCCAGCCGCCGCCGAAGATGCGGCTGCTGGCGGTGTCGTAGAAGACACAGGCCTGACCCGGCGAGACACCCTCTTCCGGGGTCAGCAGTTCGACCTCGGCGCTCTGCGGCCCGGTGGGGCGCAGGATCGCCTCGCGCGGCGGGCGGGTCGAGCGCACCTTGACCGCGACATGCCATTCGGCGCGGCTGTCGAAGGGGGCATCGCCCAGCCAGTTGATCTCGCGCACCGGGATGACGCGGGTGGCCAGCATCTCTTTGGGGCCGACGATCACCCGCTTGTTGTCGACATCGAGCCGGACCACGTAGAGCGGCTCGCTGAGCCCGCCGATGCCGAGGCCGCGACGCTGGCCGATGGTATAGTGGATCACCCCCTCGTGCCGGCCCAGCACCTTGCCGTGATGATCGACGATCTCGCCCGGTTCCGCCGCGCCGGGGCGCAGCTTTTCGATCACCCCGGCATAATCGCCGTCCGGCACGAAACAGATGTCCTGGCTGTCGGGCTTGTCGGCGACGGCAAGCCCGTATTCGGCGGCCAGAGCCCGGGTCGCCTCCTTGTTGGGCAAATGCCCCAGCGGGAAGCGCAGGTAGTCGAGCTGTTCGGGGGTGGTCGAGAACAGGAAATAGCTCTGGTCGCGATTGGCGTCGACGGCGCTGTGCAGCTCGGGCCCGTTGGGGCCGATCTTGCGCTGGATGTAATGGCCGGTGGCCATGCAGTCTGCGTCAAGATCCTTGGCGGTTTCCAGTAGGTCCTTGAACTTCACCCTTTCGTTGCAGCGGATGCAGGGCACCGGGGTGGCGCCGGCCAGATAGCTGTCGGCGAACTCGTCGATCACCGCGTCCTGAAAGATGTTCTCGTAATCGAGCACGTAATGCGGAAAGCCCTTTTCCTCGGCCACCCGGCGGGCATCGTGGATGTCGATCCCGGCGCAGCAGGCGCCCTTTTTGGCCAGCGC
>NZ_JBFJVE010000295.1:0-2313 GCF_041624275.1 Shimia sp.
GACCAACACCTTCCCGCAGTGGTGGCTGGCGCAGCCGTTCCGGATGCTGGCCCATAACGGCGAGATCAACACGCTGAAGGGCAACGTCAACTGGATGAAGAGCCACGAGATCCGCATGGCCTCGTCCTTCTTCGGTGAACTGGCCGAGGACATCAAGCCGATCATTCAGGGCGGATCGTCGGATTCGGCGGCGCTGGATTCGGTGTTCGAAGTCATGGTCCGCGCCGGCCGTTCGGCACCGATGGCCAAGACCATGCTGATCCCCGAAAGCTGGTCGCAGCAGGCGGTGGAACTGCCCGAGGCCTGGCGTGACATGTATTCCTATTGCAACTCGGTGATGGAACCCTGGGACGGCCCGGCCGCCCTGGCGATGACCGACGGCCGCTGGGTCTGCGCCGGGCTCGACCGCAACGGCCTGCGCCCGATGCGCTACGTGGTGACCGGCGACGGGCTGCTGATCGCCGGCTCCGAGGCCGGCATGGTGCCGGTCGACGAAGCCTCGGTGGTGGAAAAGGGCGCGCTGGGTCCGGGCCAGATGATCGCCGTCGACATGGCCGAGGGTGCGCTTTACCACGACACCGAGGTCAAGGACAAACTGGCCAATGCCCGCCCCTATGGCGAATGGGTCGACAAGATCCGCGATCTGGAGGCCGAACTTGGCGGCGTCTCCGAAAAGCCGGTGTTCACCGGCGACGAACTGCGTGCCCGCCAGGTGGCGGCCGGTTTCACCATTGAAGAACTCGAGCAGATCCTCGCCCCGATGGCCGAGGACGGCAAAGAGGCCATCGCCTCGATGGGTGACGACACGCCGAGCGCGGTGCTGTCGAACACCTACCGCCCGCTCAGCCATTTCTTCCGCCAGAACTTCAGCCAGGTCACCAACCCGCCGATCGACAGTCTGCGCGAATACCGGGTGATGAGCCTCAAGACCCGTTTCGGCAACCTCAAGAACGTGCTTGACGAAGACGGCTCGCAGACCGAGATCGTCATGCTGGAAAGCCCCTTTGTCGGCAATGCCCAGTTCGAACAGCTGCTGTCGGCCTTCGACGACACCGTTGTGCGCATCGACTGCACCTTCGGCACCGAAGAAGGCGCCGGCGCGCTTCAGGCCGGGCTGCAACGCATTCGCGCCGAGGCCGAGGACGCGGTACGCTCGGGCGCCGGTCACATCATCCTCAGCGACCAGGCGCAGGGCCCCGAACGCGTGGCAATGCCGATGATCCTGGCCACCAGCGCGGTGCACAGCCACCTGACGCGCAACGGGCTGCGCACCTTCTGTTCGCTGAACGTGCGTTCGGCCGAATGTATCGACCCGCATTACTTCGCGGTGCTGATCGGCGCCGGCGCGACCGTGGTCAACGCCTATCTGGCCGAGGATTCACTGGCCGACCGCATCGAGCGCGGCCTGCTGGACACTGACCTCACCACCGCCGTGGCGCGCTATCGCGAGGCCATCGACCAGGGTCTGCTGAAGATCATGGCCAAGATGGGCATCTCGGTGATCTCCTCCTATCGCGGCGGTCTCAACTTCGAGGCGGTCGGCCTGTCGCGCGCCATGTGCGCCGAGTATTTCCCCGGCATGATCAGCCGCATTTCCGGCATCGGCGTCAGCGGCATCCAGCGCAAGGTCGAGGAAATCCACGCCAAGGGCTTCCTGTCCGGCAAGAGCGCGCTGCCGGTGGGCGGTTTCTACAAGGCACGCAAAACGGGCGAGACCCACGCCTGGGGCGCGCAGACCATGCACATGATGCAGTCGGCCTGCAACCGCGCCTCCTACGAGCTGTGGAAACAGTATTCGGCCAAGATGCGGGCCAACCCGCCGATCCATCTGCGCGACCTGTTGGACATCAAGCCCCTGGGCAAGCCGGTCCCGATCGAAGAGGTCGAATCGATCACCGCGATCCGCAAGCGGTTCGTGACCCCGGGCATGTCGCTGGGGGCGCTGTCGCCCGAGGCCCACAAGACCCTCAATGTCGCGATGAACCGCATCGGCGCCAAGTCGGACTCGGGCGAGGGCGGCGAAGATCCGGCGCATTTCGTGCCCGAACCCAACGGCGACAACCCCTCGGCCAAGATCAAACAGGTGGCCTCGGGTCGTTTCGGTGTGACCGCCGAATACCTGAACCAGTGCGAAGAGCTGGAGATCAAGGTCGCCCAGGGCGCCAAGCCCGGCGAAGGTGGTCAGCTGCCGGGGATGAAGGTCACCGACCTGATCGCGCGTCTGCGTCACTCCACCAAGGGTGTGACGCTGATTTCGCCGCCGCCGCACCACGATATCTACTCGATCGAGGATCTGGCGCAGCTGATCTACGA
>NZ_JBFJVE010000296.1:0-2310 GCF_041624275.1 Shimia sp.
ACGTCGATGGTTTCGGTCTTGGTCAGCTCCCACGGGCGGGCGGTGAAGGCATAGGGTTTCGAGGTCAGCGCGCCAACCGGGCACAGGTCGATGATGTTGCCCTGCAGGTTGCTGTCCAGCGTCTGGTTGAGATAGCTGGTGATCTCGGCATCCTCGCCGCGCCCGGTCTGGCCCATCTGGGCGATACCGGCGATCTCGGTGGTGAAACGCACACAGCGGGTGCAGGAGATGCAGCGGGTCATCTCGGTCGAGACCAGCGGCCCCAGATCGAGGTTGTCCACGGCGCGTTTGGCTTCGGTGAAGCGCGAGCCCGACAGACCATAGGCCATGGCCTGGTCCTGCAGGTCGCATTCGCCGCCCTGGTCGCAGATCGGGCAGTCCAGCGGGTGGTTGATGAGCATGAACTCCATCACCCCTTCGCGGGCCTTCTTGACCATCGGCGAGTTGGTCTTCACCACCGGCGGCTGCCCTTCGGGGCCGGGGCGCAGATCGCGGACCTGCATGGCGCAGGAGGCCGCAGGCTTCGGCGGGCCGCCGACGACCTCGACCAGACACATGCGGCAGTTGCCGGCAATCGACAGACGCTCGTGATAGCAGAAACGCGGAATTTCCACCCCGGCCTCTTCACAGGCCTGGATCAGCGTCATCGCGCCGTCCACTTCCACTTCGGTTTCATCGATGATGACTTTGCGCAGGTCAGACATGGTCTACTTAGCCCTCAAAAGCGCGCCGATCGCGCTGTTCTTTGCTATTTCCGCGCGGCCGACCGCACAGAAGGTTTCCGGTTGCCCATAGATGGCGCCCCGGGCCTTGAGATAGCTCTCGCCCTTGGCACGCATCCGCGCCTTTTCGGCATCGGACTCGACATATTCCTTGATCTCGGCATCCGAATAGCCAAGATCGTTGGCCCGCCCCTTCAGCTTCCAGGCCTGCATCAGCGCCCGCAGGCGGCGCGCCGAGATGCTGTCGCAGATCTCGCTGATCTCATGGCCGACGGCGGCGGCGAAAATGGTGTTCTCGATCTCGGGCACTTCGCTCAGCGGCGGTTTCGCCGCGGCCGCTCCGGCCAGAACCGACACCCCCAGCACAACAGGCAGCATGACACGCATATCTTCACTCCTTGCAACAGGCGCGCGATCCTCGCGCGCGATGCTGCCAAGCGAAGGGCGTTGCGCCTCTGCTATGCAATAACAGGCACTCATACGATACAGATGCCTTCCATCACCAGGGTGTCACCATCCAGGATCAGGCTTTCATTTTCCTGATAGGGCCCTGAAATCCAGTCGATTTTCGAGCTTCCATACTGCTCGATGCAATAGCGGGTGCCGGCGTGGTGCCCCGAGGCCTTGGCGCCGTCCAGCGATTGCGTGGCGCGGCGCACCTCGACCCGGAAATGGCTGCGATCATCCTCGACCCTGTGGGCGCGGCTCTTGAAACGGACCCCTTCATAGGTGGTGTCGCTGCGGCTCTTGCCGGTCAGGGAGAACGATCCGCAGCCGGCAACCGCGACGGTCAGAGACAGCATCACGGCAACGCCAAGGGCGCGCCGCAGACCTCTGCGACCCTCCTGACCTGCCCGATTGTGTTGCTGCCCCAGTTTCACCGTGCTTACTCCGCCGCCATCGCGCCCATACGGCCGGTTTTCTGCGCCTTGATGCGGTCTTCGATCTCTTCGCGGAAGTTGCGGATCAGACCCTGGATCGGCCAGGCGGCAGCGTCGCCAAGGGCACAGATCGTGTGGCCCTCGACCTGCTTGGTGACGCTGAACAGCATGTCGATCTCTTCCAGCTCGGCCTGGCCCTTCACCAGGCGATCCATCACCCGCATCATCCAGCCGGTGCCTTCGCGGCAGGGGGTGCACTGGCCGCAGCTCTCGTGTTTGTAGAATTTCGACAGGCGCCAGATCGCCTTGATAATGTCGGTCTGCTTGTCCATCACGATCACGGCGGCGGTGCCCAGCGACGAACCCACGTCGCGCAGCGCGTCGAAATCCATCACCGCGTCGCGCATGTTCTCACCGCGCACACAGGGCACCGACGAGCCGCCGGGAATGACCGCCAGAAGGTTGTCCCAGCCGCCGCGAATGCCGCCGCAATGCTTGTCGATCAGCTCTTCGAAGGAAATCGACATCGCCTCCTCGACCACACAGGGGTTGTTCACATGGCCCGAGATGCCGAAGATCTTGGTGCCCGCATTGTTGGGGCGACCGAAGGACGAGAACCACTCGGGGCCGCGACGCAGGATGGTCGGCACCACGGCAATCGATTCGACGTTGTTCACCGTGGTCGGGCAGCCATAAAGGCCGGCGCC
>NZ_JBFJVE010000297.1:0-2272 GCF_041624275.1 Shimia sp.
GGCCTGCACGAAGGCGGTGCCGGCGTCAAAGCCCAGCTCGACCTCGAGCGTCTTGCTCTTCAGCGCCTTTTCCAGCTCGACCAGCGGCACCGCCTCGCGCTTGTCGGTTACCGGGATGCTGTCATAGCTCCACTCGTGGATACCCATCTTCTGGCTGATCAGCGTGAATTGCGGCGGCGGGCGGTTTTCCTCGGGGTCCTCGCCGCGGCAGAACATGTCGATCGACACCGCCGCCTTGTGGCCATGGGCCACGGCGGTGATGATATTGGCCGGGCCGAAGGCCGCGTCACCGCCGAAGAACACGTTCTTGCGGGTCGACTGGAAGGTTTCGTCGTCGTTGATGATCGGCGTGCCCCAGCTGGTGAAGCGGATGCCGGTGGATTTCTCGATCCAGGGAAAGGCGTTTTCCTGGCCGATGGCGATCAGCACGTCGTCGCATTCGACAAAGACCGGCTCTTCTCCGGTCGGAACCAGCTTGCGCCCGCCGTCCTTGTCATAGACCGGTTCGACCTTCTCGAACAGCATGCCAGCCAGCTTGCCCTTCTTCAGCACGAATTCCTTGGGCACGTGGTTGTCGATGATCGGAATGCCCTCGTGGATGGCGTCTTCCTTTTCCCAGGGCGAGGCCTTCATGTCCTCGAAGGGCGAGCGCACGATCACCTTGACCTCTTCGCCGCCCAGGCGGCGCGAGGTGCGGCAGCAATCCATGGCGGTGTTGCCGCCGCCGAGGACGATCACCTTCTTGCCGATCTTCTCGGTGTGTTCGAAGGCGACATTGGCCAGCCAGTCGAGGCCGATGTGGATATTGGCATCGGCTTCCTTGCGGCCCGGCAGGTCGGGCAGGTCGCGTCCGCGCGGCGCGCCGCAGCCGACGAAGATCGCATCGTAATCCTTTTCCAGCAGGTCGGCCATACTGTCGACATAGGTGTTGAAATGGGCATGCACGCCCATGTCGAGCACATAGCCCACTTCTTCGTCGAGCACGGTTTCCGGCAGCCGGAACGAGGGGATCTCGGAGCGCATGAAGCCGCCGCCCTTGGCCTGGGCGTCGAAAAGGTGCAGCTCGTAGCCAAGCGGTGCGAGATCGCGGGCCACGGTCAGCGAAGCCGGGCCGCCGCCGACCAGGGCGATCTTCTTGCCGTTGGCCGGCCCGGCCACCGGCAGGCGCGGTTTGACGTCGTCCTTGAAATCGGCCGCGACGCGTTTCAGGCGGCAGATGGCGACCGGCTCTTCCTCGACCCGGCCGCGGCGGCAGGCGGGTTCGCAGGGGCGGTCGCAGGTACGTCCAAGCACCCCGGGAAAGACATTGCTTTCCCAGTTTACCATATAGGCGTCGCTATAGCGTTCCTGTGCGATAAGGCGGATGTATTCCGGCACGGGGGTGTGCGCGGGGCAAGCATACTGGCAGTCAACAACCCGGTGAAAGTATTCCGGGTCTGCCGTATTCGTGGGTTTCATGTCGCTTCCTTGTGCGAAATTTCCTGCGTGTACGACCGTAAGACAAGAGTTCTATGGGAAGCCTGCGGGTGTAAAGGCCGAAATGGTCGCAAACCCGGTTTGTCGCATTATTTTTGCGTTACGTCGTTTTTGCCCCGTGGCCCAAATCCCGGCCCGCGGCGCTGCCGGGCCGAGGTTTCGCAAGAAGGGTGTTTTTCAGGGTTGTTAATACATCTTGAGGTTGCGGTGCGTGCGTCCTTCGCGATGCGCGGCCGGCGCGCTCGCGGCTTTGCGCTGGACATTTGCCGCGCCGGTGCCTCTATTCGGCCGAATGAAAAACCATGCGCCATTTGCCCGTCCCGGTCAGGTCGTTGGCCTGCTCGGCGGATCCTTCGATCCGCCCCATGCCGGCCACGCCCATGTCACGCGCGAGGCGCTGAAACGGTTCGGGCTCGACCGGGTCTGGTGGCTGGTCAGCCCGGGCAATCCGCTGAAGGCCCGGGGGCCGGCGCGGCTGGAGCGCAGGATCGCCGCCTGTCACGAGGTGATGGCGCATCCTCGGGTCGAGATCACCGACGTCGAGGCAGGCCTCGGCACGCGCTATACCGCCGAAACCATCGCCGCGTTGCAGGCACGCCATCCCGGCATGCGCTTTGTCTGGCTGATGGGGGCCGACAACCTGGCGCAGCTGCACCAGTGGAAGGACTGGCAGGAGATCATGTTCCGGGTGCCGGTCGGGGTGCTGGCCCGGCCCGGAGAACGGGTCGAGGGGCGTGCCGCCAAGGCCGCACAGGTGTTTCGCGGCGCGCGGCTGCACCCGCGTGCCAGCCATCTA
>NZ_JBFJVE010000298.1:0-2221 GCF_041624275.1 Shimia sp.
AACGGCGACATCTTCGGCGGTTGGGTGCTGTCGCAGATGGATGTCGCCAGCGGCATCGTCGCCGCGACCCGCGCCCGCGGGCGGGTGACGACGGTGGCCGTCGATGCGATGAAGTTCATCCGCCCGGTCGGGGTCGGCGACGTGCTCTGCGTCTGGGCCTGGGTCGAGCGCGTCGGGCGCAGCTCGATGGCGATCAGGATCGAGGCCTGGGCCGTGCGCCACCGCAAGGGTTGCACCGAGAAGGTGACCGAGGCGCTGTTCACCTATGTCGCGATCGACGAAGACGGCAGCCCGCGCCCGGTGCCTGCCGAGGAATAGCAACCTCTGGCGCGACAAGAAAAAGACCGGCTTCGATCCGAAGCCGGTCTGTTCGTTCGCGTGCCCGACCCGTGGTCGGGCCTCGGGTCAACGCAGGCCTTCGTTGATGCTTTTCAGCACTTTCGAGCCCGGGCACAACTCGTCCTTGCCCAGCTCGTTCAGCGGCCGGCTGGCCAGCTCCATGCCGGTGCTCAGATCCTTGGTGTCGGGGTCGAGGAACAGGAGCCCGGTCAGGATCCGGCCCTCGGCATTGGCGGTCTGGATGGTGTTCAGCGCCGCCTGCCGATCTTCAGTCCTGTGGCCCTCGATGGCCTTTTTCAGATGGATCACCGAGCCGTCATGCAGGGTCACGCTCTTGGTGGTGCCCTCGGCGTACTGGGTGCGGATCTCGTCGCGCATGGGCACGAAATCCAGCGGCATGGCGTCGAGATGGTCGCGGGTTTCCGAATAGCTCTTGGTCGAGCCGGCATGGTTGTTGAAGGTCACGCAGGGGCTGACCACGTCGATGAAGGCAAAGCCGTTGTGGGCCATGGCGGCGCGGATCAGCGGCTCGAGCTGCTCCTTGTCGCCCGAGAAGCTGCGGGCCACGAAACTGGCGCCCTGCAGGATTGCAAGGCTGGCCAGGTCGATGCCCTCGAAGCCGTTCACATCACCGTATTTGCTGACCGAGCCGAGATCGGCGGTGGCGCTGTCCTGCCCCTTGGTCAGCCCGTAGCAGCCGTTGTTGGCGACGATATAGGTCATGTTCACGTTGCGCCGCACCAGGTGGATGAACTGCCCCATGCCGATCGAGGCGGTGTCGCCATCGCCCGAGACCCCGATATAGGTCAGCTGGCGGTTGGCGACGCTGGCCCCGGTGGCCACCGAGGGCATGCGCCCATGCACCGAGTTGAAGCCGTGGCTGCGGCTCATGAAATAGGTCGGCATCTTCGAGGAACAGCCGATGCCCGACAGTTTGGCGATGCGGTGCGGCGGGATCGAGGACTTGAAGCAGGCATAGCGGATCGCCCCGGCAATGCTGTCATGGCCACAGCCGGCGCAGAGCGTCGAGATGGCGCCGTCATAGTCGGCGATGGTCAGGCCAATGCTGTTGGTCGGCAGCCGCGGATGGCGGAATTTCGGCGTGACATAGGACATCAGGCGGTCTCCTTGTGCAGCGGCACGATCTTGGCGCTCTTGGTGTTCAGCCCCTGGCGGATCTGATTGGCGATGTCGCGGGCGGTGATCGGGGTGCCCGAATAGTTCAGCACGCTGGTAAGCTTGCTGGGGGTGATGTGGCATTCGTTCATGATCAGCTGGCGCATCTGCCCGTCGCGGTTCTGCTCGATCACAAAGACCATGTCGTGATCGTGGATGAACTGGTCGAGGCTTTCATGGAACGGGAAGGCGCGGATGCGCAGCGTGTCGATCGGATAGCCCTCGTCGGCCAGGATCTCGACCGCCTCATAGCTGGGCGAGGCCGAGGTGCCAAAGAACAGCGCCCCGAGCTTCAGCTTGGTCTTGGGCTTCTTCACCTCGATCGGCGCGTGCGGCTTGGGTTGCGGCACCAGTGTCTTGGCGGTGTCGAACTTGCGCAGCAGCCGGTCGACGTTCTGCACGTAGTCCTCGCCGCTTTCCGAATAGACCGCCATCTCGTTCTTGGACGAGCCGCGGGTGAAATAGGCGCCCTTGGTCGGGTGGGTGCCGGGCAGGGTGCGATAGCAGATGCCGTCACCGTCCACGTCGAGGTAACGGCCCCATTTCGCCGTGTTATCAAGCCCTTCGGCGTCCAGCACCTTGCCCCGGTCCATTTCATAGTTGTCGTCCCACTCGAGCGGCGGCGACATCCAGTCATTCATGCCCAGATCGAGATCGGACATCATGATGATCGGGGTCTGCAAGCGCTCGGCCAGATCAAAGGCCT
>NZ_JBFJVE010000299.1:0-2188 GCF_041624275.1 Shimia sp.
CACGGCCTCGAAATAGGCGGCGCTTTCGGCATCTGCGGTCAGAACGCTGGCGTCATAATCGCTGAGCCCGAAGCTGTCGATGAAACGCGCCTTCTTGGCGTCGGGCAGTTCCGGCAGCTTGCCGGCGATCTCGTCGACCCAGGCCTGCTCGATCTCGAGCGGCAGCAGGTCGGGATCGGGGAAATAGCGGTAATCATGCGCCTCTTCCTTGGAGCGCATCGAGCGGGTTTCGTTCTTGTCCGGGTCGTAAAGGCGGGTTTCCTGATCGACTTTTCCGCCCCCTTCGACGATGCGGATCTGGCGCTCGGCCTCGATCATGATCGCCTGCTGGATAAAGCGCATCGAGTTCATGTTCTTGATCTCGCAGCGGGTGCCCAGATGCGAGAAATCTTGGGTCGCCATGTATTTCTCGTAGGCGCCGGGACGGCAGATCGACACGTTGACGTCGGCGCGCAGGTTGCCGTTCTGCATGTTGCCGTCGCAGGTGCCCAGATAGCGCATGATCTGGCGCAGCTTGGCGATATAGGCGGCGGCCTCTTCGGGGCCGCGGATGTCGGGGCGCGAGACGATCTCCATCAGCGCCACGCCGGTGCGGTTGAGATCGACAAAGGACATGTTGGGGTCCATGTCGTGGATCGACTTGCCGGCGTCCTGCTCGAGGTGGATGCGCTCGATGCGCACGGTGCGCGCGGTGCCGTCGCCCAGTTCCACCAGCACTTCGCCCTCGCCGACGATCGGGTGGTAAAGCTGCGAGATCTGATAGCCCTGTGGTAGGTCGGGATAGAAATAGTTCTTGCGGTCGAAGGCCGAGTTGAGGTGGATTTCTGCCTTGAGACCAAGCCCGGTGCGCACCGCCTGGGCGACGCATTCCTCGTTGATCACCGGCAGCATCCCCGGCATGCCGGCGTCGACGAAGGCCACATTGCTGTTGGGCTCGGCGCCGAATTTCGTCGAGGCGCCCGAGAACAGCTTGGCATTGGTCGAGACCTGAGCATGCACCTCCATGCCGATGACCAGTTCCCAGTCATGTTTGGCGCCCGCGATCACCTTGGGCTTGGGGCTGTCATATGTCAGGTCGAGCATCTGCCGAACTCCTTGAAACGCAACTGCACGGCGTTCTAGGGCAGGGCGCCGGCCGGAGCAAGGGGGCGGGAGGCGCTCAGAGCCGGATTTGGCTGATCCCATCGGGCGAGAACTGCACCGCATGGCCGTCCTGAAGGCTCTTGAGGAAGGGCATGGCAACGGCGGCGAGGCCGGTCTGATGCCCCTTGCGGGCGAGGCGCTGCGGCGAGATCAGCCGCGCGGTGTTCTCGAAACCGATCTCGGCATGGCCCCAGACCAGCGGGTGCAATTCGCGCAGGTGGTCGCGCACGAGGGTTTCGAAGCCGGTCCGCAGCCTTGGGGCCAGATCGGGGTGGCGGCCGTTCGCCCGATGGCGGTCGCGGGTGATCTGCCAGCTCTTGTAGAGATGCGCGGCAAGCAGGTTGGCGGTATATTGATCGGGGCGGCGGGCCAGGATGTCGCCCAGACCGTCAAGGAAATACTCGGCCTCGACATGATCGAACCCGTCCGGATCGACCAGAAGCGCGTCGAACCAGACCCAGGCATAGGCGCCATTGCCCCAGACCTCCTGAAAGGTCGCCGCAGCGCGCCGGGCCTCGAGGTCGAGCCGGTCGAAATCGCCATACCAGCGCGGCAGCAGGTAATTGCCGAGGCTGCGCATGTGGCGCGGGTTGTGCGGATCAGCGGCAAACAGCGATTCGAATTCGCGGATCAGCCTAAAGCCGGGGTCTTCGCGGCCGGGCAGCAGGGCGCAGCGGGCCGCCAGCAGGGCCGCCGACCGGGTTTCATCGGGGCAATGTTCGGCAAGAATTTCGGCGGCACGGGCGAAATGGGCTTCGAAGGCCTCGCGGTTGAGGTCGCTCATGGACTCGTTTCCGGCGGTGCCGCGCCATGCCCATCCGATGTCGATATGCATATGCGCCACGATCAGCGCCGTCGCATAGCAGCCGGGGCGCTCCATCAGCACGGTTTCCATCGCTTCGATGCCGGAAATGAAATCGCAATCGGGGGCCGGCCGGCCATGCAGCAGCGCATGTTCGGCGGCGCCGACCACATCGGCGCGCGCGCCATAGGCCATCAGCTCGGCCAGGGGGGTGCCGCCGGCGGTGGCCATTCGGGTCCGGTC
>NZ_JBFJVE010000300.1:0-2173 GCF_041624275.1 Shimia sp.
GCCGCCCGCCTCATCTGCCCCAGATTTTCCGCCTCGCCTCACCCGAACCCTTCCAGATCCGCGCTCCGTCCCGCGTCCCGTCAGCGCCTCAGCGCCGCCGGTGAAGGGGGTTCTATGCCTAACACCAAATACCCGCAACCCCTTTTTTACAGCAAAAATCACAAAATCCGAAATTTTCCGAAAAAACACACAACTTCAACAGCTTCGCCAGAGGACCGCGCCCAATCACCGCCACAAACACCCCCCCAGACACCCGAAAAACTCCACCCGCAACCCGACTCGCAATCCCACACCAACGACTCGCAGCAAATCGGGGTGGGAGTCGCCCGCGCGCGGCCTGCGGCGCTGTCAGTGCCCGGCCTCAATATCGGCAATCGCGGCGATCATCCCGTCGGCGCGCAGGATGAAGACCCGGATCGCCAGCGGGCGCCCCTGCGGATCGCGCGCGCGCACCAAAAGGCCGTAACGCAGCCCCTGCCCCACCGGCACCGGCGCCATGAAGCGCAGCTTCATCGCCCGCAGCACCATCCCGGAGAGGATCTCGGCGACGAAGGGGTCGGCGACACCGGCAAAAAGCATCCCCGGCACCACCGCCCCCGCGAGGCCCACCGCCCGGGCGGCACTGTCACTGACATGGATCGGATTGGGATCACCGGCCAGATCGAGATAGCTGGCCACCGCCTCGGCGCCGAAGGCGCGGCTGTCGCGCCAGAGGATATCGCCCTTGTCCATATGGGGCGGGAAACGGCTGCCCTTGAAGCGGGCCATGTCCTGCGGCGCGACAAAGCGCAGGCGGGTCTGCATCTGCCCCAGCGCATCGCCGCGAGGGTCAAGAAGGGAAAAGTCGAACAGCCGCGAGGCGGATCTATCGCTGATCCGGGCCTCGATCCGCAGGGCTCTGTCCAGGGGCACCGTGGCCAACCGGCCGAACGCCTGGCTTTCATGCACCACGCCGCAGCCTTCGGGCGGCTGCATCTGCTTCGCGACAACGGCCAGTTCCGGCCGCCCCAGCAGCAGGGCCGGGGCGATCAGCGGCAGGCCGCCACGCGGCACTTGGCCGGCAAGCGCCGCCAGCAGGTCGGCCAGCGCCGCCACCGGAGCGGCCTCCAGCCCCCCCGGCAGGTCGAGCCGCGATACCTGCTCAGCCATCGAAGCCGGCAAAGATCAGCGAGGCATTGACGCCGCCGAAGGCCAGCGAATTCGACATCACCGCCCGCCCATCGATGTCGCGGGCCTTGTTGGCCACCGGGTCGAGGCCGATCTTGGGGTCGACCTCGTTGAAATTGATCGTCGGCGGCGCGATCTGCTGGCGCAGCGCCGCGACCGAGACCACCGCCTCGATCGCCCCGGCAGCCCCCAGCGCGTGGCCGTGGATCGGTTTGGTCGAAGACATCTCGACACCCTCGAGCCCGTCGCCGAACACGGCCCGCAGGGCGCCGACCTCGGTCACGTCATTGGCCACTGTGCCGGTGCCATGGGCATTGACATAGCCGACATCCGACGGCGCCATCCCGGCATCGGCCAGGGCCAGCTTCATGCAGGCGGCCGCCCGGGTCGGGTCGGGGCGCAGCAGGTCTCCGGCGTCGGAATTTGTGCCGTAGCCGACGATCTCGCAGAGGATCTCGGCACCGCGCGCCCTGGCGCTGTCCAGCGTCTCGAGCACGACGATCGCCGCGCCCTCGCCCAGAGTCATGCCGTTGCGGTCGCGCGAAAAGGGCCGGTTCTTGTCGGCGGTCATCACCCGCAGCAGTTCCCAGGCCCTGAAGACACCGCTTACCAGGCAGGCTTCGGCGCCGCCGGCCAGGCAGCGCTGCATCGCGCCGCCGCGCAGCATCTGATAGGCCAGCCCGATCGACTGGCTGCCCGAGGAACAGGCGGTCGAGGGCGCATAGATCGGGCCGGTGGCGCCGAATTCCATCGACACCCACGAGGCCGCGGCATTGGTCATGATCTTGGGCACCGCCATCGGGTCGAGCCGCATCTTGCGATCGACGCCGAAGGCCATGTAGTTGGCGTCCAGGGTCTTGGCGCCGCCAAAGCCCGAGCCGACGACGACGCCACAGGAATCGCCGAAATCCCCGGGTTGAAGTCCGGCCTGGGCAATCGCCTCGCGGGCGGCGCTCAGCGCATAGGCCGCGACCGGGTCGCGCATCCGGTGATCGAGATCGCCGGC
>NZ_JBFJVE010000301.1:0-2122 GCF_041624275.1 Shimia sp.
CACCGGCGCCAGCGAGATCGTGCTCAGCCGCGCCGATGCGCGCCGCGCCGGTTTCGACGTCGACCGTCTGCCCTATTACGGCCGCGCCTTCACCGCCAACGGCGAGGTGCGCACCGCGCCGGTGACGCTGCGCGAACTGCGGCTGGGCGAGATGGTCGATACCGGGGTCGCGGCCAGCGTCAACGGTGGCCAGCTGGAGCAATCGCTGCTGGGCATGAGCTATCTGCAGCGGTTTTCCGAGATCCGCATTTCCGGCGGCACCCTGAGCCTGCTGCGCTAGGGGGTGGCCGCCCCCGCGGCGCGGGGCCGGGCCTGCGGCGCGAGTATTTGGCAAAGAGATCAAGGGCCGGTCAGCCGGCCGGTTTCTCGGCCATCTTCTGCCAGCGGCCGCTGTCTTCGGACCAGTATTCGGCGGCGCATCCGGCCCCGGTCAGGCTCTTCCACTGCTGGCGGGCATGGGCGACGGCTGCCTCGTCATGGCCATCAAAGAGGATCACGCCGCGTTCGGCGGCGGCGATCTCGTCGGCGGTGATCTCGGCGCCGTCGATGCTGACCAGATAGAGGGCGCCATTGGCGTTGCCCTGCTCGGTGGTCAGCAGGATCGGCTGGTCGCCGTCCTGCGCCCCGCCGGCGATGCCATGGGGCAGGAAGCCGGCCTCGCCGCCGGCCAGCCAGAGCCTCTGGTCGAGCCAGTCGATGCGCGCCGCCTCGGTGCCGCGCACCAGCACGTTCCAACCCTGTTCGAGGGCGCGGCCGGCAAGTGTGGCCAGCGTGCTGTCCACCGATGCCCGCGTCAGGTGGTAGAACAGGGCGCGGCCCATCTCAGCCGGCCTGTTCGTAGTGGTCGGCCACCAGCCGGTTCAGCGCCATCACCCCCCAGCCGGTGGCCCCGTTGGGGGCATAGGCGGTGGCGCTCTTGACGCTGGCGACGCCGGCGATGTCGAGATGGATCCAGGGCATGTCCTTTGCGATGAACCGGTGCAGGAAGGCGGCGGCGGTGGCCGATCCGGCGGGGCGGCCACCGGTGTTCTTCATGTCGGCGATGCGCGATTTCAGCATGTCGTCATAGGCCTTGGCCAGCGGCAGCCGCCAGGCGCCCTCGTCCTCGGCCTCGGCGGATTTGAGGAAGCGGGCGCAGAAGCCGTCGTCGTTGGAGAACACCCCGGCCTTCTCGTGGCCGAGGGCGATGATGACGGCGCCGGTCAGGGTGGCGAGGTCGATAATGCCGGCCGGGCGGAAGCGCTGCTGCGTGTAATGCAGCACGTCGCAGAGCACCAGCCGCCCCTCGGCGTCGGTGTTGATGACCTCGATCGTGTCGCCCTTCATCGAGGTCACCACGTCGCCGGGCCGGGTGGCATTGCCCGAGGGCATGTTCTCGACCAGGCCGACCAGCCCGACCACATTGGCCCGCGCCCTGCGCAGCGCCAGCGCCCGCATGGTGCCGGCAACCACGCCGGCGCCGCCCATGTCCATGGTCATGTCCTCCATGCCGGCGGCGGGTTTCAGCGAGATGCCGCCGGTGTCGAAGACCACGCCCTTGCCGACCAGCGCCAGCGGCGCGGCATCCTTGTCGCCGCCCTGCCACTGCATCACCGCCACTTTCGACGGGCTGTCCGACCCCTGGCCGACGCTGAGCAGCGCCCCCATGCCGAGATCGCGCAGCTGGTCCTCTTCGAGGATCTCGACCTCGAGCCCGAGGGCGGTCATCTCTTCGATGCGGCGGGCGAATTCGGTGGTGGTCAGCACATTGGCCGGCTCGTTCACCAGATCGCGGGTGAAATGCACCCCCTCGGCGATGGCCAGCAGCGGCGCCGCGGCGGCGGCGACCTCGGCCGGCCGGGTGACCATGCAGGTCACAGTGCCGGCTTCTGTGCCGGCCTCAGTGCCCGCCTCGGCGCCGGCCTCGGCCGCGTCGGTATCGCCTTCGGGTTTGGCCGGGCTGCTCTTGTGGCTGTCGAACCCGTAGTCGCGCAGCGCCAGCCCCATCGCCACCTCGGCGGCGCGCCGGTGCGATCCGGCGCAGAGGGTCAGCGCCGCCTTTCCGCGCGCCCCGGCCAGCGCCGCGCCGGCCTTGCGAGCCTCGGCCACCGTCGCGTTGCGGGCCAGGAAGACGACGTCGCGC
>NZ_JBFJVE010000302.1:0-2074 GCF_041624275.1 Shimia sp.
CACCAGCGCCTGGGCGATATGCACCGCGCCGACCACCACCACGCGCAGCGGCGGGTTGTGGATGGCGACGAAACGGCCATCCGCTTCAAGCCCCGAGCGATCCATGCGAAAGCGTTCGGTGAATCCCTCGCTCACCAGCCGGCCACCGCCGGTTTCGGCATTGCACAGATAGGCCACCGGACGGCGCGCCGTCCGCGCCGCCACCAGCTCTTCCAGTACCGCGGGCGGCATCACCGCGCCCACCGGCTCGACCAGCACCCGGATGGTGCCGCCACAGGCGAGGCCGACGGCAAAGGCGTCGCCGTCGCTGACCCCGAATTCAAGCAGGCGCCCTCGGCCCTCGTCCAGCGCCTCGAGCGCCTCGACCATGACCGCGCCCTCGACGCAGCCGCCCGAGACCGAGCCCTCGATCTGCCCGTCGCCCGAGACCGCCATCTGGGCGCCGACCCGGCGCGGCGCCGAGCCCCATGTCTCGACCACCGTAGCCAGCACCGCGCCGCGCCCGGCGCGATGCCAGTCGAGGGCGAATTCGGGGGCCGCGCGTGTCGCGGCGGGCGCTCCTGGGGTCATCTCGTCCTTGCCTTCGGTTCCGTTGCAGAGGCCATGATGCTGCGCCGGCCGATATATGACAAGGCATCACGGGCAGGCATCACGGGCAGGCATCACGGCGCGGCCTTGGCCGGGGCCGGCAGGGCCCCTGCCCCGGCGATCAGCCGCGCCTTTTCGCCGACGTCCTCGGGCCGGGAAATCACCTCGGCCAGCTCTTCGAGGCTGGCGATCGAATGGCCGGCGCGGAAACTGTCGACATGGGGCAGCATGGCGCGGATGCCCCCGGCCCTGGCGGCAAACCCCTGCCAGCGCAGCAGCGGGTTGAGCCAGATCAGCCGCCGCGACGACAGCTGCAGCCGCTGCATTTCCCGGCCCAGCGCCGCCGGATCGCCGCGCTCCAGACCGTCCGAGATCAGCAGCACCACCGCCCCCTGGCCCATGACCCGGCGCGACCAGTCGCGGTTGAAGACATGCAGGCAGTCGCCGATGCGGGTGCCGCCCTCCCAGTCCCGGGCCTCGGCCCCGGCGGCGGCCAGCGCCGCGTCGACGTCGCGGGTGGCAAGATGGCGGCTGATATTGGTCAGCCGGGTGCCGAAGGTGAAACCATGCACCCGCGCCCAGCCGGCGCCGCGGTGATTGGCCACGGCATGCAGGAAATGCAGCACCATGCGGCTGTAGCGGCTCATCGAGCCGGATATGTCGCAGATCACCACCAGGTTGGGCCAGCGCGGGCGCGGGCTCTTGCGGGCCAGGGTCTGCAGGTCGCCGCCCTGGCGCATGGCGGCGCGCAGGCT
This sequence comes from Shimia sp., assembly GCF_041624275.1. GTDB lineage: Bacteria > Pseudomonadota > Alphaproteobacteria > Rhodobacterales > Rhodobacteraceae > Shimia. Next base: position 1,344 of record NZ_JBFJVE010000302.1, read on the forward strand.
GCGGCGCCAGTCGGCCCGCTGCCCGCGCGGGTCCGGCCGGGCGCGGCGCGACAGGATCGGTGCCACCGGCAATTGCAACCGCGCCAGCATGCGTTTCGCCGCCGCCATCTCTTCGCTGCTCATCTGTTCGAAATCCAGCTCGCGCAGCCGCTCCTGCGAGGAGACGGTGCGTGCGGCGTCGATCTCGATCTCGGTGCCGCCCTCGTCCTCGGGCTCGGGCAGGTCCCGGCTCACCCCGTCAAGCAGCGCCTCGGCGGCGCGTTTCTCGGCCGGAGCCGCCCGGCGTTCTTCCTGAACGCCGCGCACCGCCGGCAGCATCGCCGCCATCATCTGTTCCAGATAGCGCGGATCGCGCCAATAGAGGCGGAACACCTGGGCAAAGACCGCGCGGTGCTCGGGGCGCGAGACGAAACAGGCATGCAGGGTCCAGTAGAAATCCTCGCGGCCGGTGAACCCCGCCGCCTCGACCGCGCGCACCGCATCGACCACGCGGCCGGGGCCGATCGGCAGGCCCGCCTTGCGCAGGGCGCGGGCGAACCAGGTCAGATTGTGGGTGAGTTTCGGCGCCTCGGGCAGATCGAGCGGCAGGTGTTCAGCCATGCGCCCGGAACCCCCGTTGCCGGGGGGCTGTCTGCCCCCCGCCGCCCCCTCTGGGGCGCCCCCCGAGGATATTTCCGGCAAGAGAAAGCATCAGGCCGGGGCCAGTGTCGCCCGGGCCTGGTCAAGCAGCC
>NZ_JBFJVE010000303.1:0-1977 GCF_041624275.1 Shimia sp.
CCGAAATGCTGCGGCTGGACCCGGAAGGCTATTCGCTGAAGCACTACCGCGACTTCTTCACCAACAACGAGTGGCAGCGCAGCTTCAAGAACTCGCTGATCATCGCGCCGATCGCGACGATCCTGTCGGTCTCGCTGGGCACGCTCGCCGCGATCGGGCTCAGCCAGAGCCACGTGCCGTTCAAGCGCGCGATCATGGCGATCCTGATCTCGCCGATGATCGTGCCGCTGATCATCTCGGCCACGGGCATGTTCTTCTTCTACAGCCAGATCGGCAACTGGATGGAGGCGGTGCTCGGCCTGCCCAAGGACGTGGTGGGCTACATCAAGGTGATCCTGGCGCATGCCGTCCTGGGCATCCCCTTCGTGATCATCACCGTGACCGCGACGCTGGTGGGTTTCGACCGCTCGCTGACGCGGGCGGCGGCGAACATGGGCGCGGACCCGGTCAAGACCTTCTTCCGCATCCAGATGCCGCTGATCCTGCCGGGCGTGATCTCGGGCGGCCTGTTCGCCTTCATCACCTCCTTCGACGAGGTGGTGGTGGTGTTGCAGCTTGCCGACGTGAAGCAACGCACCATTCCGCGGCAGATGTTCTCGGGTATCCGCGAACAGATTTCGCCGACGATCCTTGCCGTGGCGACGGTGCTGGTCATCATCTCGATCGGGCTGTTGACCGTGGTCGAACTGCTGCGGCGTCGCTCCGAGCGGCTGCGCGGGGTCACACCGTCCTGAGCCGGCGACGATCGCTGACGTGAAAAAACGAAACCGGGGCCGTCCCATCGGCCCCGGTTTTCTTTTGCGACGCTGTGCCGGAAAGCTGTGCCGGAAATCAGTACTGGCTTTGCCGGATCGCGCCCGAGCCGCCCTGTTCGGTGCGCAGACGCTGCAACAGGCTCAGCGAGGCATAGCCGTCGGGCGTCAGACCCTTGGCGCTCTGGTAGTCGCGTACCGCGTTGATGGTCAGCGGGCCGATCTTGCCGTCGATCTTCTCGGTGTCGAAACCGGCGCGGGTCAACAGGCGCTGAAGTTCCTTGCGCTCGCCCTCGCTGAGGGCGCGGTCGCCCCGGGGCCAGCTGCCCTGAATCTCCTTGCCGCCCTTGATCCGGTCGCTGAGATGGCCGACCCCGATCACATAGGCATCGGCGGTGTTGTAGCGTTCGATGGCATCGAAATTGCGAAAGATCATAAAGGCGGCGCCATTGCCGCCGGCGGGCAGCAGGATCGATCCCCTGCCGTGGCGGTCGGGCACCGCGCGCCCGTCGATGCCGGTGATGCCAAGCGCGGCCCAGTCCGACGGCGCCTTGAGGATCTTGCGATTGGCGAGCTGGTAGTTGAACCCGGATGGCAGCCGCACCTCGACCCCCCAGGGCTTGCCCGATTGCCAGCCAGAGCGGGCCAGATAGGCCGCCGTCGAGGCCAGCGCGTCGGCCGGATCGTCATCCCAGATGTCGCGCCTGCCGTCGCCGGTGAAATCGACCGCGAAGCTGAGATAGGAGGTCGGGATGAACTGCGTGTGCCCCATGGCGCCGGCCCAGCTTCCGGTCATGTCGCGGGCCGTGACATCGCCATTCTGCAGGATCTTCAGTGCGGCGATCAACTGCCCCTCGAAGAAGCGGCCGCGCCGCCCGTCATAGGCCAGAGTGGCCAGCGCCTCGATGGTGGGAATGCTGCCCCGGAAGGTGCCATAGGCGCTTTCCAGACCCCAGACCGCCACCACGACCTCCTTGTCGACGCCGTAACGCCGCTCGATCGCGTCGAGGGTCCGGCGATGCTGGCGCAGGGCCGCCTTGCCGTTGCGGATCCGCGTGTCCGAGGCGGCGCTGTCGAGATAGTCCCAGATGGTCTTGGTGAACTCGGACTGGTTGCGGTCCTTCTGGATCACGCCGGCGTTGTAACGCACCCCGGACAGGGCCGTATCGAAGACCGAGGGCTGAATGCCGGCCCTCAGCGCGCGGCCGCGAAACCCGTTGATCCA
>NZ_JBFJVE010000304.1:0-1943 GCF_041624275.1 Shimia sp.
CAGGTCGACCTGCGCGCCGGGCTGTAGAACCGGGGTCATCCTGCGGCTGGTGCCACCGCGCACCACCCCGGCATGGCGGCCGTGTTCGGGGGTGAAGACCTCGAGGATGACCGAGGTCTCGCCGTGTTTTCTCGTGCTGAGGACGATGCCCTGGTCGCGCCATTCCATGAAAGAGACCCTATAGGGAAATGCGCCCTTGCCAAGGGGGCGCGGGCGGAAATGCCGGATGCCTGCGGCGCGAGTATTTTGCAAGAGATGAAGCCCGGGGGGCGGCGGTCAGTCCGACAGGCCGTCCTGGTCGAGCAGGTGGCGGCCCTGGCGGTCCTCGACCTCGATCACCCAGAGATCGGGGTCGAAGCCGCGCTGTTTGCCGAGCGCCGCGTCGACCTCGGCTTCGGCGCCTTCGCTCAGCACCATCCATTCCCGCGCCCCGGTCATCAGATCAAAGCTGCGCTGAAAGGCGCGGGCCCGGCCGTCCAGTGTCGCCAGCTTGACCAGCACCGCGCCGGCCGTGTCGTCGCCATGGGCCACGACATAGGCCGGGATGCCATGCAGCTCGAGCCGTTTCATATAGGCCTGAACCCAGAACCTGGCCGTCAGGCGGGTCATTTGTTGCCGTCTTTGAAGTCCAGCCCCATCTCGGAATAGCGTTCCTTTTCCTCGAGCCAGTTGGGGCGCACCTTGACCTGAAGGAAGAGATGCACGCGGCGGCCGAGGAATTCGGTCAGCTCTTCGCGGGCGGCCTTGGAGACCGCCTTGATGGTCTCGCCGCGATTGCCCAGCACGATGCCCTTGTGACCGTCGCGCATGACATAGATCACCTGGTCGATGCGGGCCGAACCGTCCTTGCGTTCTTCCCAGCTCTCGGTTTCCACCGTCATCTGGTAGGGCAGTTCCTGATGCAGGCGCAGGGTCAGTTTCTCGCGCGTCATCTCGGCGGCGATCATGCGCATCGGCAGGTCGGCGATCTGGTCTTCGGGGTAGAGCCACGGACCCTCGGGCAGCTGTTCGGCGAGCCAGGTTTTCAGGTGCTCGGTGCCGTGGCCCTTTTCGGCCGAGATCATGAAGGTCTCGGCAAAGTCGAAACGCTGGTTCAGATCCTGGGTCAGCTTCAGCAGCCTTTCCGAGGGCACCTTGTCGATCTTGTTGATCGCCAGCGCCACGCGCCGTCCCTTGCCGATGTCCTCCAGCCCTTCGAGAATGCGCTCAACGCCCTCGGTGATGCCCCGGTGCGCCTCGACCAGCAGCACGATGATATCGGCGTCGGCCGCCCCGCCCCAGGCGGCGGCGACCATGGCGCGGTCAAGCCGGCGGCGCGGGCGAAAGAGGCCCGGCGTGTCGACGAAGACGATCTGGGCCTCGCCCTCGAGTGCCACGCCGCGGATGCGGGCGCGGGTGGTCTGCACCTTGTGGGTGACGATCGAGACCTTGGCCCCGACCATGCGGTTGGTCAGGGTCGATTTCCCTGCGTTCGGCTCTCCGATGAGGGCGACGAATCCGGCGCGGTTGGTCATGGTCTATCCTGTCTGTTGCAGGGCCGGGGTGTACACGACCTCAGGCGCCGGGGCCAGCCGGGATTTTGCCGCCCGAGCGGGCCAGGGTATAAAGGCCACTGCCCACCACCAGCGCGGCCCCGGCCAGGGTGAGCCTGTCCGGCAGCTCGCCAAACAGGGCCATGGCAATCGCCAGCGCGAACAACAGCCGTGAATAGCGGAACGGTGTGACCACGGCGATGTCACCGTTGCGCATGGCCTGCGTCAGCGCATTATAGGCCAGAACCCCCACCAGGCCGGCGGCGAAGAGGGCGGCGAGATGCGGCAGGTCGGGCAGGCGCGTCGGCAGGTCGCCAAAGGGGATCAGCACCGCGCCGGCGAGGCCGAGCACGACAAAGCCCAGCGTGCCCAGCTGGCGCCCGGACATGGACCTGGGGCTGATGCTGGTGG
>NZ_JBFJVE010000305.1:0-1941 GCF_041624275.1 Shimia sp.
AGAGAAAGCATCAGGCCGGGGCCAGCGTGGCGCGGGCCTGATCAAGCAGCCGCTGCGCCTCGGAGCCCTGCAAGCGGGCGATGTCGTCCTGGTATTTCAGCACCGCGCCCAAAGTGTCGGAAATGGTCTCGGGGCTGAGGGTCAGCACGTCGAGCGCCAGCAGGCACTTGGCCCAGTCGATGGTTTCGGCGACGCCGGGTTTCTTGAACAGGTCTTCGGTGCGCAATTGCTGTACGAAGGCGACGATCTCGCGGCTGAGCGCGGCGGCGGCCTCGGGGGCGCGCGCCTCGAGGATGGCGATCTCGCGGTCGAAATCCGGGTAGTCGACCCAATGGTAGAGGCAGCGCCGCTTCAGCGCGTCATGCACCTCGCGGGTGCGGTTCGAGGTCACGATCACGATCGGCGGCTCGGGCGCCGCGATGGTGCCGATCTCGGGGATGGTGACCTGGAAGTCGCTGAGCGCCTCGAGCAGGAAGGCCTCGAAAGGTTCGTCGGTGCGGTCCAATTCGTCGATCAGCAGCACCGGGGCGCCGGCGGCCTGCGGCCGCATCGCCTGCAGCAACGGCCTTTCGACGAGGAAATCGGGGCCGAAGAGTTCGGCATTGAGCAGCTCGCGGTCGGCCGTGCCGCTGGCTTCGGCGGTGCGGATCGCCACCATCTGGGCAGCGAAATTCCATTCATAGACCGCCGAGGCGGCATCCAGCCCCTCGTAGCACTGAAGGCGGATCAGGCGTCGCCCCAGCCCGGCGGCAATCGCCTTGGCGATCTCGGTCTTGCCGACCCCGGCCTCGCCCTCGAGAAACAGCGGCCGCCCCAGGCGCAGCGCCAGGAACAGCACCGTGGCCAGCGCCCGGTCGCAGATGTAACCCTGCCCGCCGAGCAGGGTTTCGACATCGTCTATTGAGTTAAGGCTCTGCATCGCCACCTCGCTTTGTCGCGGTCAGGCTGCCCGAGGGGCCGGTCCCGGGTCAAGCGGCAGTTTCCACCGATTTCCGGCCCGGCTCCCTATTCTTGCCGCAAAGCCTTCATAGGGAGGACGCCGGGCCGGTGCCCGCCCGCCCCCGGATCACAGAGGAAAGAGCAGATGCAGGATTGTCCCAACGGTTTCGACACTCCGATGCTGGGTCTTGCGGGAACCGACTGGCTGGCGCGGCTTGAGGAGATCGCCGAGGAGCATGGCCATTTCCAGCCGCTGGGCGGCGATCACTGGGCCAGTTTCGTCGAGGACAAGCCGATTCTGCTGGTCACCTTCGAAACCATCGCGGGCATCGCCGAACGCGGTGATACCGGCCAGCCGCTGGGCTTCGAGCTGGTGCGCGAACTGGGCTGGTCGCATCTGTGCCTCTTGTCGCAGGGCGACAGCTGGTTTCGCGATCCGGCGGTCTACGGCTATTTCGACCGGCTCGGCGACGACGGGTTCTTTGACGATTTCGAAACCGTGATCTTCTATGGCGCCGGCCCCTGCGGCTATGCCGCCGCCGCCTTTTCGGTGGCCGCCCCCGGGGCAAGGGTGGTGGCGCTCAACCCGCAGGCGACGCTCGATCCACGGCTGACCGGCTGGGACCGGCGCTACCCCGGTGCGCGACGCCTTGATTTCAACGACCGCTACGGCTTTGCCCCCGACATGATCGAGGCCGCTTGCCAGGCTTTCGTCATCCATACCCGCGACGCGCCGCTGGACGCCATGCATGCCGCCCTGTTCCGGCGCGCCAATGTCCAGCTGCTGCCGGTGCCCGATTTCGGCCGCCCGCTGGAGGCGGCGCTGCTGGAGATGCAGCTGCTGTTCCGCATCCTCGCCCAGGCCAGCGTCGGCCGGCTGACCGTGCAGAGCTTTGCCCGGCTGATCCGCACCCGCCGCGATTTCCTGCCCTATCTGCGCCACCTGCGCTCGCATCTTCTGGAGAGCGACCGGGTCTGGCTGACCGCGCTTCTGTGCGCCAA
>NZ_JBFJVE010000306.1:0-1904 GCF_041624275.1 Shimia sp.
GATTTCGCCATCGCGCCGCCGGCGCCGGTGCTGACCGACTGGCTGCAGGCGGCCGGGCGCCGGGTATACGGCGGCGGCAAGATCGGCGACATCTTCTCGATGCGCGGCATCAGCGACAGCGTCAAGGGCAGCGACGCGGCGCTGATGAGCCATCTGCATCGGCTGGTGGACGAGGCCGAGGAGGGCAGCCTGACCTTTGCGAATTTCGTTGAGTTCGACAGCGATTACGGCCACCGCCGCGACGTTTCGGGCTATGCCCGGGCGCTGGAATGGTTCGATGCCGAGATCGGCCGCATCCTGCCGCGCTTGCGTGACGGCGACCTGTTGCTGTTGACCGCCGATCATGGCAATGACCCGACCTGGAGCGGCACCGACCACACCCGCGAACGCGTTCCCGTGCTTTGTGCGGGCCGCGGCGCCGGTGGCGCCGGCCTGATCGCAATGACCGATGTCGCGGCCAGCGTGGCGGCGCATCTCGGGGTGCCGGCGCAGGGGCCGGGAAGGAGTTTTCTGTGAGTGTCGCGGACCTGCCGAAAATCGAGCTGCACCTGCATCACGAAGGTGCCGCGCCGCCCGATCTGATCCGCCAGCTGGCGCATGAGAAACGGGTCGATCTGAGCCGGGTCTTCGATCAGGGCGGCGGCTATGCCTTCAAGGATTTTGCCCATTTCCTTCAGGTCTACGAGGCCGCGACCAGCGTGTTGCAGACCCCCGAGGACTATGCCCGCCTGACCCGCGCCCTGCTCGAGCAGAGCGCCGCAAATGGTGTGGTCTATTGCGAAAGCTTCCTCAGCCCGGATTTCTGCGGTGGCGGCGATGTCGCGGCCTGGAAGGAATATCTTGCGGCGATCCGCGAGGCCGCCGAGCGCGCCGAGGCCGACCTCGGCATCATCCTGCGCGGCATCGTCACCCCGGTGCGCCATTTCGGCCCCGACAGGGCCAAACGCTCGGCGCTCTGCGCCGCCGAAACCGCCGGCGACTGGATCGTCGGCCTCGGCATGGGCGGCGACGAGACCATGGGCCGGCAGGGCGATTTCGCCTATGCCTTCGACATGGCCCGCGAGGCCGGCCTGCGCCGCACCACCCATGCCGGAGAATTCGCCGGTCCGGCCTCGGTGCGCGCGGCGATCCGCGACCTCGGGGTCGAACGCATCGGTCACGGGGTGCGCGCCATCGAGGATCCCGATCTGGTGCGGGAACTGGCCGACCGCCGGATCACGCTCGAGGTCTGCCCCGGCTCGAACCTGGCGCTGGGGCTTTACCCCGAGATGGCGCGCCACCCGATCGCGCGGCTGCGCGACGCCGGGGTGCCGGTCACGGTTTCGACCGATGATCCGCCGTTTTTCCACACCACGATGCGCCGCGAATATGACATGCTGGCCGAAACCTTCGGCTGGCAAGTCGCGGATTTCCGCGCGCTCAACCAAACTGCCATCGACGCCGCCTTCTGCTGTGCAGAGACCCGGGCGCGCGTCCTCAAGAAACTGGAGATGTCCTGATGGATCACCTGACCGTCGTCGATCACCCGCTGGTGCAGCACAAGCTGACCCTGATGCGCCGCACCGAGACCTCGACCGCCGAATTCCGCCGCCTGCTGCGCGAGATCAGCCAGCTGCTGGCCTATGAGGTGACGCGCGAACTGCCGATGACCACCAAGCGCATCCAGACCCCGATGCAGGAGATGGACGCCCCGGTGCTTGACGGGCGCAAGCTGGCGCTGGTGTCGATCCTGCGCGCCGGTAACGGGCTTTTGGATGGTATGTTGGAACTGGTGCCCTCGGCGCGGGTCGGCTTTGTCGGTCTTTACCGCGATGAAGAGACGCTGAAGCCGGTGCAATACTACTTCAAGGTGCCGTCCGAACTGGATCAGCGGCTGGTGATTGCCGTCGACCCGATGCTGGCCA
>NZ_JBFJVE010000307.1:0-1894 GCF_041624275.1 Shimia sp.
CGATGATGAAGCCGCCGGCGATGGCCCCCAGCGGGTTGCCAAGCCCGCCGACGATGGCGCTGGCAAAGATCGGCAGCAGCAGCATGAAGTAGACGAAGGGTTTGAACGACTTGTCGAGCCCGTAAAGCGTGCCGGCGATGGTCGCCAGCGCGGCGACGATCATCCATGTGTACATCACCACCCGTTCCGGGTTGATGCCGGACAACAGCGCCAGATCCTCGTTGTCGGAATAGGCGCGCATCGACTTGCCGGTGCGGGTGCGGTTGAGGAACCAGAACAGAAGCGCCACGCAGATCACCGCCACAACCACGGTCAGCCCCTGGGTGGTCTTGATCGCCAGCCCTTCGCGCAGGCCGGTCATGGCCTTGAAGTCGCGCACCGAGATGATGAAGCGTTCGCCGTCGGAAAACTTCTGGTCATTGGGGCCGATGATGAAACGCACCAGACCGTTCATGATGAACATCACGCCCATCGAGACGATCACCAGAATGACCGGCTTGGCCTTCTGTTCGCGGTAGAAGCGATAGACCGTTCTGTCGGTTATCAGCACCATGACGATGGTCACCAGAATGGCGATCGGCAAAGCCAGCAGCGCGGTGGGCAGCGGGCCGAGACCGATGCCCATGCCCTGAAGCGACCATGTGGTCAGCACCGCCGCCATGGCGCCAAAGGCCATGGTGTCGCCATGGGCGAAGTTGGAAAAGCGCAGGATGCCATAGATCAGCGTCACCCCGAGCGCGCCGAGCGCCAGCTGGCTGCCATAGGCAATGGCGGGGATCAGCACAAAGTTGGAAAGGGCCACGAGGCCGTTGAGAAAGTCCATCGCTTAACCTCCCAGGAAGGATTTGCGCACTTCGGGATCGGCCAGAAGCTCTTTGCCGGTGCCGGTATAGGCATTGCGCCCCTGCACCAGCACATAGCCCTTGTCGGCGATCTCGAGCGCCTGGCGGGCGTTCTGTTCGACCATCAGGATCGGGATGCCGGTGCGGCTGACCTCGATGATGCGGTCGAACAGCTCGTCCATGACGATCGGCGACACGCCCGCCGTGGGCTCGTCGAGCATCAGCACCTTGGGCTGGGTCATCAGCGCCCGGCCCACCGCCACCTGCTGGCGCTGGCCACCCGAGAGTTCGCCGGCGTGCTGGTTGCGCTTTTCCTTCAGGATCGGGAACAGGTCATAGACCTGGGCCATGGTATCGCGGAAATCGTCCTTGCGGATGAAGGCCCCCATCTCGAGGTTCTCTTCCACCGTCATCGAGGTGAAGATGTTCGACGTCTGGGGCACGAAGCCCATGCCCTTGACCACGCGGTCCTGCGGCGTCAGCTGGGTGATGTCCTCGCCGTCCAGCAGCACCTTGCCGGAATGCACGTTGAGCATGCCGAACACCGCTTTCATGGCGGTGGATTTGCCGGCGCCGTTGGGGCCGACGATGACCGCGATCTCGCCGGGGTTCACCGCGATGGTGCATTCGTGCAGGATGTCGGGGCCCTTGCCGTAACCGCCGGTCATGGTGTCGCCGATCAGAAAGGGCGCGCCTTCGACGCGGCTGGTGGGGCCGCTTTTCTTGTGGGCCGGCGTCATGGTGCCGACGCCCTTGGGATTGGCGATCGAGGCGTCCTTGTTGCCACGATCGTCCTGATATGGATTGCCGCCGCTCATGCGCCTGCCTCCAGTTGATCCTTGTTTTTCAGGCCGGTGCCGAGATAGGCCTCGATCACCTGTTCGTTGGCCTTGATCTCATCGAGCGTACCCTGCGCCAGCACCTTGCCCTCGGCCATGCAGATCACCGGCGCGCAGATCTTGCCGATGAAATCCATGTCATGTTCGATCACCACGAAGGTATAGTTGCGCTCCTTGTTCAGTTTGAGGATCGCGTCGGCGATGGTATTCAGC
>NZ_JBFJVE010000308.1:0-1888 GCF_041624275.1 Shimia sp.
GCTCGCCGGCGAGGCGGGCGGCAAGACCCAACCGGCGCGGGCCCGCCCGGACACAGGATTGCCACTGGAAACGGCGCCCGGATTTGTGTAATCGGCCCTCATGAGCCGTTCACTGACAATCGCCCGCCCCGATGACTGGCACCTGCATCTGCGCGACGGCGCGATGCTCGAGGCCGTCCTGCCCGAGACCGCCCGCCATTTCGCGCGGGCCATCGTCATGCCCAACCTGGTGCCGCCGGTGGTCAGCGGCGCCGATGCCGCCGCCTATCGCGACCGGATCCTGGCGGCGCTGCCCGAAGGCATGGCGTTCGAGCCGCTGATGACGCTCTATCTGACCGAAGACACCGACCCGGAAGATGTCGCCGCCGCCCATGCCAGCGGGCTGATCAAGGCGGTCAAGCTCTACCCGGCCGGGGCCACCACCAATTCCGCCTCGGGGGTCTCCGATTTCAACAACGTGCGCGCCACATTGGAGAAAATGGCCGAGATCGGGCTGCCCCTGTGCGTGCATGGCGAGGTCACCGACCGCGAGATCGACATTTTCGACCGCGAGGCCGTGTTCATCGACCGGGTGCTGGATCCGATCCGCAGGGCCACCCCCGGCCTGCGCGTGGTGATGGAGCATATCACCACCAGGAACGGCGCGGATTACGTGATGGCCAACGAGACGGACCTGGGCGCCACGATCACCGTTCAGCACCTGATCCTCGATCGCAACGACATGCTGGTCGGCGGCATGCGCCCGCATTACTACTGCCTGCCGATCCTGAAACGCGGCGAACATCGCGCGGCCTTGCTGGCCGCCGCCACCTCGGGCGACACACGTTTCTTTCTCGGCACCGACAGCGCCCCGCATCCGACCCACGCCAAGGAAAGCGAATGCTGCTCCGCGGGCTGTTTTACCGCGCCCAACGCCCTGTCGATCCTTGCCCAGACCTTCGAAGAGGCCGGCGCCCTGGACAAGCTGCAAGGCTTCACGTCGCTGCACGGGCCGGCCTTTTACCGCATGCCGGTCAACAGCGACACGATCACGCTGCGCAAATCCGAAACGGCCACCCGGTTTCCCGCCAAGATCGACGCCGGCGACCATACTGTCACCGTGTTTGACCCCGGTTTCCCGGTCTTCTGGGACGTGACCTGAGCTTCATCTCTTCCATCAATACTCCCGCCGGAGGCGCCTGCCCCCGCCACCGGCGCCAACCCCAGAGGATGTTCCGATGATCCCCGCCACCTATCCCTCGCAAGAGGAAATCGCCCGCCTAACCGCCCGCATGCTGCTGGAAATCGGCGCGGTGAACTTCAACACCGATGAGCCCTACACGCTGGCCTCGGGCCTGCCCTCGCCGTCCTATATCGACTGCCGCAAGCTGATCTCCTTCCCGCGCATCCGCTCGACCTTGATGGATTTCCTCACCGTCACCGTGATGCGCAACGCCGGTTTCGAGGCCTTCGACAACATCGCCGGTGGCGAGACCGCGGGCATCCCCTTTGCCGCCCTTGTGGCCGAGCGCATGGCGCTGCCGATGACCTATGTGCGCAAGAAGCCCAAGGGCTATGGTCGCAACGCCCGCATCGAGGGCGCCATGTCCGAGGGCGAACGCGTGCTCTTGGTCGAGGACCTGACCACCGACGGCGGCTCGAAACTCAGCTTCGTCGACGCCATCCGCGAGACCGGCGCCAGCTGCGGCCACACGGCGGTGATCTTCTATTACGACATCTTCCCCGAAACCACCAAGACGCTGGGCGATCACGGGGTGGCGCTGCATTACCTCTGCACCTGGTGGGACGTGCTGGCCGAGGCCCGCGCGCAGGACGCCTTCGACGCGGCGACGCTGAACGAGGTCGAGACCTTCCTCAAGGATCCGCGCGCCTGGCAGGAGGCCAACAA
>NZ_JBFJVE010000309.1:0-1746 GCF_041624275.1 Shimia sp.
CGGGCTCGGTCATGTCATGGCGGAACCGGGCCAGGGTGACATGCGGGCGAAACCGCGTGCGCGGCAGATCCATGCCGACACGGCGCGCCGCCTCTTTGAGGCTCCGGTGCAGCGCCAGCAGGGCCGGCGCCGGTTTCACCCTGAGATACAAGAGCCGCGGGCGCTTGCCGCCGAACAGATCCAGCCCCGCCAGTTCCAGATCGAAACCCGGACAGTCCAGAGCGTTCAAAGCCTCGTGCAGCGCGACCAGCATCGCCTGCGGCTGATCGTCGAGAAAGGCCAGCGTCAGGTGCAGGTTTTCCTCGGGCACAGGGCGTCCGGCCCGCAGACCGGCCTGCAGCGCCGCCACCTGCGCCCGCAGATCCTCGGGCAGGTCGATGGCCAGAAAGGCGCGCATCAGGGCGCCGGGTCGACTCTCAGCCGCGCGAACAGCCGCAGCGCGTGGCTGGCGTCATCGGCCGCCACCGGCATCATCCGGTCATAGGCGGCGGCGATCACCGCCGCGATCTCGGGGCGCAGCACCGTGGCGCCATTGTCCGGCAGCACCGCCAGCGGCGAGCGGTTTGCAAAGGCGCTGTCCGACCACAGCAGCATCACCTGCACCGCCTGGGTCAGGGCCAGGGTCTCGGCCGGGATCGCGGCCATCTCGTCGCTCATGCGCAGAAAGACGAAACTGGCCTGGATGGCGCCGTCATCGTCGAAGCGGAAGGCGCGGTACTGGGTGGCATCGCCCTGTTTCAGCCGCGCCACCAGCGGCGCCAGATCGGGAATCATCCGCCCAAGGTCGGGCAGCTCCAGCAGCTCGTCCCAGTCGCGGAAGAAGAACAGCATCAGGTTGGCGCCAAGCTCGGGGTCGGTCTCGGCCATCCGGTGGCCGGCAAGGGTGACCATGGCCTCGATCGCGCCCTTGATCACCGGCACCGTCTCGTCCAGCACCCCGAAGACCACCGGCACGATCGGCCGCCCCCAGCGGGCAAAGAGATAGGTTCCGTCGCGGCGGGTGAACAGCGCTTCGATCTCTTCCGGGCTCATGGCGCACTCCTTGCTGACCTGGCGCCTGTTTCCCCAATCAGCCCCGCAATGGCAAGCCCCGCCCGGTCTTCATCTTGCCGTAAATGCTCCGGGGGAGGGCGGCTTTTGCCAAAAAGACGTCCGGGGGCAGCGCCCCCTGCCCGCTCAGCGGAAAAGATCGCTCTGATCGGGGCGCCGGGGCGGCGCCAGCCCCAGATGCTGCCAGGCCTTCTGCGCCAGCATGCGCCCGCGCGGCGTGCGCTGGATCAGCCCCTGCTGCAAGAGAAACGGCTCGATCACCTCTTCCAGCGCGTCGCGCGCCTCGCTCAGCGCCGCCGAGATGGTGTCGATCCCCACCGGCCCGCCGGCATAGTTCTCGGCGATGAAACGCAGATAGCGCCGGTCGGCCCCGTCAAGCCCGAGGTGATCGACCCCGAGCCGGGTCAGCGCCCCGTCGGCCAGATCGCGCGTCACCCGCCCGTCGCCCTCGACCAGGGCGAAATCCACCACCCGGCGCAGCAGCCGACCGGCGATGCGCGGCGTGCCGCGCGAGCGCCGCGCGATCTCGCGGGCGCCGCCCTCATCCGAGGGCACCCCCAGTTTGCGGGCATTGCGGGTGACAATCTGATGCAGCTCGTCCTCGGTGTAGAACTGCAACCGCGTCGGGATGCCGAAGCGGTCGCGCAGCGGCGTGGTCAGCAGCCCCAGCCGGGTGGTCGCCCCGACCAGGGTGAA
>NZ_JBFJVE010000310.1:0-1701 GCF_041624275.1 Shimia sp.
AACAGGTCGAAGGCGGGCGCGGCTGGCGCTCGGGCGCGCTGGTGGAACGGCGCGAGCTGACCCAGTGGTTCTTCAAGATTTCGGACATGTCCGAAGAGCTGCTCTCGGCGCTGGACGGGTTGGACAACTGGCCGGCCAAGGTGCGGCTGATGCAGGAAAACTGGATCGGCAAGTCGCGCGGGCTTCAGTTTGGCTTTGAACGCGTGGACGGCCAAGAGCCGATCGTGGTCTATACCACCCGCCCCGACACGCTGATGGGCGCGTCTTTTGTCGGCATTTCGCCGGATCACCCGATTGCCAAGGACCTCGAGGCGCAAAGCCCCGAGGTGGCGGCCTTTGTCGCCGAATGCCGCAAGGGCGGCACCACCGAAGAGGCCATCGAGACCGCCGAGAAGCTGGGCTATGACACCGGCATCCGGGTCAAGCACCCGCTGAACCCCGACTGGGAACTGCCGGTCTGGATCGCCAACTTCATCCTGATGGATTACGGCACCGGAGCGATCTTTGCCTGCCCGGCGCATGACCAGCGCGACCTTGATTTCTGCCGCAAATACGACCTGCCGGTGATCGACACCTTCCTGTCGCTGGAAGACCCCAAGCCGGTCGCGAACGAGGCCTTCGTGCCCGCCAAGTCCGAAAAGGTGAAATGGATCGACCATTTCGCTGGGCTGGACGAGGCCACCGGCGAAGAGGCGATCAACGCCACCGTGGACTTTGCCGAAAAGGCAGGCTGGGGGACCGGTGTCACCAAATACCGTCTGCGTGACTGGGGTCTGAGCCGCCAGCGCTATTGGGGCTGCCCGATTCCGGTGGTGCACTGCGAAAAATGCGGCGTGGTTCCGGAAAAGAAAGAAAACCTGCCGGTCGAGCTGCCCTATGACGAGGGCGGCAAGCCGATCGACTTCTCGGTGCCCGGCAACCCGCTGGACCGTCACCCGACCTGGCGCGACTGCGCCTGCCCCAGCTGCGGCGCGCCGGCGAAACGCGAGACCGACACCATGGACACCTTTGTCGATTCGTCGTGGTATTTCGCCCGTTTCACCGCGCCGCGCGCGGATACCCCGACCAATATGGAAGACGCCGGGTACTGGATGAATGTCGACCAGTATATCGGCGGCATCGAACATGCGATCCTGCATCTTCTCTATTCGCGCTTTTTTGCCCGGGCGATGCATATCTGCGGCCATCTGCCCGAGACCGCCAAAGAGCCGTTCGACGCGCTGTTCACCCAAGGCATGGTGACCCATGCGATCTTCAGGAACGCCGAGCGCACCGACGAGAACGGCCGCGCGATCTACCATTACCCGGCCGAGGTCGAAGAGCGCGACGGCGGCGTCTTCGTCAGGGAAACCGGCGAACGGGTCGAGGTGATCCCCTCGGCCAAGATGTCGAAATCAAAGAACAACGTGGTCGACCCGCTGGCGATCATCTCGTCCTACGGCGCCGATACCGCGCGCTGGTTCGTGCTGTCTGATTCGCCGCCCGAACGCGACGTGGAATGGACCGCCTCGGGCGCCGAAGCGGCGTTCAAGCATCTGGGCCGGGTGCACCGCATCGCCACCGAGATCGCCGCCATGCCCGCCGGCAGCGGCACCGGCGACAGCGACTTGCTGCGCGAGATGCACAAGGCGATCCGCGACGTCACCCTTGGCGTCGAAAGCTTCGGCTTCAACGCCTCGATCGCCAAGCTCTATGCCTTTA
>NZ_JBFJVE010000311.1:0-1631 GCF_041624275.1 Shimia sp.
ACGATCACCGGCGCCAGCAAGGCGCGCAGCCCGGATCGGCCAGAGGCCCGCGTCACCACAAGTTCGCTGCTGCGCGCGAGGCCGAGAAACAGCGCGATGGTCGACAGGATCACCACCAGCGGCAGGATCTGATAGAGCCCCTCGGGCGCCTTCAGCGCGGTCAAGAGCAGGATCTGGCCGAAACCGATCTCGTCGACGTTGAAGCGCCGCAGCTGCTCCATCATGTCGACCAGCATCAGCAGCGACAGGAACACGGTCTGAAGACCGACGAAAATATACAGGAACTTGCGCGCGAAATAGAGGTGAACGATCATGCCGCCGCCTTTCGCGCCGGACGCAGCGGATGCGACGCCAGCCACAGCAGCCCGGCGCCCAGCACCAGCCCGAACAGCGCGGGCAGGTAGATCAGCGGCCACAGATCCCCGTTCGAACGCACCGGGTCCAGCGTCGCCGACCGGCTGCCCTCGACCAGCACCAGCAGCACGAAGGCGATGACGATCTGGCGCCAGACCCCGAAGCGGCTGAAGCCGCCCAGAAGCAGGGTGGCAAAGCCCACCAGCGCCGCCGAGATCACCATCAGCGGCCGGTTGAACCGGCTGTGCACCTCTTCCATCACCCAGCCATAGGGCACCCCGGTCTCGGCGCTGACCGCCCGCGGCGCAAGCAGCAGCTCGGGCGTCGCGATGAACTCCATCCGCCGCCGCTCCTGTTCGGGCTTTCCGATCAGGCTGCTGATATCATAGGTGAAATCCGAAAAATTGGTGGTGAACAGGCGGTCGCTCTGCGCCAGGTGGATCTGCGACAGCCCCTCGACCATGACCAGCCGCGACCCGGCCTCGGTATTGACGATGAAGGACTGCGCGGCGGTATAGGTGACCACCTCCTGCGGCTTGCGCCGGTCCGACAGGAAAACATCGTGCAGAACCCCGTCCGGGGTGATCTCGCGGATATAGAAGGTGACGCCGCTGGTCGGGTGCAGAAAGGTGCCCTCGGTCAGCAGCCGCGCGGTGACATTCTCGGTCACCTCCTTCTGGCGGCGGGTCAGCTGCTCGCTGCTGATCGGCACCAGAACATGGGTCAGAACGCTCATCATCGCCATGACGATGATGCCGTAGAACAGCACCGGACGGGCCAGCCGCCAGGGGCTGAAGCCGGTGGCCTGCATCACCGTCAGCTCGCTTTCGCTGCTCAGCCGGTTGGTGACATAGACCGCGGCGACAAAGACCGACATCGGCATCACCATGCGGATCACCCGCGGCAGGCTGAGGGCCGAGAACTCGAGAAACACCCAGGCCGACTGGCCGTTGGCGATCAGCGTGTCGAACAGCACCACCGCCCGGTTGACCCAATAGACGGACACCAGGACCAAGGCAAAGAAGCTGAACAGGATCAGCAATTGCGACAGCATGTACCTGTCGAATCTGCTCACGGCGCCAGAATCCCCCGATTGCGCGTCACATGGGCCGGACATTAGTTGAAATCGCGCCTGTCGGAAACTGCTATCTGGTCAACATCCTGTGGCCGCGCTAGGTATTCCTACAACAACAGGGAGTTTGACCGTGCGAAAACCGGCAGCAATTGATTTCGTCGAAACCGACCTCGAGACACTGGCGGGCGCCGCCGGGCGCATC
>NZ_JBFJVE010000312.1:0-1617 GCF_041624275.1 Shimia sp.
AAAGTTAACGAGAGAAAAATCAATGATCACATGGTTTGGAAGTTGTTGATTTTGTTTTAAAAAATCTCCAAATGCGATGTACAAACTGTTTTTCTGAAGCTGCCTTGGCAGAATGAAACGGGCCATCAATAATTCGCTCCTTCAAATCGTCCCCCACAAATCATACTCGCCCGCCTCGTCGACCTCGACGGTCACGATGTCGCCCACCGCCAGCCCGGCGGTGCCCTCGTCGATGAACAGGTTGCCGTCGATCTCGGGCGCGTCGGCCTTGCTGCGGCAGGTGGCCACCCCGTCCTCGTCGATCTCGTCGACGATGACCTCGATCTGGCGCCCCACCTTGGCCGCCAGCTTGGCCTCGGAGATCGCCTGCGCCTTCTCCATGAAACGCTCCCAGCGCTCCTGCTTGACCTCGGCCGGCACATGGTCGGGCAGGGCGTTCGAGCGCGCGCCGTCGACGTTCTCGTACTGGAAACAGCCGACCCGGTCGAGCTGCGCCTCGTCCATCCACTCCAAAAGGTGGTCGAACTCGGCCTCGGTCTCGCCGGGATAGCCGACGATGAAGGTCGAACGCAGGGTGATCTCGGGGCAGTCGCGGCGCCAGGCGGCGATCTCGTCGAGGGTGCGCGCCGAGGCGGCGGGGCGGGCCATGCGTTTCAGCACCTCGGGGTGGGAATGCTGGAAGGGAATGTCCAGATAGGGCAGCAGCGCGTTGCCGGTGTCGGCCATCAGCGGGATCAGCTCGCGCACATGCGGATAGGGGTAGACATAGTGCAGCCGCACCCAAAGCTCTTCGGGGGCGCCCAGCTGGCCCAGTTCGCGGGCCAGATCGGTGATATGGCTGCGCACTTCGCGGCCCTGCCAGGGGTGGGCGGAATACCTGCGGTCCAGTCCATAGGCCGAGGTGTCCTGGCTGATGACCAGCAGTTCGCGCACCCCGCTTTCGACCAGTTTCTCGGCCTCGCGCAGCACCGCATGCACCGGGCGCGAGACCAGCTTGCCGCGCATGTCGGGGATGATGCAGAACCTGCAGGCGTGGTTGCAGCCCTCGGAGATCTTCAGATAGCTGTAGTGGCGCGGCGTCAGCCGAACCCCCGATGCCGGCATCAGGTCGACAAAGGGGTCGGGGTCGGGCGGCACCACGCCGTGGACCGCGTCCAGCACCTGCTCGTATTGATGCGGCCCGGTCACCGCCAGCACCTTGGGATGGGCGCCGGTGATATAGTCGGGCTCGGCCCCCAGACAGCCGGTGACGATGACCTTGCCGTTCTCCTTCAGCGCCTCGCCGATCGCCTCGAGGCTCTCGGCCTTGGCCGAATCGAGGAACCCGCAGGTGTTCACGATCACCGCGTCGGCGCCGGCGTAGTCCGGCGATATCCCATACCCCTCGGCCCTGAGCCGCGTCAGGATGCGCTCCGAATCGACCAGCGCCTTGGGGCAGCCGAGCGACACCATGCCGATGGTCGGCTGGCCGGGCCGCCGCGCCTCGGCGACGGAGGCACGCGCGAGATCCGGGCGCAGGTCGGGCGGGTTGCTCATGGGCCGCGCTCATAAGCGAGCCCGGGTCCGAGGGAAAGTCCGCAGTCGAGCGCCTTCGGCTTCTTCTCATCGAAATATGCG
>NZ_JBFJVE010000313.1:0-1596 GCF_041624275.1 Shimia sp.
AGATCGAGATCCGACATCATGATGATCGGGGTCTGCAGGCGCTCGGCCAGATCAAAGGCCTGCACCGCCATCTCGAAACATTCCTGCGGCGTCGCCGGGAACAGCAGCACCTGCTTGGTGTCGCCATGGCTGGCATAGGCCGAGGCCAGGATGTCCGACTGCTGGCTGCGGGTCGGCATGCCGGTCGAGGGACCGGATCGCTGGACGTTGATCAGCACCACCGGCACTTCGGCAAAATAGGCCAGGCCCAGGAATTCGCTCATCAGAGACACCCCCGGCCCCGAGGTGGCGGTAAAGGCCCGCGCGCCGTTCCAGCCGGCGCCGACCACCATGCCCATGGCGGCCAGCTCGTCCTCGGCCTGCACGATGGCATAGTTCTTCTTGCCGGTGCCGGGGTCGATGCGCATGCGCTTGGCGTATTTGGCAAAACTGTCCACCACCGAGGTCGAGGGGGTGATCGGATACCAGGCGGCGACGGTGGCGCCGCCATAGATCGCCCCCAGCGCGGCAGCGGTATTGCCGTTCATCAGGATATGCGGGGTTTCAAGGATATGCGGCGCCACATTGCCGCCCTTTTCCAGCCGGATCGGCAGCGGGCACTGGAAGTTCTCGGTCGCGTATTGATAGCCCATCTCGAGCGCGTGCACGTTCGAGGAAATCAGCTTTTCCTTGCCCTTGAACTGGTCGTTCAGCAGCCCTTTTAGAATCTGGAAGTCGATGTCCAGCAGCGCTGCCAGCGCGCCCACGTAAACCACGTTCTTCAGCAGCTGCTGAAGTCGCGGCACCGGGAATTCCCTCATGCACATCTCGGTGAAGGGAATGCCGAAGTAATGGATGTCGTCGCGTTTCAGGTTCGCCGCCAGCGGCTTGGTGTTGTCATAGATGAAATAGCCGCCCGGCTCGATGCTGGCGATGTCCTTTTCCATGCTCTGCGGGTTCACGCAGACCATGAGGTCGACGCCGCCGCGCCGCCCGAGATAGCCCTTGGAGCTGACCCGCACCTCGTACCAGGTCGGCAGACCCTGGATGTTCGACGGGAAGATGTTGCGCGGGCTGACCGGGATGCCCATGCGGAAAATCGCCTTTGCAAACAGATGGTTGGCCGAGGCGGATCCGGTGCCGTTCACATTGGCGAACTTGACGACGAAATCGTTGATACCCTTAATCTGTTTCATTCCGCCGCCTCCTTGAGCATCGGGGTGGGCTTGGCCATGGTGTAAAGGAATTTCTGCATGTCCCAGGCCGCCGTCGGGCAGCGCTCGGCACAGAGGCCGCAGTGCAGGCAGACGTCTTCGTCCTTGACCATGACCTTGCCGGTGGGCAGCGTGCCCGAGACATAGACCGGCTGCTCGGCGTTGGTGGCCGGGACCAGAAGGCGGGCGCGCAGCTCGTCCTCGGGGCCGTTTTCGACGAAGCTGATGCAGCTGGTCGGGCAGATGTCGGTGCAGGCATCGCATTCGATGCAGGCCTGGGTGGTGAAGACGGTCTGCGCGTCGCAGTTGAGGCAGCGTTCGGCCTGCACGAAGGCGGTGCCGGCGTCAAAGCCCAGCTCGACCTCGAGAGTCTTGCTCTTCAGCGCCTTTTCCAGCTCGACCA
>NZ_JBFJVE010000314.1:0-1526 GCF_041624275.1 Shimia sp.
CCACCGAGGTCGCTGGCGTGACCCAGATGGGGCAGACCGGTCGCGGCGAAGATGCCGAGATCACCAGCTATCTGAACCAGACGCTCGATTCGAACATGCAGGGCAACATCATCGACCTGTGCCCGGTCGGCGCGCTGACGTCGAAACCCTATGCCTTCACCGCCCGCCCGTGGGAGCTGACCAAGACCGAAACCATCGACGTGATGGACGCGCTGGGTTCGAACATCCGCGTCGACACCAAGGGCCGCGAAGTCAAACGCATCATGCCGCGCAACCATGACGGCGTGAACGAGGAATGGATTTCCGACAAGACCCGCTTTGTCTGGGACGGCCTGCGCCGCCAGCGCCTCGACCGCCCCTATGTGCGCGTCGACGGCAAGCTGAAGCCCGCCACCTGGGGCGAGGCGCTCGGCGCCGCCGCGGCGGCGATGAAGGGCAAGAAGGTCGCGGCTCTGGTCGGCGATCTGGCCCCGGTCGAAGCGGCCTTTGCACTGAAACAGATCGTCGAAGGTCTCGACGGCAAGATCGAATGCCGCACCAACGGCGCGGTGCTGCCAGCCGGCAACCGCTCGGCCTATGTCGGCACCGCCTCGATCGAGGATCTTGACAGCGCCAAGGTGGTCTATCTGATCGGCACCAACCCGCGCAACGAGGCGCCGGTGCTGAACGCGCGTATCCGCAAGGCCTGGCTCAAGGGTGCGGAAGTGCGGGTGATCGGTGCGCCCGACATGGATCTGACCTATGATTACGTGACCCTGGGTGCCGGGCGCGAGGCGCTGAACGCGCTGCTCGCCGAGGCCGGCGCCGAAGAGGGCGCGGTGGTGATCGTCGGCCAGGGCGCAGTCACCGAGGGCGACGGTATCGCGGTGCTGGGCGCGGCGATGGCAGCAACCGAGAAACTGGGCGGCAAGATGCTGGTGCTGCACACCGCCGCCAGCCGGGTCGGCGCGATGGACATCGGCGCCGTTACCGAGGGCGGTCTCGACGTCGCCATGGAAGGGGCCGAAGTGGTCTACAACCTCGGCGCCGACGAGGTCGAGATCGGCGATGGGGCCTTCGTGATCTATCAGGGCAGCCATGGCGATCGCGGCGCGCACCGTGCCGACGTGATCCTGCCGGCCGCCGCCTATACCGAGGAAAACGGCCTGTTCGTCAATACCGAAGGCCGCCCGCAGCTGGCGATGCGCGCCGGTTTCGCACCGGGCGAAGGCAAGGAGAACTGGGCCATCCTGCGCGCGCTCAGCGCCGAGCTGGGCGCCACGCTGCCCTATGACACGCTGGCACAGCTGCGCACCGCGCTGGTGGCCGAGGTGCCGCATCTGGCCGCCGTCGACCAGCTGGCCGACAACGGCTGGGAGCCGCTCGAGGTCAAGACCCTCGGCAAGGGCGCCTTCCGCCAGGTGATCGCCGATTTCTACCTGACCAACCCGATCGCCCGCGCCAGCGAGCTGATGGCCGAGCTGTCGGCCAACGCCAAGGCACGCGGCGCAGGCAAAGTGGCGGCGGAATAGGACACCATGCATCTC
>NZ_JBFJVE010000315.1:0-1502 GCF_041624275.1 Shimia sp.
AACGCGGCGGCGCAGCAGAAAATCACCATCCGCCAGGTCGGCGATGCCAAGATGCACGGGCTTCAGATTCTTCAGGAACGCTATGAGGCCGGCGCCGATACCGGCGATGCGATGATCGAGCATGAATCCAGCGAGGGCGGCATCGTCATCGCCGGGGAAATCGAGGTGACCGTCGGCAGCGTCACCTCGGTGCTGAAGGCCGGCGATTCCTATCTCTTCAACAGCCGCGAGCCGCATCGGTTCCGCAATGTCTCGGACCGCGCCGCCGAGGTGATCTCGGCCTGCAGCCCGCCCTATCTCTAACCCTGTCAAAGCAAGGATTCACATGAAACCGCTCGAAGGACTGAAAGTCGTTGAACTGGCCCGCATTCTGGCCGGGCCATGGATCGGCCAATCGCTGGCCGATCTCGGCGCGGAGGTGATCAAGGTCGAAGCGCCGCAGGGGGACGACACCCGCACCTGGGGCCCGCCCTTCATCGAACGCGACGGCGACCGCAGCGCGGCCTATTTCTATGCCGCCAATCGCGGCAAGCGCTCGGTCGTGGCCGATTTCCGCAGCCCCGAGGGCCAGCGGACCGTGCGCGACCTGGTGGCCGACGCCGATATCCTGATCGAGAATTTCAAGGTCGGCGGGCTGGCCAAATACGGGCTCGACTATGACAGCCTGTCGAAGATCAACCCCCGGCTGGTCTATTGCTCGATCACCGGCTTCGGGCAGGACGGCCCCTATGCCCAGCGGGCCGGCTACGACTTTCTGCTACAGGGCATGTCCGGGCTGATGTCGATCACCGGAGAACCGGATGGCCAGCCACAGAAAGTCGGGGTCGCGGTGACCGATGTGGTGACCGGGCTTTATGGCACGATCGGGATTCTGGCCGCCATCGAACAGCGCCACCGCAGCGGCCGGGGCCAGCATATCGACATGTCGCTGCTGGATTGCGCCACGGCGATGCTGGCCAATCAGGCGATGAATTTCCTTGCCACCGGCACCAGCCCGATGCGCAAGGGCAATGCGCATCCCAATATCGCCCCCTATCAGGTGCTGCCCACCGCCGACGGCCATATCATCATCGCGGTCGGCAACGACGGCCAGTTCCAGCGGCTGTGCGGCGTCATCCGGCGCCCCGATCTGGGCGATGACGCCCGTTTTGCCAGCAATGCGCTGCGGGTCGAGAACCGCGATGCATTGACCGCCGAGCTGGAAACCAGCTTTGCCGGCTGGGCCAGTGCCGAGCTGCTCGCCGCGCTCGAGGCCGAGACGGTGCCGGCGGGGCCGATCAACACCATCGGCCAGACCTTCGACGATCCGCAGATCAAGTCGCGCGGCATGGTGATCACCCCCGAAGGGGTACCGGGCCTGCGCGGTCCCTGGGTGTTTTCCGACGCCGAACTGGCCACCGAGAAATCCGCCCCGATCCTGCCCCGCAGCTGACTGCCGCACGCCCGAAAACGAAACGGCCGCCCAAGTCTTGGGCGGCCGTTTTCATTTTCCTCCGGCCGAC